>DAOMXG010000162.1:0-5383 GCA_035436995.1 Beijerinckiaceae bacterium
AGAGCATGTCTTCTGCGATTAACCGGTATCCACTTAATCGCGACATGCTCTAGAGTCGGAAATCCTCGCCGAGATAGAGGCGGCGCACGTCCGGATTGCTGATGATATCGTCGGCCGTTCCTTCCATCAGCACCTGACCGGAATGGATGATATAGGCCCGATCGATCAGGCCGAGCGTCTCGCGGACATTATGGTCGGTGATCAGGACGCCGATCCCGCGGGCGGTGAGCTGTCGCACCAGCGCCTGGATATCCCCGACCGCAATCGGGTCGATACCTGCAAAGGGTTCGTCCAGCAGCATGAAGGACGGTCGGCCGGCCAGCGCTCGCGCAATCTCGCAGCGGCGCCGCTCGCCGCCCGACAGCGCGATCGACGGCGACTTGCGCAGTCGTGCAATGTTGAATTCCTCCAGCAGGGCATCAAGTTCCCGCTCGCGCTTCTTCGAATCGGGTTCGACCACCTCGAGCACGGCACGGACGTTCTGCTCCACCGTCAGACCGCGGAAGATCGAGGCTTCCTGCGGCAGATAGCCGATGCCCAGCCGCGCCCTTCGATACATCGGCAGCGGCGTGATCGCATGGCCATCGAGTATGATCTCGCCCTTATCAGCGGGCACCAGGCCGGTGATCATGTAGAAGATCGTGGTCTTGCCGGCACCATTGGGGCCAAGCAGGCCGACCGATTCCCCCTTGCGCACATAGAGGCTGGCGCCGCGCACCACCTCGCGGCCACGGTAGCTCTTGCCCACCTGATGAACAGAAAGAATATCCTTGCCCGACAGCGCGCGCGCCTGCGGCTGCACCCAGGAAGGCAGCGTGTCGGAGCCAGGCGATGCGGCCTGCGGACCTGAAGGATCGGACAAGGCCGGAGGCGTTGGAGCGATCCGGTGAGGTGCCGATCCGACGCGGCCGCGCAGTCGTTGAAGAAGGGTCTTTACCACGAGTGCATCATCGCATGGCGCCGCCGGGTCCGTCCATCCGTCACATGAACGACAGGCCGGCCGCTTCAGGTCTTGGGCTTGCCGTCACCGGAACCCGGAGTGAAGATACCGCGCACGCGCCCCCCCTCCACTGTGCCGACGCCCGACTTGGTGTTGTAGACCATCTTCTCGCCAGCCTGGACATTCTCGCCATCGGAGATCACTACCGCGCCGGTCAAGGTGACGACATCATTCTCATAGACCAGCATATTGGCGGTTGCGGTCTGCTTCTCCTTCACGATTGAAACCGGCCCGTGACATTCGAGCCGCTTGAGACCGCTGGCTGCCGCCGGCCCGGTTGCCGCTGGCGCGGGCTGGGCCGAGGTGGTGCCGCGAATGGCCTGGCTGCGCTGCTCGCTGCTCTTCTGATCAGAAAAAATCACAAGCTTCGAGCAGCGCATCGTCATTTTATCCTGAACCACGACCACATCGCCCGAATAGATCGCGGAATTGTCTTTCTGCATCACTTCAAGCCGGTTGGCGTCGATCTTGTAGGGGTCTTTGGAATTGGAGCCGAAGCCCGACAGCGGCGATGCCGGCTTCTTGCCGGCAGCTTCCTTGCTGGCCGGCGCGCTGGCCGTCTGCGGCTTGGGGGTCTGCGCATCGGTGCCGGAGGCAACCAGAACGAGGCCGGCAGCGCCAATGAAGGCCGGAAGGAGCGAACGGACAAGGATCATGGTTTGGGCCCACTGTCGTTGGTGGAGGTCCCGGCATCGGGCGCATTGTCGATGAATTCGCTTTTCACATTGCCTTCGAACACGGCAACCTTGCCATGGTCAAGAATGCTCAGCCGGTCGGATTTGACCCAACCATTGGGCAGCACCACTTCGGCCGGTGCATCCGAAGCCATTGTGCCCGGCTTGAATGCGATTTCGGCCCGCTGCAATTTCATCTCCAGCCCGGTATCGGTCTTGATATTGACCTGATCAGTCACTTTCAGGGTCTCGCCGGTGGCATCATAGACCCCTGTTTTAGCCGACAGGCGCGCCCATGTGCCTTTTTGCATTTCGATCCGGGCGACCGGCTTGTTGAGTTCGACAACGTTCGGCTTGCGGATGTCCTGAACCGCCGAATCGGCAACCACTTCATAGGCCTTGGCGTCCCTCTTGAAGCCGGACAGCTTCGGCTGTTCCATGGTCAGCCGCGATCCCTCCAGCGCCACGCTGGAGACCGAGACATCCTGCGGCAGGCTGGCGAAGGGGTTGAGAAAGCGCCCCACGGCGGTCAATGCAATGGCGCCAAAACAGGCGATCGGGATCCACTTACGCAGCAACCGAACGCGCACCGAATGCCGGCGGGCAGCCTCGAATGCCTGATCGGTCGGTGACAATGCCCCGAACTGCGGCTCCGGCGCGGTGCGGACCGATTTTAAGCCAAGCCGGAAAGGAGCAAGCGAAACCATGCTGTCCGCTAATCCTGTTTCAATGGCGAAGTTATGACGCCTTGCCGTTAAGGACGGCTGAAGGCGCGAACCTGCCTATTCATGCGCAAAAATGTCATTGTCGGCCCAGCCGGCGAGATCGAGCAAGGCCCGGCTCGGAAGGAAGGCAAAAGCCGCCCGCGCCAGATCGGCCCGCCCCTCGCGCGCCAGCATGACATCGAGCTTCTGCTTGATCGCGTGCAGGTAAAGCACGTCCGATGCGGCATAGGCGATCTGCGCGTCGCTGAGAGTGTCCGCCCCCCAGTCGGACGATTGCTGCTGCTTGGACATCTCGATGCCGGCAAGCTCGCGTGCAAGGTCCTTGAGACCGTGCCGGTCGGTATAGGTGCGTGTCAGCTTGGAGGCGATCTTGGTGCAATAGACCGGCGCCGGCATGGTGCCGAAGGCGCGGAACAGCACAGCCAGGTCAAACCGGGCAAAATGGAACAGCTTGAGGATGGTCGGGTCGGCCAGGCTCTTGGCCAGGTTCGGCGCCGAGGTCTGGCGGGCGGCGATCCGCACCACATCGGCAGTGCCATCGCCGAGCGACAGTTGAACCACGCATAAACGGTCGCGGTTCAGGTTGAGGCCGAGCGTTTCGGTGTCGATTGCCACCACCGATCCCGACGGCAGGGGGGCGGGAAGGTCGCCCTGATGAACCCGGATGGTCATGAAGTCCTAGAATCCCTCTGAAATCGCCTGGCCAGCTTTCTGTTCTGCAATAGCCCGAAGCGGCTTGCCTCGCCAAGCCGGCGCCGTCTCGTTCCCACTAGGACAGCATCGATTTCTGCGATATGCGGCAGGAATGCTTCAAAAACCTTCCCTTCGCGCTGTACGCGGCCGTCTCCTGTGGTTTGTCGACGATCCGGCGATCGCCGGCGCGCGGGCTTACCGGTATCTCGATGACGGGATCATGATCATCCGCAACGGGATGATTACCGCCATCGGCGAGCATTTCGCCATGGAACGGCAGATGGCGCCGGGCATCGAGATGATCGACACCGGGCGGCATCTGGTCATGCCCGGGTTCATCGACGCGCATCTGCATTTTCCCCAGACGCAGGTCATCGCCTCTTATGCGCAAGGGCTGATCGACTGGCTGAACCGCTTCACCTTCATCGAGGAGCAGCGCTTTGCCAATCCTTCGCATGCGCGCAAGGTGGCGGCTTTCTTCGTCGATGCGTTGCTCAGGAATGGGACCACGACTGCTGCCGTGTTCGGCTCGGTGCATCCGGCCTCGGCCGAGGCGTTCTTCGAAGCCGCAGACCAGCGCAACGCCCGCATGGTCGCCGGCAAGGTGATGATGGACCGCAATGCCCCTGCCCCCCTGCTCGATACCGCCCGACAGGCGTATGACGAGACGCAAGAGCTGATCGGGCGTTGGCATGGCCATGGTCGCCAGCAGGTGGCGATCGCACCGCGCTTTGCCATTACCTCGACACCGGAGCAGCTTGAGGCGGCCGGCGCCTTGATGCGCGAGCATCCCGATTGCCTGATGATGACACATCTTTCGGAAAGCCGGCAGGAGATCGAGACGGTTGCCAGCCTGTTTCCCGAGGCGCGCGACTATACCGATGTATACGATCATTTCGGGCTGGTTGGTAGGAACAGTCTGTTCGGCCACTGTATCCATCTCGGTGAGCGCGAACGCCTTCGTCTGGCCGGGGCCGGCGCGGTCGCTGTGCATTGCCCCACCTCCAATCTGTTTCTTGGGTCCGGGCTGTTCGACTGGCAGAGGGCGCGCGACAGCGGCATGACGGTGGCGATCGCCAGCGACATCGGCGCCGGCACCTCCTATTCGATGCTGCGCACGCTCGGCGAAGCCTTCAAGGTGCAGCGGTTGCTGGGTCATACGCTCGATCCGTTTGCCGCTTTTCATGCCGTCACGCTCGGCAATGCGACCGCGCTGCGGCTCGATCAGCGCATTGGCAGTTTCGCACCGGGACGGGAAGCCGATTTCGTCGTCCTTGACGCCGGCGCGACACCCGAAATGGCGCATCGGCTGGAACGTGTCACCAGCCTTGCCGATGAATTGTTCCTGCTGATGACGATGGGTGATGAGCGCGCGGTGCGTGACACCTATGTGATGGGCGAACGTTTCCTTGCGCTGGCCTGACGCGGCCCGCCATAGCGCCGCTCGATCAGTGCGAAGGTCAGACGCGCAGCCTGCGGAATGCCGCCCTGGGGCTGGCCGTGCCGCGGATTGGGGGCCCAGCCGAAAATGTCGAAATGCGCATAGGCGGGCGTCCGCTCGACAAAGCGCTTCAGGAACAAAGCGGCCGTGATCGAACCGGCCATGCCGCCCGTGCCGGCGTTGTTGAGATCGGCGATCCTGGTTTCGAACATCGCATTGTAGGGGCGCCACAGCGGCAGCCGCCAGACCGGATCGTTGACGGCACGCCCGGCTTCGGCAATCTCGGCGGCCAGCGTCTCGTCGTCGGTGTAGAACGGCGGCAGATCAGGACCCAGGGCCACGCGCGCCGCGCCTGTCAGGGTCGCAAAGTCAATCAGCAGGTCAGGGGTTTCCTCATCGGCCAGCGCCAGCGCATCGGCGAGGATCAGACGGCCTTCGGCATCGGTGTTGCCGATCTCGACGGTCAGGCCCTTGCGGCTGGTCAGCACATCGCCGGGCCGGAAGGCATTGCCGGCCACCGCATTCTCGACGATCGGCACCAGCACCCGCAGCCGCACCTTCAGCCCGGCACCCATGATCATCTCGGCAGCCGTCAGCGCGGTCGCCGCCCCGCCCATGTCCTTTTTCATCAGCAGCATGGCGCTGTCGGGCTTGATGTTGAGCCCGCCGGTATCGAAACAGACGCCCTTGCCCACCAGCGTCACCCTGGGATCGTCCGGCCGGCCCCAGGTGATGTCGATCAGGCGTGGTTCCTTCGCCGCTGCACGGCCGACGGCATGGATAAGCGGAAAATTCTTCTTGATCAGCTTTTTGCCGACGATTTCGCGCGGCTCGGCGCCGTGGCGTTCGG
>DAOMXG010000163.1:0-5383 GCA_035436995.1 Beijerinckiaceae bacterium
TTGCAGGCGATGCAGCGTTCCTCGCCGTTGGGATAGCGGCGCAGCGCATGCTCGCCGCGGAAACGCGGCGAAATCTCGCCCTTCTCGAACGGATAGTTCAGCGTCGCCTTGGGCTTGAAGAAATAGCGCATCGCCAGCCCGAAGCCGGAGACGAATTCCTTCAGCAGCAGACCTTTTGCAGCTTGAGCCAGCATTATTTCTTGACCTCCGTCTGCTGAACCTGCGGCACGCCATAGCGATAGCCGCCGGTTGCCTGCAACACCGCAGCAGTGAACACCACCGCCGCCAGTGACAGCGGCAGGAACACCTTCCAGCCCAGGCGCATCAACTGATCGTAGCGGTAGCGCGGCACCATCGCCTTCGCCATCGCGAAGATGAAGAACACCGCCGAAACCTTGATGAGGAACCAGAACACGCCCGGCACCCAGGTGAACGGCGCCGCGTTGATCGGCGGCAGCCAGCCGCCAAGGAACAGGATCGTCGTCATGGCGCACATGGTCATGATCGCCACGTATTCGCCGAGCATGAACAAGAGATACGGCGTCGAGCCATATTCGGTCATGAAGCCGGCGACGAGTTCCGATTCGGCCTCGACCAGATCAAACGGCGGGCGGTTGGTCTCCGCCAGAGCCGAGATCACGAAGATCACGAACATCGGGAACAGCGGCCAGATATACCAGCCGAGCGCGCCATAACGGTTGTTCTGGCTCTCGACGATGTCGTTGAGGTTCAAGGAACCGCAGAACAGCAGCACCGTGATGATGACGAAGCCGATCGACACCTCATAGGACACCATCTGCGCCGCCGAGCGCAGCGCGGCCATGAACGGATATTTCGAGTTCGACGCCCAGCCGCCGATGATGATGCCGTAGACGCCGAGCGAGGAAATCGCCAGGACATAGAGCACGCCGACGTTGAGATCGGCAATCGCCCAGCCATCCGCCACCGGAATGACCGCCCAGGCCGCAAGCGCCAGCACGCAGGTGATCAGCGGAGCCAGCAGGAACAGGATCTTGTCCGATCCGGCCGGAATGGTCGGCTCCTTGAGCACAAATTTCAAAAGGTCAGCGAAGGATTGCAGCAGGCCGAACGGGCCCACCACGTTGGGGCCGCGCCGCAATTGCACCGCCGCCCAGATCTTCCGGTCCGCCAGCAGGTAAAACGCGATCAGCACCAGCAGGACGACCAGAAGCACCAGCCCCTTGAGCGCCGCAATCAGCAGCGGAACGAACCACGTCGTCTTGGTCCACAGCCAGGCAACCGCCCACATGGCCACCGCCGCAGCAACAAGGACTGCAAGCCCGAGGCCCAGCCAGATCCAGAGCGGAGCGATCCCGCTGGGTTTGCGCCGTGCCGGCGTGACATCCACCATCGTCGTCCCCTTATTCCGCCGCGACCGCGCCACGCGCCTTGGCGAGGGCCGAGCATTCGGCCATCACGCTCGACGCGCGGGCAATCGGGTTGGTCAGATAAAAGTCGGTGATCGCCGAAGCAAACGCCGCCTTGCCCGGCTTGCCGGCGAGTTTGGCCAGCGCCGCCACATCCTCGCCCTTGCCCGCCGCGATGCGGTCGATGCCGGCGAACACGCGGTTGGAGGCGTAGAGCTGGGCGCGCAACTGGTTGAGACTGTCGAACGGCAGCGACTGGCCGAGCACAGCCGACAGCGCCCTGAGGATCGCCCAGTCCTCGCGCGCCTCGCCCGGCGCAAAGCCGGCCCGGCGCGTCACCTGCACGCGGCCTTCGGTATTGACATAGGTCGCCGATTTCTCGGTGTAGGCCGCGCCCGGCAGGATCACATCGGCGCGATGGGCGCCGCGGTCGCCATGCGTGCCCTGATAGATGACGAAGGCACCGGCCGGAATGTCGATCTCGTCGGCGCCGAGGTTGAAGATCACATCCACCGCGCCCGGCGTCAGGATGCCGGCGGTATCCTTGCCGCCCTCACCCGGCACGAAGCCCAGATCGAGCGCGCCGACCAGACTTGCCTCGGTATGCAGCACATTGAAGCCGTTCCAGCCGTCCTTGATCAGGCCGAGCGGGCCGGCCAGCCTGGCGATTTCCGCAAGGATCGCCGCACCATCGGCGCGGCTGAGCGCGCCCTGCCCGACGATGATCATCGGCTTCTTGCGGTCGCCCTTGATGACCTTGGCGAATTCGGCAATCGAATCCGGGCCGGCGCCGAAATACTGGTAGGTATAGGTCAGGTCGGCCTTCGGTCCGATCACGCCGATCTCGACATCGCCGCGCAGCCAGCGCTTGCGGATGCGGGCGTTGAGCACCGGCGCCTCGATGCGCGGATTGGTGCCGATCAGCAGGATGCCGTCAGCCTCCTCGATCCCGGCAATGGTCGAATTGAACAGGTAGCTGGCGCGGCCGTTGTTCGGATGCAGCGGCGAGCCGGGATAACGGCAATCCATGTTGGCCGAACCGAGCGAGGCCATCAGCGCCTTGAGCGCAAACATCTCCTCGACGCCGGCAAGCTGACCGGCCAGAGCGCCGATGCGCGCGGGCTGGGTCGCCTTCACCTTGGCCGCGATCGCCGCAAAAGCCTCGGTCCACGAGGCAGGCTGGAGCTTGCCGTCCCTGCGCACATACGGCCGGTCGAGTCGCTGCGTGCGCAGTCCCTCGGCGACATGGCGGGTCTTGTCGGAGATCCATTCCTCGTTGACCGCGTCGTTGACGCGCGGCAGCACGCGCATCACCTCGCGACCCCGGGTATCAACCCGGATCGCCGAGCCGAGCGCGTCCATCACGTCGATCGATTCGGTCTTGGCAAATTCCCAGGCGCGGTAGGTCGAGGCATGCGGTTTGGCGGTCAGCGCGCCGACCGGGCACAGATCGACCACGCAGCCCTGCATCTCGCTGGTCAGCGCCTTTTCAAGGTAGGAGGTGATCTCCATATCCTCGCCGCGGCCGATGGCGCCCATTTCGGTGACGCCGCAGACTTCCGTGGTGAAGCGGACGCAGCGCGTGCACTGGATGCAGCGCGTCATCACCGTCTTGACCAGCGGGCCGAGATACTTTTCCTCGACCGCCCGCTTGTCCTCGGAATAGCGCGAGCGCGCCCCGCCATAGGCCATCGCCTGGTCCTGAAGGTCGCATTCGCCGCCCTGATCGCAGATCGGACAATCGAGCGGATGGTTGATGAGCAAAAACTCCATCACCCCTTCGCGCGCCTTCTTGACCATCGGCGAATTGGTCAGCACCACCGGCGGCTCGCCATTGGGACCGGGGCGGATGTCGCGCACGCCGAGCGCGCAGGAGGCCTGCGGCTTGGGCGGACCACCCTTCACCTCAACGAGGCACATCCGGCAGTTGCCGGCGACCGACAGCCGCTCGTGATAGCAGAAGCGCGGCACCTCGATGCCGGCCGCTTCGATCGCCTGAAGCAGCGTGTAATGGGCGGGGACATCAACCTCGATGCCGTCGATGGAAAGTTTGGTCATTTCGCCTTCTCCAGCCGCTCGATCCGGTCGGCCAGTTCATCAATCCGCTTGTCCACGCCGTCGTGGCGCACATTTGCATGCACGGCAAAACCTGTCGCTGTCGCGCTGGTTTCCTGCCAGTCGGCCATCTCCTTGCGGATCCGCTTGAACTGGCGGGAATGGTCGGAAAGCTTCTCCTTGATATCGGAGAGGTCGCCGCGCATTTCCCGCAGCAGGCTCAGCACCAGATTGTCAGGCTCCTTGCCCATGGCTCACTCCGCCGCCATCGGGACCGGATCGGGGTGCGGATTGGCCGCATAAGCGTCAATCTTGGCCTCGATCTCGTGGCGGAAATGGGTGATCAGGCCCTGGATCGGCCAGGCTGCCGCGTCACCCAGCGCGCAGATGGTGTGACCCTCGACCTGTTTGGACACATCCAGCAGCATGTCGATCTCGCGCTTCTGCGCGCGGCCCTCGGCCATGCGGGCGATGACGCGGGCCATCCAGCCGGTGCCCTCGCGGCAGGGCGTGCACTGGCCGCAGCTCTCGTGCTTGTAGAAGGCCGACAGGCGGGCGATTGCCTTCACCACATCGGTCGACTTGTCCATGACGATCACCGCCGCCGTGCCGAGGCCGGAACGCAGCTTGCTGAGCGAGTCGAAATCCATCGGCGTGTCGATGATCTGCGCCGCCGGCACCATGCGCACCGACGAGCCGCCCGGAATGACCGCTTTCAGATTGTCCCAGCCGCCGCGGATGCCGCCGCAATGGCGATCGATCAGCTCGCGGAACGGAATGCCCATCGCTTCCTCGACGTTGCACGGCTTGTTCACATGGCCGGAGACGCAGAACAGCTTGGTGCCGACGTTGTTGGGGTTGCCGATGGAATTGAACCAGCCGGCGCCGCGCCGCAGGATCGTGCCGGCCACCGCGATCGATTCGACGTTGTTGACCGTGGTCGGGCAGCCGTAGAGGCCCATGTTGGCCGGGAACGGCGGCTTCATGCGCGGCATGCCCTTCTTGCCCTCAAGGCTTTCGAGCAGCGCCGTCTCCTCGCCGCAGATGTAGGCGCCGGCACCGTGATGCACATAGAAATCAAACGGATAGCCGTGAACGTTCGACTTGCCGATCAGCTTGGCGGCATAGGCTTCATCGACTGCCTTCTGCAAGGCCACGCGCTCGGCGATGAATTCGCCGCGAATGTAGATGTAGGCCGCGTTCGCGCCCATGGCGAAGCTGGCCAGCATCGCGCCCTCGATCAGAAGGTGCGGATCATGGCGGAGGATTTCGCGGTCCTTGCAGGTGCCGGGCTCGGATTCGTCGCCATTGATGACGAGGTAATGCGGGCGGCCATCGTTCTGCTTGGGCATGAACGACCATTTGAGCCCGGTCGGGAAGCCCGCGCCGCCACGACCGCGCAGGCCGGACGCCTTCATCTCGTCGACGATCCAGTCCCGACCCTTTTCGAGCAGATACTTGGTGCCGTCCCAGTTGCCGCGCTTGAGCGCCGCCTTCAGGCCGGGGTCCTGGAACCCGTAGAGGTTGGTGAAAATGCGATCCCTGTCGGCAAGCATCTGTCACATTCTCCCAATCACTTCGTGCCAGCGGGCTTGTCGCCCACCGAATTTTCAGGGCGCCAGCCGGTGGCGAGCTTCTTCGACTGCTCGATCCACTTGTCGCGCTCGGCGCGGCCGTAAAAGCCTTCGAGATTTTCGTCCACCCAGGCAAGCTGCTTGTCGGTCCAGGCGGCGATCTGGTCGAAATGGAAGATGCCCATGCCATGCAGCATCTTTTCGAGCTTCGGCCCGACACCCCAGATCAGCTTGAGGTCATCGGCTTTGCCGCCGCGCGCCGCTGTCAGCACCGGCGGCTTGTCGGCGTCGCTGGCCTTTTTCTCGGCCGGAGCTTTGGCCGCAGCAGGTTTGGCCGGAGCCGCGACCGGGGCGGCAACCGCGACC
>DAOMXG010000164.1:0-5371 GCA_035436995.1 Beijerinckiaceae bacterium
GAAGGCCCGGTTGCGAGGGACGGCCCGGGAAATGACCGGCAGGTCATTTGTGAGGACCACTGGTATGATCCGTCAATGCGTCTGCACGGAGGCAAGGAAGACCCGCACGTCCTGATCGAGCGTGGCGGTGTCGGCTGCAACATCCTGCGACAGGTGACGCAGTTCCTTGGCGACGGCCTCAACGTTCTGGGTAGCGGTCGTCACTTCGGCGACGGCCGAGACGCCCTGTTCGGAGGCCGAGGCGACCCGTTCGACATTCGACAGGATGGTGCCGACCCAGCGGTTCTGATCGGCCGAGGTGGTTGATACCGTTCCGACGATGCGGCCCATTTCGGCCACGACGCTGCTGACCTGCTGGAAAGAAGTCGAGGCATCCGAGCAGGCAGCCGAGATGGCGGCGATTTCCATGTTGATCTGTTCGGTGGCCTTGGCTGTCTCGGCAGCCAGCGCCTTGACCTCCTGCGCGACGACGGTGAACCCGCGCCCGGCTTCGCCGGCCCTTGCCGCTTCGATGGTCGCATTCAGCGCCAGAAGGTTGGTCTGGGTGGCAATGGCATGGATCGATTCAACCACCATGCCGACGCGGGCCGTGGTATCCATGAGGGCCTGCATGGTCGCCTGCGTGCGCATTGTCTCGGCTTTCGCCATGCCGGTGACATCCATCGCCTTGACAGAGGTTTCGGTCATGGCGGCGATCGACTGGAACAGCGCGCCCGCCGCGCTGCGGGCCGTCGTCACCTCGTCGGATGTGGCGCCGGCAGCGGCCATGGCCATGGCGGTGCGCTCGGAAAGGGTTCCTGCGGCGCGATCCAGTGCGACCGCCTTGCCGATCAGATCTTCACCAAGAGCATTGAGTCTTGTCAGCGACGGTCCGGTTGATCCCTTGAACGTGCGGATGCTTTCGCTGGTCTCGCGGGCGCGTGCGGCGGTGGCTCCGAGATCGGCCAGCCGTTCACGCTCCAGCCGTGCCCGTTCGGCCTCGGCGGTGAGATAGGCATAGGCGGCTTCGTTCAATGCCTTGGTCTCGGTATAGCGGTTGGGCGTCGTCGGCAGGTTGGCGCGGCGTCCGGTCACCACCTCGCGCAGGAGGTCGATGCCCTGCAACAGAAGGTTGCGCGCCCGGCGCACCAGCGCGATGTAGAAGACTGTCACCAGCAAGAAGGTCAGGGCCAGGATGCCGAACATCCATTGCCGGACGTCGTTCAGCCTGTCGCTGATGACCGATAGCGGGATGGTGCTGCCAAAGACGGCGCGGACATCACCAAGCTTCCAGCCGGTCTTGAGAGAGTCCGGATGGCTGTTGTGGCAATCCACGCAGGTCTGCGAACTCATCCTGTCGGCAACGGCGACATAGATGAAGTCGCGGCCGTCGATTTTGATCAGCTTGGAGTATCGCTCTTGCGGATTGGCAACCAGGAAGTCCCACGCCTCCTTTTCCCAGGGTGCGAGCGTCCGTTCCTTGCGGTTGGCGAACGGGTAGGGGCTGACCAGCGAGAAACGATGATTTCCGTCGCTCGCCAGTCCGGCGATCTCGTGCAGGAAGGTGGCGGGGTAGGGGATTGTGTTGGCTACGCCGCGGAACTGGTTCGAAACATCGGTCCGCCCGCCGGCGATGACCTTGTTGACCACCTGCTCCGAATAGAAGGTCCGGATCTTGCGGAATGCTTGGAGATGGCTGGCATCCTCGGCGATGACATCGTCAACCGCCTTGCGCTCGACGAAGTGCTCGAGCTGCCAGAACACGATGAGCCCGACCACTCCGATGAGCAACGGAATGGGCCAGATCAGAACGGAAAACAGACTGCGGCGCATGAATAGGCTCGGTCATCAGGGCGGAGCTGGGGCTCCACCGTCCGGTCCAATCTAGCGACAGTGTGGTTAAGACCCTGTGAAATCGCCACAATTGCTGGAACATGCCACTCCATGCGGTCGGGCTGCCTTGCTCTTGCCGGAATGCGCCGCTCAAGTCAGGATGATGTTGCCTGATTTGGCGGTACTGTGGGACTGGCTGTGAAGCGCTCGTATGTTTTTCTGGTGATTGCCCTGGTGCTCGGCCTGGTCGGTCTTGGTGCATTCTCTTTCTACAAGTTCGCGGCGCCCACGGTGCTGAGGATCGCGGTTGGTCCGATCGGCAGCGAGGACACCAAGGTTGTGGCCACGGTCTTGCAGACCTTTGCCCGCGAGAAGCATCCAATCCGCCTGAAGCTGGTGCCGACCGACAGTCTGGTGGCCAGTGCCGACCTGCTGAAAAACGAGAAGGTCGAGCTTGCCATCGTCCGTTCGGACGCCAATGTCCCGCCCAATGCGACGACGGTGGCGATTATGCATCGCGACACGATGATGATCCTGGCTCCGGCCGGTCGCGGAATTGAAAGCATTGCCGAGCTTGCCGGGCGCCGCATTGGCATTGGGCGCGGAGTTGGCCTCAATCAGCGCCTGTTGGATCTGGTTCTGGAGCGCAACGGCATTGATCCGGCCAATGTTGCCAAGGTTCCTGTGCGGCCGACCGATGTCCGCACGGCGATGAATGCCGGCGTGATCGATGCGATGCTGTTCGTCGGCCCGCCCACAGGCAGCCAGGGCGCCTCGGCCTATGAAGCGCTGACCGACGACCAGGGCCGCCCGCCGGTGATCCTTCGCGTCGAGAATGCCGAGGCGATTGTCCAGCGCATTCCGACGCTGGAGGTGTCCACCATCCTGCGCGGCACGTTTGGCGGGGCTCCGCCGCGCCCGGCGGAGAATATTGAAACGATCGCCGTTACCCATCGGCTGATGGCTGATCGCGGGCTGAAGGATTCGGTCGTTGCCGATCTCGCCAAGGCGCTGTTCGCCGTGCGCCAGTCGGTGGCCGCCGAAGCGCCCAATTTTGCCCGGATCGAGGCTCCGGACACGGAAAAGCTCGGCCCTTTGGTGGTGCATCCGGGCGCAGCGGCCTATTTCGAAGGCGAGCAGAAATCGTTCATCGAACAATATGGCGAGTGGATCTACATCTCGATCATGGGCTTTTCGCTGGTCGGCTCGCTGGCTGCGGCGCTGCTCAGCCGCCAGTTCAGTTCGGCCCGCCCGGCCGGGACCACGGAGATCGACCGGCTGCTGCTGCTGTTGCGCAAGGCCCGTCTTGCGCCAGACGAAAGCGTGCTGGATCGCCTTCAGCAGGAAGCTGACGAGGTGTTCGGCCGGACGGTCGAGCGGGCGGCCGAATCCAGCATCGACGAGGCGGTGATGAGTGCCTTCACCATCGCGCTGGGGGAGGTGCGCACCGCCATCGACGACCGGCGTCGTATTCTCGCGCAGGAACCGCCCATTGCCCCGTAAATATCGGTGTTCATTGGTTGCCCTTGCCGGTTGAAACGGTTATTGCACTGCAAAACTCCACTGCGCCGGGCTGCTGTCCGGCGCTTTTCGTTGAGATGTCCATGTCGCTGCGCAATATCGCCATCATCGCCCATGTCGACCACGGCAAGACCACGCTGGTCGACAAGCTGCTCGCGCAGGCCGGTTCCTTCCGCGAGAACCAGCGCGTCGCCGAACGGGTGATGGATTCCAATGACCTCGAAAAGGAGCGCGGCATCACCATCCTGGCCAAATGCACCTCGCTGGTCTGGAAGGACACCCGCATCAATATCGTCGACACCCCCGGCCACGCCGATTTCGGCGGCGAGGTCGAGCGCATCCTCGGCATGGTCGACGGTGTTGTCGTGCTGGTCGATGCTGCCGAAGGGCCGATGCCGCAGACCAAGTTCGTGGTCGGAAAAGCGCTGAAACTCGGCCTGCGGCCGATCGTGGCGGTCAACAAGGTCGATCGCTCGGATGCCCGCGCCCAGGAGGTGATCAACGAGGTATTCGATCTGTTCGCCGCGCTCGATGCCGACGACGACCAGCTCGATTTCCCGATCCTCTACGGCTCCGGCCGCGGCGGCTGGATGGCCGAAAGCCCGGAAGGCCCGCAGGATCAGGGCCTTGCCCCGCTTTTCGATCTCATTCTCAGGCATGTGCCGGAAGCCAGCACCGAGGAAGGCTCCTTCCGCATGATCGGCACGATCCTTGAGGCCAACCCGTTCCTCGGCCGCATCATTACCGGCAAGGTCGTCTCCGGCTCGATCAAACCGAACATGCCGATCAAGGCGCTGGCGCGCGATGGGTCGCTGATCGAGCAGGGGCGGGTATCGAAAATCCTCGCCTTCCGCGGCATCGAGCGCACTGCCATCGACGAGGCGGTTGCCGGCGACATCGTGGCGATTGCTGGGCTGACCAAGGGCACTGTGGCCGACACCTTCTGCGCCCCGGACGTGACCGAGCCGCTGAAGGCCCAGCCGATCGATCCGCCGACCGTGTCGATGAGCTTCATCGTCAACGATTCCCCGCTCGCCGGCACGGAGGGCGACAAGGTGACGAGCCGCGTCATCCGCGATCGCCTGCTGCGCGAGGCGGAGGGCAATGTCGCGCTGAAGATCGAGGAATCGGCCGACAAGGACAGTTTCATCGTCTCCGGTCGCGGCGAACTTCAACTTGCCATTCTGATCGAGACCATGCGCCGCGAGGGCTTTGAACTCGCCGTCTCGCGCCCGCGCGTCGTGTTCCAGAAGGATGAGGCCGGCCAGACGCTGGAGCCGGTCGAAGAAGTGTTCATCGACGTTGACGAAGAGCACTCCGGCATCGTCGTGCAGAAGATGAGCGAGCGCAAGGCCGAGATGCTGGAGATGAAGCCCTCCGGCGGCCATCGCATCCGCCTGGTGTTCCACGCGCCGACACGCGGCCTCATCGGCTACCAGTCCGAACTGCTCACCGACACCCGCGGCACCGCCATCATGAACCGCATCTTCCATTCCTATCAGCCCTACAAGGGCGAGGTGGAGGGCCGCCGCAACGGGGTCCTCATCTCCAACGACATCGGCGAGGCGGTGGCCTATGCGCTGTGGAATCTGGAGGATCGCGGGCCGATGGTGATCGAGCCTGGCTGGAAGGTCTATCGCGGCATGATCATCGGCATCCATACCCGCGACAACGATCTCGAAGTGAACGTGCTCAAGGGCAAGAAGCTGACCAACATCCGCGCCGCCGGCAAGGATGAGGCGGTGCGCCTGACCCCGCCGGTGCGCATGACGCTGGAAAAGGCGCTGGCCTGGATCCAGGACGACGAACTGGTCGAGGTGACGCCGAAGTCGATCCGCCTGCGCAAGATGAAGCTCGATCCCAACGAGCGCAAACGCGACGAGAAGGCCAAGGAAGCGCTGGCCGGCTAAAGCATTTTCAAGCGAAGTGGGTTCCGGTTCGCGTCAAGAAAATGCGAAAGGCCAAAAGAGAAAGCATTTTCAAGCGCAGTGGAATTTGCTGAAACTCTGACCGTCAGGCGGCCGTGCCGGTCTTGACC
>DAOMXG010000165.1:0-5358 GCA_035436995.1 Beijerinckiaceae bacterium
ACGGTGCCCGGCGCCGGTCAGCGCCAGCCGCAAGGCGCCGACGATCAGCCCGCGCACCAGCCCGGGATCACGGAAGCGCACCTCTGCCTTGGCCGGATGGACGTTGACATCGACCTCGGCCGGATCGAGCGCGACGAACAGCGCGACGACCGCGTGCCGATCACCCGCCATCGTGTCATGATAGGCGCCGCGCACCGCGCCGACCAGCAGCTTGTCGCGCACCGGCCGGCCGTTGACGAACAGATATTGTTCGGCCGCTGTTGCCCGGTTGTAGGTGGGCAGGCCAGCGAAGCCTTCGAGCCGCACACCGTCCCGTTCGGCGGCGACCGGCACGGAATTGTCGCGGAAGTCGCGGCCGAGCACCTGTCCCAGCCGCTGCAATTGCCCGGCGGCACCGGGCTCGCAGGCGGCAAAATCGAAGCCGGTGATAGTGTCGCCGGCAAGGATGAACCGCGTCTGCGGCTGGGCCATCGCCAGCCGCTTGAGCATCTGGCTGACGGCGAGAGCTTCGGCACGGTCGGATTTCAGGAACTTGAGGCGGGCGGGCGTCGCATAGAACAGATCACGCACCTCGATGCGCGTGCCGGGTCCCATGGAGGCCGGCCGCACCGGTTCGGCGCGGCCTGCATCGACGGTCAAGGCCCAGCCATTCGCCCCGCCGGCTTGGCGCGTGGCAATGGTCAACCGCGCCACCGAACCGATCGACGGCAAAGCCTCGCCGCGAAAGCCGAGGGTCAGAATGCGGGTCAGATCACCGTCCGGCAGTTTGGATGTGGCATGTCGTTCAACCGCCAGCGCCAGATCCTCGGCATCCATGCCGTGGCCATCATCGGTGACGCGGATCAGTCGCCGCCCGCCGGCTTCCAGCACCACCTCGATGCGCCGGGCGCCGGCATCGAGCGCATTCTCGACGAGTTCCTTCACCGCCGCAGACGGCCGCTCGATCACCTCGCCGGCGGCGATGCGGTCGATCAGGACAGGATCAAGGCGACGGACGGACATGGGCGACTCACAGAAACGTCGCCCATACCCTATGCGCAGGCTTGACCGCTGGCGAGCTATTGCGCCGAAAGCTGACGTAGTGCGCCGGCCCAATCCTCGACATGATAGACGCGTGCAATCCTGCCGCCGACGACCTCATGGATGTCGATCGACATCAGCGTGAAGGATTTGCCCTTGCCGTCGACACCGAACAGCGGCCCCCTGGGCGTACCACTGGCGCGCGAGCGGACGACAATCCGGTTGCCGGCCTCGATGATCTCCTCGGGCTGCCATTTCAAATCCGGCACCAGCTTGTGAAAGCCCTGAATCTGCTGGATCAATTCGTCACGCTTTTTCGACTTGCCGGAAAAGTCGCCAATGCTCTCGAACCCAGGCGCCATCACTTTTTCGCCCTCGGCGGCGACATCCTGCCCATTGGCGGTGAGAAAGGCGCCATAAAAGGCTTCAACCGCGACACGATCGCCGGATGCCGCCAGCACCGGCGCGATGCCGCCAGCAACAGCCGCAATGCTCGCGGCGATCACGGCGTCTCTACGATTCATCATTGGGACTTCCCTTCGTTCAGAACGCCTTGCCATCCGGCGTCGGAACAGAGATATTGCGATGGTTACAAAAAGGAAGTAGGCACTTTTTTGATACCGGAGATGCCGTTGAAAACGCCTGAAACCTGTCCTGTGCGCGGTGTGATCGACCTGATCAGCGACAAATGGAGCGTGCTGGTTCTGCTGCATCTGCACCATGGCGCGATGCGCTTCACTGCTCTGCGCCGGGCAGTCCCCGATATTTCGCAGCGCGTGCTGACCGCGACTTTGCGTAAGCTGGAACGAGAGGGCCTGATCTGGCGCTCAGTTGTGCCAACCATTCCGCCGCAGGTCACCTATGGCACAACAGAGCTGGGGGAAACTCTAGTCGGCCATTTCGCCGCGCTTGCGGAATGGGCCAAACACAACCGGCCACAGATCGACGCGGCGAGGCAGGCGTTCGATGGTCGGTCGTAGGATCCCAACGCAATAACCACGCCGGCTAACGGTCGATCAGGACAGGATCAAGGCGGCGGACGGACATGGGAGCGATTCGGGATGAGCCAGACCCGGGAGACTATACCAGCCCCCAGCCTTTGACCTCGCAAAAGCGCAGCCTTTCCACCATTTGCCGACCGATGCGGGCCCTTTGTCCGTTGGACCGGGCGATCATTCCTGCCCGGCAGGCAGCCCGCCGCTCTTTTCGATGATCGCCATGCCCTCCGGGCTCCCGGTGAAGGCGATGAAGCGCCCGACCGCTGGTTTAGCCTCCCCCTTGCCGACCCAGGAAATGCGCACCTTGAGCGGATAGGCGCCTGACTTCATCGCTTCGAGCGTCGGCTCGACACCATTGAGCGTGACGGGCTTGAGCCTGATCGGCTCCGTCCGCATCTGGGTAAGCGCAAAGGCGGTGAAGGCGCCGGGCGTCGCCCCGGCGATCTCCACATTGTCCTGATCCGTGGCGGCGACCTGCAAATCCTGACGCAGCCGCGCCTTGCCGATCGCCACCTCCATGCCGGGCGAGGTGCGCAGCAGGAGCAGGTTCTGGGAATCGGTCCGCGGACGCAGGATCAACCGGATCAAGGTGGAATCCTCATAGGAAAGCCGCTCGCCCGCGTAAATTCGCTCGACATCCTGCGATGTCAGCGACAAGGGCCTGGCCGTATCGCTGGCAAACAGCAACGGAGTTTCAAGGAACAGCCGCTCATTGAGGCCGCTGGCCCGCTCGTCCGCCGTCAAGGACCGGCTTGCGACTGCAACGTCCAGCGCGCCGGCACTGACAGCGCGAATACCGCCGGAACTGCCCAAGCGCGGAACGACAACGATCCTGTCGCCCGGCGAAGCCTGTTCGAAAGCCGGGGCCAGGCGCTCGATCAGCGCCGTGACCGCACCGGTGCCGCCGACCCTGATCGTCTCCGCCCCGGCCCCTGCAACGGGACCCAGGAGACAAAATACCAGAACGGAAACCCTGCACAGCATCCTTTCACCCATGGCAAGTCCCTCGCAACGAATCATTCAGAATTCAACTATAACGTGTTTTTTGTATTTTAATCGACCATTGCGGGTAACAATGACCGGTCACGTCAGCGTCAGTCACATTCTGCGCAGCATTGCGCTGGCCGTGGCGCTGCTTATCCAGACCTCGGCTCCGGTCGCGTTTGTCTGGCATGCCAGCCATGATGACCAGCAGAGCCTGGCGTTCAAGGCGAGGATCAGCGCCGGGCGAGCCGCCAAATACATCCTCAGGAATCTGGAGATGTGGGAATTCCACGCCATGCGGTTGACCGAGGTCATCGAATATCCCGGCATCGATGCGACCGCTGTTCGGCAAAGCATCCTGACGAAGGACGGGCGGGTTGTCATGGCCGAATCCGCCGAGCTGGAATGGCCGGTCATCAGCCATCGCGAACCCCTTGTGGTCGGCGGCCAGCCCATCGGCACCCTGCTGATCGAAACCAGCGCCCGCCCAACGCTGAACCATGCCATTCTGGTGACGCTGGCAGCGTTCGTGCTGGCTGTGGTGTCCTTCTTCGCCCTGCACCGCTGGCCGCTGCGGATGCTGGACCGCGCGATCAGCAGGCTGAAGGCGGAACAGGCGCGGACAGAATGCGCCCTCAACCAGTTGCAGATCGCCGATGACAGCCTCAGGGACCGCACCGAGCAGCTCCTTGCAGCGCAGAAAATCGGCCGCCTCGGCGACTGGAGCCTGGATGTCGAAACCAACACTCCGTTCCTGTCGAGCGAGATGCTCGGACTGTTGCAGATCGAACAGGCGGGCGAGTCGCCCAGCATCGACTTCCTGCTGGAACGGGGGGTGGGCGACAGCAGCGCTCGGATGCAGGCGCTGGTCGCCAGCGTGATCAAGACCGGGATCGACGGCGCGATCGATGTCCAGGTGCGCCGCACCGACAACAGCATCGCCGATTTTGCCATCACCTGTCAGGTTGCCAGCCGAAAGGGAGATCGCGTCACCCGGCTCAGGGGCATCATCCAGGATGTCAGCGAACGCAAGACCGCCGAGCGCCAACTCGAACGCCTCGCCTATTTCGACCCTCTGACGGGACTGGCCAACCGCAGCCTGTTCCAGCGGGAACTCAGGAAAGCCGTGCAGCGCGCCCGCAGCCACGACATGCCCGCCGCGCTCCTGCTGATCGATCTCGACCGCTTCAAGGAGGTCAATGATTCCCTCGGCCACGGATATGGCGACGAATTGCTGGTCCGCGTGTCGCGGCTGCTGTCCCAGACAGTGCCGCCGGATCAGTTCATCGCCCGGCTGGGCGGTGACGAATTCGCCATTATCCTCTCCGACATCAGCGGCCGGGCACAGATTGCGGCGCTTGCCGAGACCATCATCGATCTGATCAACAAACCAGTGCAGATCAAGCGCAGCGAGGCGCTGATCGGGGCGTCAATCGGTATCGCCCTGCTGCCCGATCACGGCGCCAACGCCGAGGATCTGATCAAGAACGCCGATCTTGCGCTCTACCGGGCCAAGGATGCCGGCCGCGGCCGTCACATGTTCTTCGAGCCGGAGATGGATGCGCTGATGCAGCAGAAGATGGCATTGGCGCGCGATCTGAGGGCGGCGGCGACCAATGATGACGGGCTGGAAGTCTGGCTGCAGCCGCAGGTCAGCATGGCGGACCATCGCATCGTCGGCTTCGAGGCGCTGATGCGCTGGAACCACCCGACGCGCGGCTACATCCCGCCCACCGAATTCATTCCGATCGCCGAAAGCTCCAGCCTGATCAGCGATGTCGGCCTGTGGATCCTCAAGGAGAGTGCCCACATGGCCAAGGCATGGATCGATGCCGGCGGCGAGCCCTATGAGGTGGCGGTCAATCTGTCCGCCGCGCAGATCTGGCAGACCAACATCGAGCAGGATGTCGCTACGGTGCTGCGAGAATCCGGCCTGCCGCCGCATCTGCTCTGTCTGGAACTGACCGAAAGCCTGCTGGCCGATCATGCCGAAGGCCGGGTGCGCAACACTCTGACGCGGCTGAAGGCGCTGGGCGTCAAGCTGGCGCTCGACGATTTCGGCACCGGCTTCTCCTCGCTGGGCTATCTGATCCAGCTGCCGTTCGACAAGCTGAAGATCGACCGCATCTTCGTCAGCCAGGCGCCGCGATCCGACAAGGCGCGGCATGTGCTCGAAGGCATTATCGCCCTCGGCCACGGCCTGGGCATGCGCGTGCTGGCCGAAGGCGTCGAGACGCCGGAAGAACTGGACCTGCTCAGAAGATTCGGCTGCGACGAGGTGCAGGGCTATCTGTTCGCGCGCCCTTCGCCCGCCGCCGCCGCCTATGCCAGCGCGATCAATGCCAAGGTCCGGCCC
>DAOMXG010000166.1:0-5289 GCA_035436995.1 Beijerinckiaceae bacterium
GTGGCCGCTGGTCGGCTGGCGCTGGCCGGGCCTTGCCGAGGCAGGCCGCCGGCTTGATCTCGACAATCGTGCCCTGCACCGGCCGGTGACGACGCTGGGCGACCGGCCGGCCGGGGATGATCCGGTCGCTCATGCGATCTGGGAACGGCATCGTACCCGCGCCGAGACTGCCGCAGCCGGGCTGACAGTGCCGCCGCCGGTCAGTGCCCTGCCACAGCTTGACGGCCTGGCGATTCGGGTGCTGGCCGGCCTGCTTGTCGTGGTCTCGGCCTTTGTCGCCGGCGATGAACGGCGGGCCAGACTGGCCGATGCCCTTGCCTTCGGTGCGCCGCTGCCACCGCCGGTGCCGCCTCGCCTGGATGCCTGGGTTGATCCTCCGACCTATACCGGTCGCGCGCCGATCTTCCTGTCGGGGGCCAATGCGCCTGCCGGAGGCAGCGTGTCGGTTCCTGCCGGCAGTATCCTGGTGGTCAGGGTGTCGCCCGGTGACGGTGTCAGCCTGGCGGCGCCATCGGCCCTGAAGATCAAGGAGTTCGATCCACCCAAGGACAGCGCCGGCCTGACCGCTGCCGGAAAGGCCAATGCACAGGGTGTATTCGAGCGCCGGCTCGTTCTCGATCAGCCGGCGAGCGTTGAGGTGAGGCGTGGAGGCCAGAGTCTTGGCGCCTATGATCTTAAGACCATTCCGGATCTGCCGCCGCAGATCACGTTCGATGCCATCGACCGCGACGACAAGACCCAGTCGCTGAAACTGAAATATACCCTCGACGATGATTACGGCATTGCCAGAGCCGAGGCGCTGATCGGCCGTGCCGACGGGTCCTCATCCCGGACACTCGTGCCGCCGCCGGAGGTGGCTTTGTCAACCCGCAACGGAGAAAACGAGGCGCCGCTGGTTGCCCATGAACACCCGTGGGCCGGGGTCAAGGCTACCATTCGCCTGCGCGCGACCGACGATCTCAATCAATCCGCAGAAAGTGACATCCGTGAAGCAGTGCTGCCGGCTAGGCGTTTCGATAACAAGGTCGCCCGAGCACTGATCGAGCAGCGCCGGCAGATCGTGATGTTCCCGGACAATCGGCAAACCCCGCAGATCGGGCTTGATTCACTGCTCGTCGCCCCGGAACGCTTCACCCGGAAGTCGGGTGAATTCCTGATGCTGTCGATCGCGGCACAGAAGATGCGCACGGCCCGAACCGACGCAGATCTTGTCGCGCTCGCCCAGTACCTCTGGGAAACAGCGGTTTTTCTCGACGAAGGCACTCTGACCGATGCCGAGCGCCGCCTGCGGGCCGCCGAGGAACGATTGCGTGAGGCGCTGGAACGCGGCGCCACCAGTGACGAGTTGCGCCAGCTGATGGACGAGATGCGGCAGGCCATGAACGACATGCTGCGTGACCTGATGGAGCGAGCCGATCGCAACAACGCCGATCGTTCGCCCAATGACCGCAACGACCGTAACCAGCTCACCCTGTCGCAGCGTGACCTTGAGGACATGCTCAAGCGCATCGAGGAGCTTTACCGTTCGGGCGATACCGCCAAGGCGCAGGAGCTTTTGCGGCAATTGCAGGACCTGCTCAACAATCTGCGCTCAGCGCGCCGGCGCGAGGCGGATCCGCGCATGCGCGAGATGGGCGAGGCACTCGATGAACTCGATCGTCTGCAGCGCGAGGAGGAAAAGCTGCGCGACGATACCTTCCGCAACCAGCAGCGCCGGCGGATGGGGCGCAATTCCTCACCGCGCGATCCGATGGGGCAGGGCCAGCAGGGCCAGCGCGGCCAGCGCGGTATGCAGGGGGACAGCGGCGAAGATGGTGAGGAAGAGGGCGACAACGAAGGCGCTGACGACAAGAGCCTGGCTGAGCGCCAACAGGCATTGCGCGACCGGCTGAAGCAGTTGCGCGACAAGCTTCGCCAGCGCGGCGCTCCCACCGAGGAGGGATTCGACGGCGCCGAACAGGGAATGGGCGAATCCGAACAGGGGTTGCGCCAGGGTCAGGGCGGACGCGCCACGCAAGGCCAGCAGCAGGCCATCGACGAACTGGGCCGAGCCGGTCGCGGCCTCGCCGAACAGATGCAGCGCGAGATGGGCGACGGGGGCGAGCCAGGCGAAGGGGAGGGGCTCGGCCCAGGCGATCCGCGCGGACAACAGCGTGGCCGCGCCGAGAACAACACCGACCCCCTCGGGCGCCCGCTGCCGGGAGACCGCAATCAGCTCGACAACAGCCGCGTCAGAATTCCGCAGGCCGGCGAGGTGCGCGGCACCATCGCCGAACGCGCCCAGCGGGTGCTGGAGGAATTGCGCAAACGCTTCGGCGAGATCGAGCGCCCGCGTGAGGAACTCGACTATATCGAACGTCTGCTGCGGCGGAATTGACGGATTGCCGGCGCTGGGCCACAACCGCGGGGACGTTTGTCGCCCAACGGAGCTGCCATGCAGGGCGTGATGGTATTTCTTGTGCCGCTGTCGATCGCGGCGGTCACGGTGGTGCTGGGTCTGGGGCTGTTCAACATGCTGAAGGCCGGCAGCCCCAGCCGTTCGCAGATGCTGATGCGCTGGCGGGTCATCCTGCAGGCGGTCGCCGTCGCCTTGATGATGCTGGTCCTCTGGTTCAACATGCGCTGATCCCATGGTGCGTCTCAATAGGATCTACACCCGCACGGGCGATGATGGCACAACCGGCCTCGGCGATGGGTCGCGCATCGGCAAGGATGCCCTGCGTGTCGAGGCCTATGGCACGATTGACGAGACCAATGCCGCCATCGGCCTGGCGCGACTGCATCTGTCCGCCCGCCCCGACATCGATGCGATGCTCGCACGCATCCAGAACGACCTGTTCGATCTTGGCGCGGATCTCTGCACGCCGGATCGCGGCGCCGAGCTGGGCTACGAGCCGCTGCGGATTGTCGACAGTCAGGTGGTGCGGCTGGAAGGCGATATCGATGCGCTGAACGCGGCGCTGCAACCGCTGAAGTCCTTCGTCCTGCCGGCCGGCAGTCCGGCAGCGGCCGCGTTGCATCTTGCCCGAACCATTTGCCGCAGGGCCGAGCGGCATATGGTGGCGCTGGCGCATCTTCCCGGCGAAATCGTCTCCGCTCCGGCGTTGCGGTATGTCAATCGGCTGTCGGACCTGCTGTTCGTTGCTGCCCGTGCCGCCAATACGGAGCAGGCAGGCGATGTGCTTTGGGTTCCGGCCAAGAACCGGTGAGCCCCTTTCCATGATGGCGCAAGGGAGGCGTTCCGCCCGTGTTTTTGCCGCTCAATGACGAGGCGCCGCTTCCCTCCCGCTTCCGGCCCCTGCTGACCTGGGGGCTGATCGGGCTGACCAGTGCGATCTTCGTCCTGTTCCAGAGTTCGGCCCTGTTCAACCTCGAGCCGGCGGTTTCGATCGGCTACGGCCTTGTCCCGGCGGTGTTTTCCGGCTCAGCCCGATTGGAGGACGGATTGGCCGGTGTGCCGACTGCGCTCACCCCGGTCAGTTCGATCTTCCTGCATGGCGGTTGGATGCACCTGATCACCAACATGCTGTTTCTCGGCATTTTCGGCGACAATATCGAACGGGCACTTGGCCGGGCCGGCTATCTTCTGCTCTATCTTGCCTGTGGCGCCGGCGCCGGGATCGCCTATGCGCTTGCTTACGCCGATTCCACCAGTCCGATGATCGGGGCCTCCGGAGCGGTTTCTGCCGTGCTGGGCGCCTATCTTGTCCTGCACCCCAACGTGCGGGTGTTTGGCCTCCTGCTCAACATCATCCCGGTGCGGATTCCGGCCTTCTGGTTCATCGGCGGCTGGTTTGCTTTGCAGGTCGGCCAGATGCTGGCGGGCGATTCGACTGGCGTTGCCTGGATGGCCCATGTCGCCGGCCTGGTTCTGGGCGCCGTTTTGATGGCGGTTGCCCGTTTCGCCGTTATTCGCCGCAACGTTGGGACCTGACCGCCGATGTCCATGGCCGACTTGCGGGCGGCCAATAGTTTATATATGAACCATTACTGTTCCATACGGACGTTGCGTTGACGCTGCCTCGCCGCATCGTTAGGGTCGCGCGGCTGGGATTTGGAGCGTTTCCTAAGGGGAGTTGCCGCCTGATGAAGATTGTCGTGCCCGTGAAGAGGGTGGTGGATTACAACGTCAAGATCCGCGTCAAGCCGGACGGGTCCGGTGTCGATCTGGCGAATGTCAAGATGAGCATGAACCCGTTCGACGAAATCGCCGTCGAAGAGGCGCTGCGTCTGAAGGAAGCCGGCAAGGCGAGCGAGATTGTCGTCGTGTCCATCGGTCCGGCGCAGGCGCAGGAGACGATTCGCACCGCGTTGGCGATGGGGGCCGACCGCGGCATCCTGGTCAAGACCGACGCGACGGTCGAGCCGCTCGGTGTTGCCAAGCTGCTCAAGGCGGTGATCGCGAAGGAAACGCCGGGTCTGGTGATTGCCGGCAAGCAGGCGATCGATGACGATGCCAACGCGACCGGCCAGATGCTGGCGGCGCTGCTGGACTGGCGGCAGGGCACCTTTGCCTCCAAGGTCGTGATCGGCGACGGCAAGGTTGATGTCACGCGCGAAGTCGATGGCGGCCTGCAGACCATTTCGCTGGCCCTGCCGGCGGTGATCACTACGGACCTTCGCCTCAACGAGCCGCGCTATGCCTCGCTGCCCAACATCATGAAGGCCAAGAAGAAGCCGCTCGACGAGACCTCTCCCGAGGCGCTCGGCGTCGATGTCGCGCCGCGCCTGTCGGTCCTCAAGACGAGCGAACCGCCGACCCGCAAGGCCGGCGTCAAGGTGGCCGATGTCAACGAACTCGTGACCAAGCTCAAGACAGAAGCGGGAGTGCTCTGACGATGGCCGTTCTGCTCATTGCCGAACACGACAATGCGTCGCTGAAAGACGCCACGGCGAAAGCGCTGACTGCCGCTGCCGCCATCGGCTCACCGGTTCATGTGCTGGTGGCCGGCAAGGGCTGCGCCGGCGCGGCCAAGGCTGCGGCCGCTCTGGCCGGCGTCGGCAAGGTTCTGTTGGCCGACGATGCGGCCTATGATCACATGCTGGCCGAGGCGACGTCGAAACTGGTCGCGGGCCTGGCCGATGGTTACGACGCCATTGTCGCGCCGGCGACCGCCAATGGCCGCAACATCGCCCCGCGCGTCGCGGCGCTGATCGACGTGATGCTGATCTCGGCCATCACCAGGGTTGTTTCCGCCGACACGTTCGAGCGGCCGATCTATGCCGGCAACGCGATCCAGACCGTCAGGTCGACCGACGCCAAAAAGGTGATCACCGTGCAGACCGCCG
>DAOMXG010000167.1:0-5250 GCA_035436995.1 Beijerinckiaceae bacterium
CTGGTCGGGCGGGGGCGACAGCGGCGGCTATTCGGGCGGCGGCGGGTCGTCCGGCGGCGGCGGTGCATCGGGGGATTGGTGATGGCAATGTTCACCGCAGCCGAACAGAAACGCGTCCTCCGCGCCATTGCCGAGGCCGAGAAGGGCACGTCGGGCGAAATCGTCTGTGTGGTCGCCCGTGCGGCCAGCAGCTACAGTTTCGCGCCGATGGCATGGGCGGCAGTGGTGGCACTGATGGTGCCGTGGCCGCTGTTGCGGTTCACCGTGCTTTCGGCGGAACGGATCCACCTTGTCCAGCTTGCCGCCTTTGCCTTGCTGGCGATCCTGCTGGCATTCATACCCAACCGGGCGGCGCTGGTTCCGCCCTATTTCCGGCGGCGGCGCGCGCATCGGGCGGCGTTGGAGCATTTCCAGGCGCAGGGCATGGTGCGCACAGCCCATCGCACCGGCTGCCTGATCTATGTGGCAGAGGCCGAGCGCTTTGCCGAAGTGCTCGTCGATGAGGGGATCGCGGCGAAAGTGGAGCCCGCTGTCTGGCGCGAAACCATCGAGGTGTTGACCGAGGCTCTGCGGCAGCGCTCCGCTGCCGACGGGTTCGTCAAGGCAATCGCGCTGTGCGGCAGCGTGTTGAAAGTCCATGCCCCACCGCGTGAAGGCGATACCAACGAGATACCGGACCGGCTGATCCTGCTGTAGGCTAGATCACGCCGCATTTTGATGGAATCATCAAAATGCGTATAACGTGATCGGTATCAATAAGTTAGAGCATGTCTTCTGCGATTAACCGGTATCCACTTAATCGCGACATGCTCTAGCCATACTGACTCTGATCCGGATCCGCATGCATGACCCCGACATCGCAGCCCCAGACCTTCCACCACCGCCGCGCGCCGGCCGAGCACGGCCACCATCGGGTGACGTTCCTCGAACTGTTCTTCGATCTGGTGTTTGTCTTTGCGGTCACCCAGCTTTCGCACGGGCTGATCCACCATCCGACCTGGCTCGGCCTGCTGGAAACCGCCATCCTCGCGATGGCGGTGTGGTGGGTGTGGATCTACACCTCGTGGTGCACCAACTGGGCCGATCCGGACAAGGCGCCGGTGCGCATGATGCTGTTCGTGCTGATGCTGCTCGGACTGGTGATGTCGATGGCTGTGCCCAAGGCGTTTGAGGGCAAAGCGATGGTGTTCGCGCTCGCCTATGTGGCGATGCAGGTAGGACGGTCAGCCTATATGCTGTGGCCGATGGCAGAATTCTCGCCGGGGCATCGCCGCAACGTTCTCAGGATCACCCTCTGGTTCGTGTTTTCCGGTGCGCTGTGGATCGGGGGGGCGGCGCTCGGCGGAGCTGCGCAGATCGGCCTGTGGGCGCTGGCGGTTGCGCATGAATATGCCGGGCCGGCCGCACGTTTCTGGACGCCGGGGCTTGGCGCGTCACAGCCGGGAGAATGGGATATCGAACCGGGGCATTTTGCCGAACGCTGCGGGCTGTTCGTCATCATCGCGCTGGGCGAATCGATTCTCGTCGCCAGTTCCACTTTCGCCGGGCAGGAGTGGCGGCACGACAATGCCATGGCGTTTCTGGCGACCTTTCTCGGCGCGCTGGGGATGTGGGCAACCTATTTCAACATCGGGCAGGAGCGTGGCGCACTGGTCATGAAGCGGGCCGAAAATTCCGGCCTCGTCGGGCGGGCCTACACCTATCTGCACATCCTGATCGTTGCCGGAATCATCGGAACGGCGGTGTCGGATGAATTTGTCCTCGCCCATGCCAGCGGCACGATCGATGCAAAGACCCTGCTGGCCACCGTGGGCGGGCCGCTGCTGTATCTGATCGGGCTGATGCTGTTCAAGCGGGCCACAGCCGGCTGGTTCCCGCTGTCGCATATCGGCGGCTGTGCGCTGCTGCTCGGACTGTGGTTCGCCGCCGGCGCGCTGCATCCCTGGCAACTGGCGCTGGCGACCGCACTGGTGCTGTGCCTCGTGGCTGCCTGGGAAAGCTGGTCGCTCGGCCCCGATGCAGTGACCAAGATCGGCGCTCCGCACCAACGGAACAAGCAGACCTGAGCGATCGAAAAGAGAAATGGCTCCCCGAGTAGGATTCGAACCTACGACCATTCGATTAACAGTCGAATGCTCTACCGCTGAGCTATCGGGGAATGCGGCCCGCCGTATAGCCGCAGCCGCAGCGCGATGCAATCGAAAACGAAAAAAACTGTCGGGCGCCTGTGCGAACGCCCGCAACGGTGCGGCAGCCTGCCGCATGTGCCGCAGCGTCGGGTGGCCATGCAATGTCCTGATGCAATTTCTTCACCGGTTCGATGCAATGGTGATTGCAATCCGTTCGTCAGTAGTTATACCGGCGACGCGCTTCGATTGGCCTCGTGGCGGAATGGTTACGCAGAGGACTGCAAATCCTTGTATCCCAGTTCGATTCTGGGCGAGGCCTCCACTTCCCCCCAAATGTTGATCCCGCCCTAAGGCTGCGGCCTTGCATTTCGGCGCTGTCTGCCGCAATAGCAACGGATCAGCCCTGCAACGTTTGGCCCCGCCATGACCGATTTTTCCGCCGCCCGCCGCACGATGGTCGAAAACCAGATCCGCACCTATGACGTGTCGGACAAGCTGGTGCTGGCGGCGTTCGAGGCGGTGCCGCGTGAATGCTTCGTCCGGCCGAAGGATGCGGCAGTGGCCTATCTCGACCGCGAGCAGATGGCCGCCGATGGAATCACCCGCCTGCTGCCGCCGCTGGTTCTGGCGCGGCTGATGCAGGCGCTGGAGCTTGCTTCGGGCCAGCGGGCGCTCGATTGCGGCAGCGCCGGCTATGGCGCGGCGCTGCTGGCGGCGGCCGGGCTCTCGGTTGTCTCCTGCGAAGCGGAATCGGAAGCGGCAGCCGCTGCTCTGGCCCGGGCGGGGATCTCCGGCGTCGAGGTGGTCGATGCGAGGCCGGGCGAGGGTGCTCCGGCCAAGGGTCCGTTCGACGTCATTCTGGTGCATGGCGCCGCTGAAGTCGAGCCGGCAAGCCTTCTCGCCCAGCTCAAGGATGGCGGGCGGCTGGGCATCATCATGGGGCTGGGGCGGGCGGGCCGCGCCAGCATCTTCCGCCGCGTCGGCAAGGGTTTTGGCAAGGCGCGCGCTTTCGACGCTGCCGGACCGGCCTTGCAGGATTTTGCCCGCAAGCCGGAATTCAGCTTCTGACCTGACGATTTCCGGCGGCGGCCAGCCAGCGCCGGATTGTGGAATGCACCCGGCGGGACGGGCAGATGATGCGCGTTTCCAGCAACACTGCCGGCGCAAACATGAGCATTTTGTCATTTGACTGGGGACGCGCTCCGGCAAACATTTACACGCCGTGCTGAATCGTAAACAAATCGTAAAGGACCTCTTTGGAGTGGCGGGTGCTGTAGTGTCGGTGCGGAGATTGCGTTCTGTGGTGTCGGCTGCGGCCCTGGTGGCCGCGTGCCTTGGCACGTCGGCGCATGCCGAGACCATTCATGGGGCGCTGGCCCGTGCCTATCATGCCAACCCGGATCTGAACTCGCAGCGCGCGATCACCCGCGCGACCGATGAGGCGGTGCCGCAGGCGCTGTCCGGCTATCGGCCGAAGGTGACCGGTGCGGCCGATCTTGGCTATATCAATCAGAAGTCGCATTCGGCGCGGCAGAAATATTCGCAGGATGATTTCGGCCCGCGCGGCCTGTCAGTGACGCTCGATCAGGTGCTGTACAACGGCGGGCGCACCGGCAATCAGCTGCGCGGCGCGGAGTCACGCGTGCTGGCGGCGCGGGAGACGTTGCGCAATACCGAGCAGACCATTCTGCTCAATGCCGCCACCGCCTATATGAATGTGCTGCGCGATACCGCGCTGCTCAATCTTCGCCGCAACAATATCGAGGTTCTGTCGACCCAGCTCAAGCAGGTGAGCGACCGCTTCCGGGTCGGCGAGGTGACCCGCACGGATGTGGCGCAATCGGAGTCGCGGCTGGCCCGCGCCCGTTCGGATGCCTATGCTGCCGAGGCCAATCTCAAGACGTCGATGGCCACCTATCAACAGATCATCGGCGCCGCACCGACCAAACTGGCAGCGGCCAGGCCGGTCGAGAACCTGCTGCCGAAGTCGCGTGAGGCAGCGCTGGCGATGTCGCAGCGCGAACATCCGGCGATCATTGCCGCGCTGCACGGCGTCGATCAGCAGCAGTTGCAGGTCAAGTCGGTCGAGGGCGAGCTTTATCCGACGATCAGCCTCTCGGCGACGGCCAGCCGGCGTTACGACAGCCAGGCTCCCGGCTCAGACCTGTGGCAGGGCTCGGTGGTGGGGCGCCTGTCGGTGCCGATCTACGAGGGCGGGCAGGTCTATTCCCGGGTGCGCGAGGCCAAGGAAACGCTCGCCTCGCAGCAGATCGTCGTCGATTCGCAGCGGGAGCGTGTGCGGCAGCTGGTGGTCAGTTCATGGGGCGCCCTGGAAGCGACCAAGGCGCAGATCAACGCGGCCGAGGCGCAGGTGCGTGCCGCCGAGATCGCCCTCGCCGGCGTGCGGGAAGAGGCCAAGGTGGGCCAGCGCACGACGATCGACGTGCTCAATTCGCAGCAGGACCTGCTGGATGCGCGGGTGTCGCTGGTGACGGCGCAGCGCGACCGGGTGGTGGCATCGTATAATGTGCTGTCATCGGTCGGCGGTCTGACGCTGCGCAAGCTCGGCGTCAACGTCGCAGCCTATGACCCCAAGGTGCATTACGAGCAGGTGCGCGACCGTTGGACCGGGCTGCGCACGCCGGACGGGCAATAGAGCCCCCCTCCATCCACTGCCAAATTGCGGTGACCGCTTGCCCAGCAACGGCACGCTGCTCTACTTCTAAGCGCAGGGCTGGCATTGCCGGCCGGATGCCTGATCCTTGCCTTTGGAGATTGTCATGAGTTCTGCCGCCGCCAGTGTTCCGCCGCCGCCTCCGCGCGCCGCCGAGCCGTCGATGGAGGAAATCCTGGCCTCGATCCGCAAGATCATTTCCGAGGATCAGAAGGTGCTGGAGGCCCGCGCCGATGCTGCGCGCAATCCCGAGCTGGGATCGGCGGAGCCGGTCGACGACGCCGATTCCGCGGTGGGGGAGGACGACCAGGATGTGCTGGAGCTTCCCGCCTCGGCCATGCGCCCGCAGAAGAGCGCACCTGACGTGGTGCCTGCGGCGGCGTCTGCGGCGCCGGTCCAGCCTGAGCCCGTTGTGGCGCCTGTCTTCGTGGCGCCAGTATCCGTAGC
>DAOMXG010000168.1:0-5240 GCA_035436995.1 Beijerinckiaceae bacterium
CAGCGAATGCGGCGCAACCCCGATCCGCGCGCCATCACAGGCCGCCACCGCGCGGGCCGCCGCCGCATGCAGCGCCAGGAACCGATCAGGCGTGGTGATAAACCGCCGCTGGCCCGGCGCCGGCGCCGCTCCGCCAAAACCGCCATGAGCATAGAATACCGGCAGCAGCGTCAGGCCAATGCCTGTCTGGCACGCAGCGCTGACGATCCGCCCGGCGAGTTCGGCCGGATCGTCATAAGGCACGCCGTCCGGCCCGTGATGCAGGTAATGGAATTCGGCGAGGCTGGTGAACCCGCCTTCCAGCATTTCCACCATCGCCATCGCGGCAATCGCCTCGACATCCTCCGGATCAAGCCGCTCGAGAAAGCGATACATGACCTGCCGCCAAGTCCAGAAGCTGTCGGCTGCCGGCCCGCGCCGCTCGGCAAGGCCCGCCATGCCGCGCTGGAAGCAATGGCTGTGCAGATTGGGCAGGCCCGGCAGGGCGGCCCCGGCAATCCGTTCCGCACCGGCTGGCAATCCCGCCTGCGGAACAACCGAGACGATCCGCCCACCCTCAAGGTGCAGCGCGACATCCCTCGCCCAGCCATCCGGCGTCAGCGCATGGTCGAACAGCAGCACGCGCGCCTTGTCCAACACCCTCTCCCTGCCTCTGCCGGCAGGATGGCATGTGCCGGGAACGATGGCAATATGTCTATACAATAGATTCCGCCAATAACCTTATTGCAGCTGCGAAGGGCCAACTTGGGCCTTTACCACCGCTGTTTGCCGTAATATGTCTATACATATAAGGGGGGGGGCGATGTTCGATACGCTCTGGATCAACGCGCGTCTGGCAACCATGTCAGCGGATACGCCCGAGGGGCTTGGTCTCATTGACGAGGGCGCGCTCGGCTGCCGCGACGGGCGCATCGTCTATGCCGGCCCGAGGGCGCAGCTGCCCTCCCTAGCCGCTGCAGAGACGATCGACTGCTCCGGGCGCCTGGTGACGCCCGGCCTGATCGATTGCCACACCCATCTGGTCTATGGCGGTCATCGCGCCAGGGAATTCGAACTCAGGCTCAAGGGTGCGAGCTATGAGGAGATCGCCCGCGCCGGGGGCGGTATCCTGTCGAGCGTCGCCGCAACCCGCGCTGCCAGCGGCGCAGAATTGACGCAAGGCGCATTGCTCCGCCTCGATGCGCTGATCGCCGAGGGTGTCACCACCATCGAGATCAAATCGGGCTACGGGCTCGACACCGAGACGGAGAGCCGCTGCCTGGCCATTGCCCGGTCATTGCCGGCCTTGCGGCAAATCCGGGTTGCCACAACGTTTCTCGGCGCCCATGCCATGCCGCCGGAAGCGGGAGGCGACAAGGATGGCTACATCGACCGTTTGATCGCCGAGATGCTGCCCGGGCTGGCACGAGACGGCCTCGTCGATGCGGTGGATGCCTTCTGCGAAGGCATTGGCTTTTCACCCGAACAGGTCGGGCGGCTGTTTGCAGCGGCAGAGGCTCTGGGCCTTCGGGTGAAGCTGCATGCCGATCAATTGTCCAACCTTGGCGGGGCGGCGCTGGCGGCGCGATTCCGGGCCCTTTCCGCCGATCATCTCGAATACACCGATGAAGCCGGTGCGCAGGCCATGGCTGCGGCCGGTACCATTGCCGTTCTGTTGCCCGGCGCCTTCTACTTCCTGCGCGAGACCCGCAAACCTCCGGTCGAATTGTTCCGCCGCCATGGCGTTGCCATGGCGCTGGCCACCGACAGCAACCCGGGCTCCTCCCCGCTGACTTCCCTGCTGCTGACGATGAACATGGGGGCGACATTGTTCCGAATGACCGTCGCCGAATGCCTTGCAGGCGTTACGCGCCATGCCGCCGCAGCGCTCGGCCTTGCGGCAGAAACCGGCACGCTGGAGGTTGGCAAGTCGTGCGATCTGGCCATCTGGGACGTGCGCGAGCCGGCCGAACTTGTCTATCGTATCGGGTTCAACCCGCTACATCGCCGCATCTGGAGGGGTGCATGACCATGGTGACGTTACAGCCGGGCGGGGTGCCGCTTGCCACCTGGCGGGCGATCTATCGCGGCGCCGGCGTGACGCTCGATCCCGCCTGCCATGCGGCCGTCGCCAGAAGCGCGGATTGCGTCGCCGCGATCGTTGCCAAGGGTGACCCCGTCTATGGCATCAACACCGGCTTTGGAAAGCTCGCGACCGTCCGCATCGGGGCCGACGATCTCAGCCATCTGCAACGCAACATCGTCCTCAGCCATGCGGCGGGGGTTGGCGAACCGACGCCGGCAGCTGTCGTCCGGCTGATGATGGCGCTGAAGCTTGCCAGTCTGGCCCAGGGCGCATCCGGCGTGAGGGTGGCGACGCTCACCCTGTTGCAGGCCCTTCTGGCACGCAACCTCATCCCCCTGGTGCCGTCGCAGGGTTCGGTCGGCGCTTCGGGCGATCTGGCGCCGCTGGCCCATATGACCGCAGCGATGCTGGGTGTCGGCTTCGTCATGACGGACCATGGCATCGTGCCGGCGGCCGAAGCCTTGAAACAGGCCGGGCTGGCGCCGGCCGAGCTTGGCCCCAAGGAAGGGCTGGCGTTGCTCAACGGCACGCAATTTTCGACAGCCTTTGCCCTCGCCGGTGTGTTCGAGGCCGAGGCACTGTTTCAGGCGGCCCTGATGACCGGCGCGCTGGCAACCGATGCGGCAAGAGGGTCGGACGCCCCGTTCGATCCCCGCATCCATAGGCTGCGCCGGCATTGCGGCCAGATCGAAACCGCTGCGGCCTTGCGGCAGCTGATGCAGGGATCGGCCATTCGCGCTTCGCATCTTGTCGGCGACGAGCGCGTGCAGGATCCCTATTGCCTGCGGTGCCAGCCACAGGTGATGGGCGCCGTGCTCGACATCCTCCGGCAGGCCGCGACGACACTCGAAACCGAGGCCAACGGCGTTTCGGACAATCCGTTGATCTTCTCCGAGACAGGCGAAGCGCTGTCCGGCGGCAATTTCCATGCCGAGCCGGTCGCCTTTGCTGCCGACATGATCGCGCTGGCGCTGTGCGAGATCGGCTCGCTGGCCGAGCGGCGCATCGCCATGCTGGTCGATCCGGCGCTGTCCGGCCTGCCTGCCTTCCTGGTGGCCAGGCCAGGCCTCAATTCGGGCTTCATGATTCCGCAGGTGACCGCCGCCGCGCTGGTCAGCGAGAACAAGCAGCGGGCAACCCCGGCGAGTGTCGATTCTCTGCCCACCTCCGCCAATCAGGAGGATCACGTTTCGATGGCGGCTCACGGCGCGCGGCGGCTGATGCCAATGGCCGAGAACCTCAGGGCCATCCTGGCCATCGAACTGCTTGCCGCAGCGCAGGGTTGTGATTTCCATGCGCCGCTGCTGTCGAGCCCGGCGCTCGAAGCAGTGCGTTCGGCACTGAGAGCAAAGGTGCCAAGCCTCGACGTGGATCGTTATCTTCATCCGGACCTGCAAGCGGCCATCGCGCTCATTGGCGCGGGACAGATCATCGCCGCCGCCGGCTCGATTGCGCTGCCGGGACTGGCGCAGCCAACGGACCAGCCGCCCAACATAGCGAGGACCCCATGACCCGTATTGACAACGCCCGCATCATCCGAGCTCCCCATGGCACGGATATCAGCGCGAAAAGCTGGATGACCGAGGCTCCTTTGCGCATGCTGATGAACAATCTTGACCCGGATGTTGCCGAAAAGCCGGGCGAACTGGTCGTCTATGGCGGCATCGGCCGGGCGGCGCGCGACTGGGAGAGCTTTGACCGCATCTGCGCCGCATTGCGGCGGCTGGAGGCGGATCAGACGCTGCTGGTGCAATCGGGCAAGCCGGTGGGCGTGTTCCGGACCCATGCCGATGCGCCGCGAGTGCTGATCGCCAATTCCAACCTCGTGCCGCATTGGGCCAACTGGGATCATTTCAACGAACTCGATCGCAAGGGCCTGATGATGTATGGCCAGATGACGGCCGGTTCCTGGATCTACATCGGCTCCCAGGGCATCGTGCAGGGTACCTACGAAACCTTCGCCGAAATGGGGCGCCGGCATTATGGCGGCTCGCTCATGGGCCGCTGGATCCTCACCGCCGGTCTCGGCGGCATGGGCGGGGCGCAGCCGCTGGCGGCGACCATGGCGGGGGCTTCCTGCCTTGCGGTCGAGTGCCGCCCCTCGTCGATCGAGTTCCGCTTGCGGACCGGTTATGTCGATTGCCAGGCCAAGGACCTCGACGACGCTCTGGCGATCCTCGACCGCGCGAAGGCGGACGGCAAGGCCGTCTCGGTCGCGCTGCTCGGCAATGCCGCCGATGTCTTTCCGGAGATTTTCCGGCGCGGCATCCGCCCTGATTGCGTGACCGACCAGACCTCGGCACATGATCCGGTGCATGGCTACCTGCCGAAGGGCTGGACGCTGGCGCAATGGGAAGCAATGCAGGCCTCCGACCCCAAGGCGGTCACCGCTGCGGCGAAAAAGTCGATGGCGGTGCATGTGCGTGCCATGCTCGATTTCCACAAGGCGGGCGTGCCGACGGTCGATTACGGCAACAACATCCGCCAGATGGCCCTGGAAGAAGGCGTCACCGACGCCTTCGATTTCCCCGGCTTCGTGCCGGCCTACATCCGGCCGCTGTTCTGTCGGGGGATCGGTCCGTTCCGCTGGGCCGCCCTGTCCGGCGATCCCGAGGATATCTGGCGCACCGATGCCAAGGTGAAGGAACTGATCCCTGACAATCGGCATCTGCACAACTGGCTGGACATGGCGCAGAGGCGTATCCGGTTCCAGGGCCTGCCGGCGCGCATCTGCTGGGTCGGTCTCGGCGACCGCCACCGGCTTGGCCTGGCCTTCAACGAGATGGTGGCTAAGGGTGAATTGAAAGCGCCCATCGTCATTGGCCGCGATCATCTCGATTCGGGTTCCGTCGCCTCTCCAAACCGCGAGACCGAAGCGATGATGGACGGGTCCGACGCCGTCTCCGACTGGCCGTTGCTCAACGCCCTGCTCAATTGCGCCTCCGGCGCGACCTGGGTGTCTCTCCACCATGGCGGCGGCGTGGGCATGGGCTTTTCGCAGCATTCGGGCATGGTGATCTGCTGCGATGGTACGCCGGAGGCGGCGCGGCGGATCGTGCGGGTGTTGTGGAACGATCCCGCCACCGGGGTCATGCGCCATGCGGACGCCGGCTATGACATCGCCCGCGACTGCGCCCGGACCCATCGGCTCGACCTGCCGTCGCTGGCCTGATCG
>DAOMXG010000169.1:0-5208 GCA_035436995.1 Beijerinckiaceae bacterium
CAATGAATGCATCCAGATCAGCGACATAGGCGCGGTGTTCCGGCCCGAAGAACGGCCAATCGAGCGCAGCGCGACCGGGACCGTTGAGGGGGCTTTCGGCCGCCATGTCAATTGCCTTCGAACGCGGGCTTGCGCCGGGCCGCAAATGCCTCGAAGGCACGGCGGAAATCGCCCGTCGTCATGCACAGGGCCTGCGCCTGAGCTTCGGATTCAATCATCTCCTCCAGACCCATGGCCCATTCCTGATTGAGCATGGTCTTGGTGATGCCATGGGCGAACCAGGGCCCATCGGCTAGATCGCGGGCCAGGGCTTCCGCCTTTTCGGCCAGCACCCCGGCCGGGTGCAGCGCATTGTAAAAGCCCCAGGCCTCTCCCTCCGCCGCGCTCATCGACCGGCCGGTGAACAGCAGCTCCGCCGCCCTGCCCTGCCCGATCAGCCGCGGCAGGATCCCGCAGGCGCCCATATCGGCGCCGGCGAGGCCGACGCGGCTGAACAGGAACGCGGTTCTCGCCTCCGGTGTCGCCAGCCGAATGTCCGCCGCCATGGCCAGGATCGCCCCGGCGCCGGCGCAAACGCCCTCGACGGCCGCGATGACCGGCTGCGGACAGCGGCGCATTGCCTTGACCACATCCCCGGTCATCCGGGTGAAGGCGAGCAGATCGGGCGTGGCCATGCGCGTCAGCGGCTCGATGATCTCGAACACATCGCCGCCCGAACAGAAATTGCCCCCCTCGCCGGAAAGCACCACGGCGCGGATATCGGAGGCATAAACCAGATCGCGGAACAGATCGCGCAGTTCGGCATAGCTTTCAAAGGTCAGCGGATTCTTGCGCTCCGGCCGGTTGAACCGGATATGGCCGATGCGCCCGTCATCGCTCGCCTCGAAACGGAAATGCCGCGCCTGATAGTGTTTGAACGGGCGCAGCATGGCGCCCATCTCGCTGGTGTTCATTGCATGACCTCACCGCCGGCAATGGCGATCGACTGACCGGTTATCGAACCGGCTTTCGTGGAAACAAGCCAACACACGGCATCGGCAACCTCATCAGGCTGGATCAGCCGGCCTTGCGGATTGGCCTTGACCAATTCGGCGTGAATGGCCTCGATTGGCCGGCCTGTCCTGGCCGAGACCGTCGCCAGTGCCGCCTCCATCAGCGGCGTTTCGGTAAAGCCGGGGCATACGGCATTGACGGTGACGCCGGTTCCGGCCAGTTCCAGCGCCAGCGCCCGCGTCAGCCCGATGACGCCGTGCTTGGCCGCGCAATAGGCCGTCACATAGGGATAGCCCTTGAGCCCCGCTGTCGAGGCGACCGAAACGATCCGGCCACCATTGGCCGCCGCCCTGACATCACCAAGGACGGCCTGAGTGACATTGAATACGCCGCCAAGATCAAGCGCCAGCACATGATTCCACATCTCCGGCGTGGTTTTCGCAAAGGTCGCACTCGGGGCCTCGCCGGCATTGTTGACCAGCACGCTGACCGGACCGAAGGCCGCACGCGCCGCCGCAAGACCATCGGCGATCGACGCCCGGTCGGTCACGTCGAATCCGGCGGACACGAACACCGCTCCGTTTGCTGCCGCCGCGACCGCTTCAAGCGGAGCGGAGCGCCTGCCGGCCAGCGTGACCCTGAAACCATCCGCAGCCAGACGCAGCGCGATCGCTGCGCCGATGCCGGAACCGGCGCCGGTGATCAGGGCATGGCGAGCCTCGGCCTGTGGCATTGCGGCATTGTCCTTTCTCCTGCACGCCGGCGGGTTATTTTGTCGCCGGCGCAGCGGCGCGTTCGAGGTTGGTCTCGTATTGCATCTTGCCAGAGATGTATTGCCGCGGCCAGGGAACGATCTTCAGCCCGAGCCTGGCCGCCTCATGCAACGTCCAGGCGGGATCGGCCAGATGCGGACGGGCGACGGCGCAAAGATCGGCACGACCGGCGGCGATGATCGAATTGGCCTGATCGGCATCGGAGATCGCGCCGACCGCAATGGTCGGTATGCCGACCTCGTTGCGGATCAGGTCGGCAAACGGGGTCTGGAACAGCCGCCCGTAGACCGGCTTTTCCTCCTTGACCACCTGACCGGAGGAGCAATCGATCATGTCCGCCCCGGCCTCTTTGAACATGCGGGCAAAGATTGCGGCATCCTCCGGCAGGTTGCCGCCCTCGAACCAGTCGTGGCACGACAGGCGGACCGAGATCGGCCGGTCCGCCGGCCAGACCTCGCGGATCGCCCGGAACACTTCGAGCGGAAAGCGGGCGCGATTTTCGTGGCTGCCGCCATAATCATCGCTGCGCCGGTTGGTCAGCGGCGACAGGAAGCTCGACATCAGATAGCCGTGCGCAGCGTGGTATTCCAGCCAGTCGGCCCCGGCTGCGGCAGCACGGCGGGTGGCGGCGACAAAATCGGCCCTGACCTGATCCATGTCGGCGCGGCTCATCGCGCGCGGGACCACGCTGTCGGGCAGATAGGGCAGCGCCGAGGCCGACAGCAGCGGCCAGGCCCCGCTCTCCAGCGGTCGGTCGATACCCTCCCAGGCCCGTTTGGTTGCCCCCTTGCGCCCGGCATGGCCAAGCTGGATGGCGAATTTGGCCGCAGTGGCGGAATGAACAAAGTCGATGATCCGCCTGAAACCCTCAGCCTGGGCGTCATTCCACAGGCCAAGACAGCCGGGCGTGATCCGCGCATCCGGCGAAACGCAGGTCATCTCTGCAAAAACCAGCCCCGCCCCGCCAAGCGCCCGGGCACCGAGATGGGCCAGATGAAAGTCGCCGGGCATTCCGTCGATCGCTGAGTACATCGCCATCGGCGAGACGACGATGCGGTTCGGCACCGTTACAGAACGCAGCCGGTAGGGCGTGAAGGCCGGCGGCAGCGGTCGCTCGTCCGTGCGGGCGGGGACACCTGCCCGGCCAGCGAACCAGCGCTCGAACCCGTCAAGATAAGCCGCATCGCGCAGGCGCAGGTTCTCGTGGCTGATGCGCTGTGACCGGGTGAGCATCGAATACATGAACTGCTCGGGTTCAAGCTGGTCGGCATAGCGCCGGCCGACGACCTCAAACCATTCCATGGCGTTGCGCGCCGCATTCTGCACGCGGGCAACGCCGATGCGCCGTTCCTCCTCATAGGCTGCCAGCACAGCCCCGATCGAGGCGCGATCATGGCCGATGCGGTCGAACTGACTGGCCAGTTCGATCGCATCGTCAAACGCCAGCTTGGTGCCCGATCCGATGGCAAAATGCGCCGTATGCGCCGCATCGCCCATCAGCACCACATGCGACTTGCCGTTGAAATGCGACCACCGCCCGCAGATCAGCCGGTTGAAGTTCAGCCAGGCCGAGCCGCGCAGGTGGCGGGCATTGGTCATCAGACGGGCGCCGCCCAGCACATCGGAAAACAGCTTTTCGCAAAAGGCGATCGAGCCTTCCTGATCGAGCTTGTCCAGCCCGTGCCGCAGAAACGCCTCCTCTGTCGTCTCGACGATGAAGGTCGACGTCTGGCCGTCAAACTTGTAGATATGCGCCTGAAACCAGCCATGCTCACTGCGCTGGAAATCGAAGGTGAAGGCATCATAGAGCTTGTGCGTGCCGAACCAGATGTAGCGGTTGGGCCGGACAAGCAGGTCGGGCGCAAATTCATCCCGGTAGCGCTCGCGGATCTTCGAGCCGATGCCATCCGAGGCTATGATCAGATCGGCGTCGGGAAACTCGAGATCGCTGTCGACCTCCCGCTCGAAAACCAGTTCTACGCCGAGTTCCTCGCATCGCCTCTGCAGGATATTGAGCAGGTGCTTGCGACCGATGCCGATGAAGCCATGGCCGCTGGTGCGGATCGTCCGCCCCTTGAATTTCAGTTCGATGTCATCCCAATGGTTGAAGGCATCGGCGATCTCGGCGGCGCTCCTGGGGTCCGCGCCGGTAATCGCATCCACCACCTGATCGGAAAACACCACACCCCAGCCGAAGGTGTCGTAGGGCCGGTTGCGCTCGACCACCGTGATATGGTGGGCCGGATGCCGCGCCTTCATCAGCAGCGCGAAATACAACCCGGCCGGCCCACCTCCGATGCAGACGATGCGCATGCCATTCCTCCCGCCGAATTATTTTAAGATTAAAATATGATGCTCCTGTGCTGTCAATTGCGTCTTTGTCCTGAATCGAAAATAATCCGCCTCCATGGTCGAGGAAACCCGATGCCAGAAAAGACCGGCCAGCGACCGCACAGCGCCGCGGATACCCCGCTCGGAAGCTTCGATGACGTCGAGGCTATCGTCCGGCTGGAGCCGCGCGATCAGAAGCGGGAATTGCGCCTGTGGCTGCGGCTTCTGACCTGCGCCAATCTCATCGAAAGCGAAATCCGCCAGCGTTTGCGGATCGACTATGACATGACGCTGCCGCGTTTCGATCTGATGGCGCAGCTCTATCGCGAGCCGGACGGCCTGCGGCTCAGCGATCTGTCCAAACGAATGATGGTGTCCAACGGCAATCTCACCGCCCTTGTGGACCGGCTGATCGCCGATGGTTATGTCAGCCGCACCACCGACACCAATGACCGACGTGCGGCCGTCGTGCAGCTGACCAAAGCCGGAACCCTTATCTTCTCGCAGCTTGCCGAGGCGCATGAGGGCTGGCTGCGCGCCTTGATGGGCGATCTATCGCCCGTCCAGATTCAGTCTTTGACCCAGGACCTCGCGCAGCTCAAGCGCTCGCTGATTCACCGCCGGCAAGACTAGAGCCTGTCGCGATTAAGTGGATGCCGGTTAATCGCAGAAGACATACTCTAACCTATTGATACCGATCACGTTATCCGCATTTTGATGATTCAATCAAAATGCGGCGTGATCTAGAGCCTGTCGCGATTAAGTGGATGCCGGTTAATCGCAGAAGACATACTCTAACCTATTGATACCGATCACGTTATCCGCATTTTGATGATTCAATCAAAATGCGGCGTGATCTAGAGTATTTTCAGCAAATTCCAATTCACAAAGCGTGCTCTATCTTTTCATTTTTCCTTATTTTTCTTAACACGAACAGGACTCCACTTCGCGTGAAAATGCTCGAATTACAGCATGCTCCAGCCCCACCAGGCCCAGAACACTTGGTCAAAAAGTTCGGAACGCTGCGTCGCGCTGCTGGATCACACCTGCCGACTGATACCAGTGGCCCTCACAAATGACCTGTCGGTCATTTCTCGGGCCGTCCCTCGCA
>DAOMXG010000170.1:0-5180 GCA_035436995.1 Beijerinckiaceae bacterium
GGTCCGCCTCCGACAGGACGATATCCAGCCCCAGCGCGGCCGGCCCGCCCGCCCCGATGGTGGCAATCAGCCGGGCCAGAATCGTGCGCGGCCACGGCCATTGGCCGAGCCGCTGAAGGCTTTCATCATCAATGTCGATGATCCGGACCGGCATGGCGGGATCGAACGGGCGCGGCGCCAGCCGCTGGTAGCCATCGAACAGAAGATCCCGCAAAGCGCGGACGGGCAATGGCTCGGCCAGCGCCAGCATGGCCATTGCCACACCGCAGACCAGTGCGACGAGCCGGGCCCGCATCGCGCTATCGCGCCTCAAGGTTGAGCTGGACCCAGACCGGAACATGATCTGACGGCTTTTCCCGGGCGCGCTCGTCGCGATCAATGCCGGCGGCGATCAGCCGGTCGGCAGCCTGCGGCGACAGCAACAGATGATCAATGCGGATGCCGTTGTCGCGCTGCCAGGCGCCGGCCTGATAGTCCCAGAAGGTATAGAGGCCCGGATCATCGCTGGTCGCGCGGATCGCATCGGTCAGGCCGAGGTTGGCCAGCGCACGAAGGGCTGCCCGGCTTTCCGGCTGGAACAGCGCATCACCCAGCCATTGCTCGGGGTTCCTGGCGTCCCTTGCCTCGGGAATGACATTGTAGTCGCCGGCGAGCACCAAAGGTTCCTCGTAAGCCAGCAACCCGGCGGCATGGCGGCGCAACCGTTCCATCCACGCCAGTTTGTAGGGAAATTTCTCGGTGCCAAGCGGGTTGCCGTTGGGCAGATAGATCGAGGCGACGCGAATTGCGCCGGCGGCATGGGAAATCACCGCCTCGATATAGCGGGCCTGCTCGTCGCCGTCCCCGCCGGGCAAGCCGCGCTGCACCTCGTCGAACGGCCGTTTGGACAGGATCGCCACGCCGTTGAAGGTTTTCTGCCCGTGCACCGCGACATTGTAGCCCAAAGCCTCGATCTCGGCGGTCGGAAATGCCTCATCGACGCATTTGATTTCCTGCAAGCAGACAACATCGGGCGCTCTGGTTCGCAGCCACTCGCAAAGCAGCCCAATGCGCTGGCGCACGGAATTCACGTTCCAGGTTGCAATACAGAACACAGAAAGCTCCATTTCGGGCGCCGCCATCAAAATGTATGCAACTTCGGCCGGCGCAAGGTCATAGACTATTTCAACTGAAAGCGATTCGGGACGCGCCGATGCTGAATTTGAACCAGTTTGCACTGCCAACTGTCTGTGAGCGGATTGCCACCGGCGGCGAAATGCTGAACGTCGGCTCGGCCTTGGTGATTGTTCTGACCGCGCTGGCTTGTTTGCGGCATTGGATTGGCCTGTCGTTACGGCGGGATTTTGCGGTCGTATCGCTGATCCTGATGGCCTTGGCGGCGGGTCTGGGCTCGGCACTTTACCATCTCGATCCAGGCCCGACGACCCTGCGGCTGGATACAATGCCGATCCAGCTGTTCGTGATGTCGAGCTTTGCCTACATCCTCTACCGTATGATCGGGTTCGACGCGCTGGTGACGCTGCTCAACCTTGCGGCCTTCATTCTCGTGGCGCTGCTGTTTGGCATGATGCTGCCGGCTGCATTGCTCGGCAACGGCGCCCATTATGTCGCCCCGCTGATCGCCATCTATATTCTCGGCGCCGGACTGGTGATCTACGCCCGCATGGGCCTCAATCACGACGCCCATTTGACCGGCGCGGCCGCCGCACGCTCGGATTCCGTGCATATTCCCCGCCTCAAGGCCGGCTGGGGCCTGTTGCAGGTGGGGATCGTGTTCGCCATGGCCCTTGTGGCGCGTTCGCTCGACATGCCGCTGTGCGAGACCCTGCCCTATGGCACGCATTTCATCTGGCATCTGCTGATGGCCTTCGCCACGGGACGGCTGCTGCTGGTGATCATCGAGTTTGCTGCCTCCGAGCAGAAGGCGCTTGCCCTGGCATCACGCTGAGACGCCGCTGCGGGATTCGGCACAAAGCAGGTTGCCTGCCGGCTGCCGGCTGGTAGGCTGGATCACGCTCCCGTTTTGATGGACTCATCAAATCGGGGGGTGACGTGATCGTTCTCAAGTGTTTAGAGCATGCTTGTCGCGATTAACCGGCTTCCACTTGATCGCAGCATGCTCTAACGGCCTAAACAGACAACTGGATTGATCATGCTGGCGAACGCTCTCCGTCCTTTCAATTTTGATCTTGGCGAAACCGCCGATGCCATCCGCGAAACCGTGCGCGATTTCTCGGTGAGCGAAATCGCCCCGCGCGCCGAGGAGATCGACCGGACAAACCAGTTTCCGCGTGATCTCTGGCCGAAGATGGGCGCGCTTGGCCTGCATGGCATCACCGTCGAGGAGGAATTCGGCGGCACCGGGCTTGGCTATCTCGAACATGTCATCGCCATGGAGGAGGTGAGCCGTGCCTCCGCCTCGGTCGGCCTCAGCTACGGCGCCCATTCCAACCTCTGCGTCAACCAGATCCGCCGCAATGGCTCATTGGCGCAGAAGCGCAAGTATCTGCCCGGGCTGATCTCCGGCGAGCACGTCGGCGCGCTGGCGATGTCCGAACCCGGCGCCGGCTCGGACGTGGTGTCGATGAAGACCCGCGCCGACAAGAAGGGCGACCGCTATATCCTCAACGGCAACAAGATGTGGATCACCAACGGCCCCATCGCCGAGACCTTGGTGGTCTACGCCAAGACCGATCCGAATGCCGGGCCGCGCGGCATCACCGCCTTCCTGATCGAAAAGGGCATGAAGGGCTTTTCCACCGCCCAGAAACTGGACAAGCTCGGCATGCGCGGCTCCGACACCGGCGAACTGGTGTTCGCCGATTGCGAGGTGCCGGAAGAAAATGTGCTCGGCAGCGTCGGCAAGGGCGTCAACGTGCTGATGAGCGGGCTCGATTACGAACGCGCTGTGCTGGCTGCCGGCCCGGTCGGCATCATGCAGGCATGTCTTGATGTGGTGATGCCCTACGTTCATGAGCGCAAGCAGTTCGGCCAGTCGATCGGCGAATTCCAGCTTGTTCAGGGCAAGATCGCCGACATGTATGTGAACATGAATTCGGTGCGGGCCTATGTCTATGCTGTGGCCAAGGCCTGCGATCGCGGCGAGACCACCCGCGAGGACGCGGCCGGCGCCATCCTGATTGCCGCCGAAAAGGCGACGCAATGCGCGCTCGACGCCATCCAGCTGCTCGGCGGCAATGGCTACATCAACGATTACCCCACCGGCCGCCTCTTGCGCGACGCCAAGCTCTACGAAATCGGCGCCGGCACATCCGAAATCCGTCGCATGCTGATCGGGCGGGAACTGTTTGTGAAGAGCATGTAACACAAAATATGGCACAACATATGTGTTGTTGACATTATAACCTATATGACATAGATTCGTGGCAATCGAAGGAGGTTGCCATGAGTGATCCCGTTGAAGGGGCGACGAGGAAGCTGGCCGAGGCCATGAAAGCCGCGTCGGCAGCTGCGAAGCTCAATGACATGATGGCGCCGGCACGGGCGCTTGAAAAGGCGATGGAGCCGATGCGGGCCCTGGAACGCTTGGCCGACCCATTCGAAGCCATGCGCGTTGCAAGTCCCCAGATGGAAGTCGTGGCTGCCGCGCAGAAGGCAACGGGCGCTGTTGGCCAGGTTTCGGCAGCGGCGCAAGCTGTGGCCAACGTCAATCGCGCGTTCGACTTTTCGAAAGGTGGCCTGCCTGCCGAGATCCAGCGCACCATCGATTCGATGACGACAGTATCGGACAAGATCAGAGCGCTTGCCGGTTATGATCTTCCGCGGGCGGACATCGCCAAGGCGCTGGGAATTCGCTACCAGCACGTGCGCAACGTGCTTGTCAGGGATGAGGAAAAGGCATCGGAATCGGATGCGGGCGGAGATGAAAGCGCTGACAAGGATGCGCCTGCCTATGTCCGGCTCGGACCGGGTGGCCGGGTCGTAATCCCGGCTGCGATCCGCGAGGCTTTGGGTCTCAAGGAAAACGAACAACTGCTCATCGAGGTCACCGACGGCGAAGTGCGGCTTGTGCCCTATGCAAAGGTGATACGCAAGGTGCAGGCGCTGGTGCGAAAGCACGTCCCGGAAGATGTCAGTCTTGTCGATGCACTCCTGCGGGAGCGTCGTGAGGAAACACGTCAGGAACACCCTGATGATTGATGCAATTCTGGATGCATCCGCGCTGATGGCTCTCATCAACGATGAACCCGGAGCCCTGGCGGTTGCCGAAGCCCTGCCATCATCCGCAATAGGCGTCGTCAATCTGGCCGAAGCGTGCAGTGTCATGCAGATGCGCGGGCTGTCTGCTGACGTCATTGAAACTATTCTTGGCAGCCTGCCCCTGACGGCCATCGACGCTGATCAGGGGCTGGCAGTCGCTGCTGGTCTGCTACGGGGGCGGACGAGCCATCGTGGCCTTTCCCTCGGCGACCGCTTCTGCCTCGCGTTGGCCGCGCGGGAGAAGCTTCCTGTCTACACGGCGGACCGGGCCTGGGCTGACCTCGGACTCGATCTCGACATCCGTCTGATCCGCTGACTCGAGCCGCGATGGTTGTCGCGGTGCGACATCGGCGCTAAGTCGATTTCCGGACAGATTATGACAAACCCGTTCTCCTTCACGCTCCACGCCCGCGACGGGGCGGCGCGCACCGGTGTGATCACCATGCCGCGCGGGCGCATTCGCACGCCGGTGTTCATGCCGGTCGGCACGGCCGGAACGGTCAAGGGGCTTTATCCCGATCAGGTCCGCGCCGCCGGCGCCGACATCATTCTGGGCAACACCTACCATCTGATGCTGCGCCCCGGCGCCGAACGGGTGGCTGCGCTCGGCGGTCTGCATGAATTTGCCCGCTGGCCGCATCCGATCCTCACCGATTCCGGCGGCTTTCAGGTGATGTCGCTGTCGGGCCTGCGCAAGCTCGACCGCGACGGGGTGACGTTCAAGTCGCACATCGACGGCTCGACCCACCGGCTGACACCAGAACGGTCGGTGGAAATCCAGCTTCTGCTCGATTCCGACATCATCATGCAACTCGACGAGTGCATCCGCCTGCCGGCCGCGCCGGCCGATGTCGAACGGGCGATGCTGCTGTCGCTTGACTGGGCCGAGCGCTGCAAGCACGCCTTCGGCGCCCAGCCGGGCCGGGCGCTGTTCGGCATCGTGCAGGGAGGAACCCTGC
>DAOMXG010000171.1:0-5119 GCA_035436995.1 Beijerinckiaceae bacterium
AAATCGGCGCTGGCTTCGCCGTCGGTGGCGGGCAACCCCCGCTTGCCCATCCAGGCTCCGGCGCCGGTCAGCCGCGCATCCGGCTCGATGGAGGCCGGATCAAGGCCGAAAGTCTCGCCGACGCGCCGCGTCAGCGTGTTGAAATCCATCGCCTTGAGGAAGGCCACCAGCCGGCGCGGGTCGGGCTGATGCACGCCGATCGCCTCGACAGGATGGACGAGCGGCACATGCGCATCGAGTTCGACGAGGCGCCGCGAGATGCGGGCTTTCTCTGCATGCTCGATCAGCGACTCGCGGCGCTTGGGCTGCTTGATTTCGCCGGCGCGGGCGAGCAGCGTTTCGAGATCGCCATATTCGGTGATGAGTTGCGCGGCGGTTTTCAGCCCGATGCCGGGGACACCCGGCACATTATCGACCGAATCGCCCGACAGTGCCTGCACTTCGACGACTTTCCCCGGTGGCACGCCGAATTTCTCGATGACCTCGGCGACGTCGATGCGCCGGTCCTTCATCGTGTCGAACATGGTCACGCCCGCACCGACCAGTTGCATCAGGTCCTTGTCGGAGGCGACGATGGTGGCGGTGGCGCCGGCCTCGCGTGCCAGTCGCGCATAGGTGGCGATCAGATCGTCCGCCTCGAACCCTTCCTGCTCGATGGCCGGAATGTCGAAGGCGCGCGTTGCCTCCTTCACCAGGCCGAACTGCGGGCGCAGATCCTCCGGCGGTTCGGGCCGCTGCGCCTTGTATTGATCGTAGATCTGGTTGCGGAACGTCTGCGAGGAATGGTCGAAGATGACGGCAAGATGCGTGGGCTTTTCGCCCGCCACGGTCTCGCGCACCAGCCGCCACAGCATGTTGCAGAAGCCGGAGACGGCGCCCACCGGCAGGCCGTCGCTCTTGCGCGTCAGCGGCGGCAGGGCGTGATAGGCGCGGAAGATGTAGGACGAGCCGTCGACCAGGAACACATGGTCGCCGGCTTTGAGCGGGCGCAGCGGAGGTGTCATGCCGGCGACTATAGGCCGGCCCTCATGCACCCCGCAAACACAACGTTAAAGCCCGCGTGCGACAAGGGGAGTGCTATCGGATCTAACGTCATGATTGTTCCCGCCCGAATCACCCGCCTTGACTGGATGGTGCGCGCCTGCATAGCGGCGATGGCGGCGTTCTGCTTTGCCTCGCCGCTTCTGGGTGGACGTCCGGTCGTCATCCAGGGCGAGGAATTCAGCCTTGCGGTTCTGGCGCTGATGGTTGCCATCGCTGTGCTTTACGGCCCCCGCCGCCGCAATCTTCCGGGCTTTGCGCGCCTTGCCGGCCTTGTTGCCGATATCATGGCGCAGGGGCTGGTGTTCGGCATGGCTTCCTATGTCTTTGCCGGCATGGCCGGCCCGCTGATGGATGGCCGGCTGGCCGCACTGGATGGAGCGATCGGCTTTGACTGGCTGACAACCTTTCGCTTGGTCCAGTCTGCGCCGGCGCTCGAATGGGCGTTGTGCATCGGCTATTATTCGATGATGGCGCAGCTTGGCCTCTGGCTGCTGCTGCTGTCCTGGCGCGGTGAGCATGATCGGGTCCGGCTGCTGATCAATGCTTTTGCGATCAACGCCATCCTTGCAATTGTCCTGTCCGGTCTTGTCCCGGCGATGGGGGCCTTTCCGTATTTTGGCGTGCTTGCGGCCGATGGCCTCCAGTCAACGGCGCCGGTGCCGGGCATCGTCTCGGGGCCCTACCGCGAACTGATGGCGCTGCGCTCCGGCGCGATGCAGGAGATCGTGCTGGTCCAGACCAGCGGGATCGTGACATTTCCCAGCTTTCACACGATGACCGGCGTGGTGCTGGCTGCCTCCGTCTGGCACATCGGCTGGCTGCGCCTGCCTGCGCTTGTGCTCAACGCTCTGCTGATCGCTGCGACGCCGCCGGTGGGCGGGCATTATCTGGTCGATACGCTCGCCGGGTTGGTGCTGGCCGCTTTGGTGCTCATCCTCTGTCGCCACTATGTGATGACGCCGTTGCCGGCTCCTGCGGCCGCTCCCGCGATGGCAGCGCAGACCTGACGGACTTGGCAAGTCCGGGCTTCCGGTTACAGATTGCTGTTTTGCGCCGATGGAGTTCGACGGTCGATGACAGCAATGATCAGCCAGCCGCTGGCATTTGTGGAACGCAGCGAGGAGGAGATCGGCGAGCGGGCCCGCACCTTCCGTGCCGACATGAAGCGTCGCCGCACGGTGCGCGATTTTACCGATCGGCCGGTGCCGCGCGCCATCATCGAGGATCTGGTGATGACGGCAGCGGGCGCACCGTCCGGCGCCAACCAGCAGCCATGGACCTTCGTCTGCATCTCCGATCCTGCCGTCAAGCACAGGATCCGCCTTGCCGCCGAGGAGGAGGAACGGGCCTTTTATAGCGGCAAGGCTGGCGAGGAATGGCTGGAAGCGCTGGAACATCTTGGCACAGACTGGGAAAAGCCGTTTCTCGAAACCGCGCCGTGGCTGATCGCCATTTTCGCCCGGCGCTGGGGCCATGATGCGAAAGGCCGCAAGATCAAGCATTACTACGTGCCGGAAAGCGTCGGCATCGCCACCGGCTTCCTGATCGCGGCGGTGCATAACGCCGGCCTTGCCAGTCTCACCCATACGCCGGCACCGATGGCCTTCCTCAACGAAATCTGCGGCCGGCCGGACAATGAAAAGCCGGTGATCCTGCTCGTCGTCGGCTACCCGGCAGAGGGCTGCCAGGTTCCGGTGATCGACAAGAAGCGTTTCGACGAGGTTGCCGCTGTCTTGTAAGCGACATCGGTGCCAAACGAAAAACCCCGGCGTTTCCGCCGGGGTCTTTTCGTTCTCAAGTCTTTGAAAAGACTTACTTGCCGCGCTTGAGGGCGGCGCCGAGAATATCGCCGAGCGTAGCCCCGGAATCGGCCGAGCCGTATTGGGCCATGGCTTCCTTCTCCTCGGCCACTTCCAGCGCCTTGATCGACACCTGCACCTTGCGCGCCTTGCGGTCGAACAGGGTGACACGGGCATCGACCTTCTCGCCGGCGGCGAAGCGCTCGGGGCGCTGCTCGCCACGGTCACGGGCGATTTCCGACCGCTTGATGAACGAGGTCAGGTCGGTGCCGACCAGCTTGACCTCGAGGCCGGAATCCTTGACCTCGAGCACCTCGCAGGTGACGATCTGGCCCTTCTTGATCTCGCCGGCATCGGCGAACGGGTCGGAGGCGACCTGCTTGACGCCGAGGCTGATGCGCTCCTTCTCGACATCGACGTCGAGAACGACCGCCTTGACCACGTCGCCCTTCTTGAACTCCTCCATCACCTGCTCGCCCGGACGGTTCCAGTCGAGATCGGAGAGGTGGACCATGCCATCGACATCGCCATAGAGGCCGATGAACAGGCCGAACTCGGTCTTGTTCTTGACCTCGCCCTCGACCACAGAGCCCACCGGATGACGGGAAATGAAGGCTTCCCACGGATTGGCCAGCGTCTGCTTGAGCCCGAGCGAGATGCGGCGCTTGGTCGAATCGACCTCGAGGATCTGCACTTCCACTTCCTGCGAGGTGGAGAGGATCTTGCCGGGGTGGACGTTCTTCTTGGTCCAGGACATTTCCGAGACGTGGATCAGACCCTCGATGCCCGGCTCCAGCTCGACGAACGCGCCGTAATCCGTGATGTTGGTGACGCGACCGGTGAACTTGGCCTCGATCGGATACTTGGCCTCGATGCTGGCCCAGGGATCGCCCATCAGCTGCTTCATGCCGAGGCTGATGCGGTGGGTGTCCTGATTGATCTTGATGATCTTGACCTTGACGGTCTGGCCGACGGTCAGCACCTCGGTCGGGTGGTTGACGCGGCGCCAGGCGATGTCGGTCACGTGCAGGAGGCCGTCGATGCCGCCCAGATCAACGAACGCACCGTAATCGGTGATGTTCTTGACGACGCCGTCGACCGTCTGGCCTTCCTCGAGGTTGGCCACCAGTTCCGACCGGGCCTCGGCGCGGGTCTCTTCCAGCACGGTGCGGCGCGAGACGACGATATTGCCGCGCCGGCGATCCATCTTGAGGATCTGGAACGGCTGGGAGACGCCCATCAGCGGGGTGACGTCGCGGATCGGACGGATGTCCACCTGCGAACGCGGCAGGAACGCCACGGCGCCTTCCAGATCGACGGTGTAGCCGCCCTTGACCTGATTGAAGATGATGCCGTTGACCTTCTCCTGCTTCTCGAACGCCTGTTCGAGCTTGACCCAGGATTCCTCGCGGCGGGCCTTGTCACGCGAGATGACGGCCTCGCCCATCGCGTTCTCGACACGCTCGAGATAGACCTCGACCTCGTCGCCGACCTTGATGGTGGCATCCTTGCCTGGTCCGGCAAATTCCTTCAGCTTGACGCGGCCCTCGGTCTTGAGGCCGACATCGATCACCGCGTCATCTTTCTCGATGGCGACGACCCTGCCCTTGATGACCGAGCCTTCGGCCATGTCGGTGCGCGCAAACGATTCTTCGAGCAGCGCGGCGAAATCTTCACGGTTGGAAGCGGACATTTATGCTCCGGACGAAGGCGTGGCCAGGGCCTCCGATCATACGTTCGTCGGCAGACGAGGGTTGGGTGAACCCGTTCGACCGCCGGCCGCCTCCAGGCCTGGAGACGTGAACAGGCGGGGCCTGTCCTGCCGACATGTTGAACCAGCGGATCGCGGGTTTGGTGTCTCAAATACCGCCGGCTCGGAAGCCGCCGGACAATGCGAAAAAGGGCGCGGCAGCCCGCACCCTCACCGTTTCCGGACGGCTTCGACGATTGCCACGGCCGCCTGGAAGGCCTGCTCTATATCCATAACGGAGGTATCGAGCAAGTGCGCATCTCTCGCACGGGCCATGTTCGGCGCATCGCGGCCGTCGCGCTCGAGCAATTCGCCGAGAATGACCGCTTCCTCGAGGTCCGGTCGCTTCGGCTTGAGTTCGAGAAAGCGGCGCCGGGCGCGCACCTCGGGCGTTGCCGTCACCCACAGCTTCACCTCCGCCTGCGGGGCGATCACCGTGCCGATGTCGCGGCCGTCGAGCACGGCTCCGCCGGGCTGGGCGGCGAAGCGCTGCTGATATTCGCGCAAGGCGGTGCGCACATCGGGC
>DAOMXG010000172.1:0-5082 GCA_035436995.1 Beijerinckiaceae bacterium
TGTGATCGAACGTCGGGGCGACCGCCTGCTGCCAGCGCCCTGGCCCTGGCAGCCATGTCGGCGAGCGCGCGCGGTTCGGCCATCATCCGGGCGATTTCGCCCGCCAGCCATTCCGGCGTGAAGTCGGCCTGCGGACACACCAGCGCCGCACCTGCCTCCGCAAGCTGGCGCGCATTGGTTGCCTGATCCTGATCGATGCTGCCCGGCAGCGGCACCAGGATCGACGGTCTGCCGATCACCGCCAGTTCCGCCACGGTCGAGGCGCCGGAGCGGCTGATGACCAGATGCGCACCCGCCATGCGCGCCGGCAGATCCTTGAAGAATGGCGCAAGATCGGCGGTGACACCCATCAGCCGATAGGCATTGGCGACCTTGTCGAGATCTTCCGAACGCACCTGCTGGACAAGATCGATGCGTCCGCGCAGCAGCTCCGGCAGCATAGCCAGCGCCGGCGGCACCACCTCGCCCATCACCCGCGCGCCCTGGCTTCCACCGAACACCATCAGCCCCAGCCGACCACCTTGCGCCGGCGACGCGAATGGCACCTCCGCCGCCGCAAGAACCGGCGGCCGCACCGGACTGCCGGTCACTACTGTCTTGTCCGGAAAGCGCAGGTCTTTCAGCGGCACACCGGTGGCGATGCGCGTGACACGCGAGGACAACAACCGGTTGGCGCGGCCCATCACGCCGTTTGCCTCATGGATGATCGTCGGAATCCCGCGGATGGTCGCCGCATAGACCGGCGGCACGGTGGGATAGCCGCCAAAGCCGACGACGACATCGGGCCTGAGCCGACTCATCAGGCCCAGAGCCTGACGGGTTCCGCCGAGCAGCGCCAACGCGCCCCGGATCTTGGCGACGAGGCCACTGCCAGTCACCGTGCCGGCCTTGACGACATGCAACTTCGCCGGAAAGCTCGCCGCAAAGGCAGCGGCGCGGTCATCGCTGACAAGATCGACCTCGGCGCCGCGCGCGATCAGCACATTGGCCAGCGCCTCGGCCGGAAACAGATGTCCCCCCGTCCCCCCGGCCGCCAGCACGACCCTGAGCGGCCCTGTCATGCCGGCACCGCCGCGAGCCCGGGTGGCACGCGATGGATCACCGAGGCGGTCGGCCGCCGCCGCGTGACCGCCAGCAGGAATCCGGTCGTCAGCGCCAGCGAGACCAGCGACGAACCGCCGTAGGAAATGAACGGCAGCGTCATCCCCTTCGGCGGGATGAGGTCGAGATTGACGGCTATGTTGATCGACGCCTGCAAGCCGAACAGCATCGCCAGCCCGGCAGCGGCAAAGCGCGCGAACGGTTCCTGATTGCGGAATGCGATGGTCAGGGCCCGCAGGACGATCAGCGCGAACAGTGCCACCACCACCAGGCACACGATCAGTCCGAATTCCTCGCCGATCACCGCAAAGATGTAATCGGTATGGCTGTCGGGCAGCACGCGCTTGACCGTGCCCTCGCCCGGTCCCTTGCCGAACAGCCCGCCCGACAGCATGCTTTCGCGTGCCATCTCGGCCTGAAACTCTCCCTGTCCGCCGCTCCCCTTGTTGAGGAACTTGTCGACGCGCGAGGTCACATGCGGCAGGAACTTGTAGGCCAGCAGCAGGCCGACTGCACCGGCGCCGCCGAGACCGACGACCCACAGAAGATGCAGCCCGGCCAGAAAGAAAAGCCCACACCATACCGCCGAAACCAGCATGGTCTGGCCGAAGTCCGGCTGAAGGATCAGCGGCACCACGACCATCGGCAGCAGCGCAAACCCGATCATCGTTCCCGGCATGTCCTGCCGGCCAGCATTCTCGGAAAACGCCCAGGCCGCCAGCATGACAAAGGCCGGCTTGAGGAACTCGGACGGCTGGATCGAGATGCCGGCGAGCGAAATCCAGCGCCTGGCCCCCTTCACCTCGGCGCCGAAGATCAGCGTTGCGATGACCAGCCCCAGCGCCACAACAAACACCACCAGCGCCAGCCGTCGGATATGTCTGAGGTCGAGGAACGAAACCCCCACCATCACCGCAGCCGCCAGAACCAGGAACAATGCCTGCCGGTTGACGAAATGGAAGGTGGACAGCCCCAGCCGGTTGGCGACCGGCGGGCTGGCGGCCAGCCCGAACAGAATGCCGAGCAGCATCAGCGCGAAGAAACTGAACAAGAGCCAGCGGTCGATGGTCCACCACCATTCGTTGACCAGCGAGCGTTCGGCGCGGCTGACCATGGTCAGGCTCCCTTCTGTTTCGGAACGAACCCGTTGAGCGCTTCGACCAGCACGCGGAAATGATTCCCGCGCTGTTCGTAGTTCTTGTATTGGTCGTAGGACGCGCAGGCCGGTGACAGCAGCACCACGGCGTCATTGTCGCGCCCGGCATCGGACATCGCCATTTCAACCGCGACATCCAGCGTCCCGGCATGGACATGGCGCACCGCCTCCCCCAGCGTCGCCGCAAAGGCGTCTGCGGCTTCACCGATCAGATAGGCTTTGGCGATGCGGTCGAAATACGGCCTGAGCGGCTCGATCCCGCCTTCCTTGGGCTTGCCGCCGACAATCCAGTAGATATTGCGTTCGAACGAGGCCAGCGCCTTCTCGGTCGAATCGGCATTGGTCGCCTTGGTGTCGTTGATGAACAGCACGCGGCCAACCTGGCCGATCTCCTCCATGCGATGGGCAAGGCCGCCGAATGTCCGCAATCCCTCGCGGATCGCCTCGCCGCTGACCCCGAGCGAGGTCGCCACCGCGATAGCCATGGCCGCATTCTGGGCGTTGTGCCGGCCGCGCAAGGCGCCCAGACCGGCCAGATCTGCCGCCTCGATGGTCTTGCTGGCATGGGCGAAGATGACCTTTGTGCCATCGACGAAAAGGCCACGGTTCAGCACGGCGCGGGTCGCCACCCGCACCACCGCCTTGCCGGCGGCTTCCCGCCGCTCGGCCATGGCGCGGCTGAAATCATCGTCGATCCCGATCACCGCAAGGTCGGCAGCGGCGATCATGCGTTCCTTGATCGCGGCGTAATTCTCCACCGTGCCATGCCGGTCGATGTGGTCCGGCGTCAGATTCATCATCACCCCGATGCTCGGCACCAGCGACGGGGCAAGGTCTATCTGGAACGACGAGACCTCGATCACATGGATACGACCTTCCGCCGGCGGCTCCAGCGCCAGCACGGCGGTCCCGATATTGCCGCCGAGCTGCACACCACGCCCGGCGGTTTTCAGGAGGTGGGCGATCAGCGCCGTCGTCGTCGATTTGCCATTGGTACCGGTGATCGCGACAAACGGTGCGAACGGCGCCAGCAGCGTCCGCTCCCGGCAGAACAGTTCAACGTCGCCGATGATCTCGATGCCCGCATCGCGCGCCTTGTTCACCGACCAGTGCGGCTCGGGATGGGTGAGCGGCACGCCGGGCGCCAGGACCAGCGCCTCATAGGCGTCGAACGCGGTCTTGCCGAGGTCTTTCAGCGAAATTCCGCGCCGCTCTGCCTCGGCGCGCGCCGCCTCGCTGTCATCCCAGGCGTGAACCTTCGCCCCGCCCGCGACCAGCGCCTCGGCGGTGACCAGCCCCGAGCCACCCAGCCCGAACAGCGCAATCCTCTTGCCCTTGAACGTCGCAACCGGTGTCATCGGCTCACCTCAACTTCAGTGTGGCGAGACCGATCAGCGCCAGAATGACGGCGATGATCCAGAAGCGGATGACGACCTGCGGCTCCTGCCATCCCTTCTTCTCGAAATGATGGTGGATCGGCGCCATGCGGAACACCCGCTTGCCGGTCAGCTTGAACGACGCCACCTGAATGATCACGCTCATTGCCTCCAGCACGAACAGCCCGCCGACGATGGCAAAGACGATTTCATGCTTGGTCGCCACCGCCACCGAGCCCAGCAGCCCGCCGAGCGCGAGGCTGCCGGTATCGCCCATGAAGATCTGCGCCGGCGGCGCGTTGAACCACAGGAAGCCGAGGCCAGCCCCGATGACCGCCCCCAGAATGACGGCCAGTTCGCCGACGCGCGGGATGAAGTTGATCTGCAGGTAATTGGCAAAAATCGCATTGCCGGCGAGATAGGCGATGAACCCGAACGTTCCGGCAGCGATCATCACCGGCACGATGGCCAGCCCGTCAAGACCATCGGTGAGGTTCACCGCGTTGCCCGCCGCCACGATGATGAAAATGCCGAAAACGACAAAGGCCACGCCGAGATGCAGCGCCGCATCCTTGAGCACCGGTAGGCTGACGACCTGGGCGAGCTGCGGCGGAAAATTCTGCGTCATCAGATAGACGGCGATGCCAGCGATGATCGCTTCCAGCGTCAGCCGCGCCTTGCCGGAAAAGCCCTTGTGGCTCTGCTTGGTCACCTTCAGATAATCGTCATAGAAGCCGATGGCGCCGAATCCGACCGTGACCCCCAGCACCGCCCAGACGAACGGATTGGAAAGGTTGCACCACAACAGACAGGCAACCAGCAGGCCCGACAGGATCATCAGCCCGCCCATCGTCGGGGTGCCCTTCTTGGCAAAATGCGTTTCCGGCCCGTCGTCACGGATCGGTTGGCCCTTGCCCTGCTTGATCCTGAGCAGGTTGATAATCGCCGGCCCGAACATCAGCACGAAGAACAGCGCCGTCACTGTCGCCCCGCCCGCCCGGAAGGTGATGTAGCGGAACAGGTTGAGCGGTCCGAAAACCTGGCTGAAATCGGAAAGCCAGAACAGCATGAAAGCCTCACTTCGCTTCGGCGCCGGGCCCGGCCATCGCCGGATACCGCGCCTTGAGGGCGGCAACGATCCGCGCCATGCGCGAGCCGTTCGAGCCCTTGACAGTCACCACATCGCCGGCCCTCACAGCCGCAAGCACAAGCGGTTCGAGCGCAGTCGAATCGGCTGCGTAGCCCCCAACCCGCGCCTTCGGCAAGGCATCGACGAGGTTTTTCATCAAGGGACCGGCCGCAAACACGCAATCGGTGCCGGAGTCCACGACAGCGGCAGCAAGACCGGCATGCAGCTCCGCCCCCGCAGCGCCGAGTTCGAGCATGTCGCCGAGGATGGCGATTCGCCGCCCGCCCGGCTCCGGCCGCAGGCTCGCCAGCACCGCCAGT
>DAOMXG010000173.1:0-4991 GCA_035436995.1 Beijerinckiaceae bacterium
ACCGACCTGCGCGCCGCCCACCAGCGGCAGGCGCGGCTGACCAACGAGGCGCTGAACGCCCGCGGCCTGCCGGTGATGGAGAATCCATCGCATATCGTGCCGGTTCTGGTCGGCGATGCGGAACGCTGCAAGGCGGCGTCCGACCGGCTCATGGAGCGGCATGGCATCTACATCCAGCCGATCAACTATCCGACGGTGCCGCGCGGAACCGAGCGGCTGAGGATCACGCCGACGCCGCTGCACACCGATGCCCATATCGCCCGGCTTGCCGGCGCGCTCGACGAGGTCTGGTCGGCGCTTGGACTTCAGCGCCGCAGGCAGGGCGCCGACACGCTCATCGCAGCGGAATAGGGACCGATGCCGAATCCGTCCCTCACCCCCATGCCGGCGACGCAGGAGGACCATTGGACCATCCGGCATTCCTCTCTGTTCGGTCGCCTGCCGGACACGACGTTCCGGACCCTGTTCGAGGGCAAGCCGGTGCATGTGGCCGGCAAGGCCATGCCGCTGTTCGCCTGGGGGACGCCGGCCAGAACCTGCTTCATCGTACTGAAGGGGCTCGTCAAGCTGTTCCGCACGTCGGAAACCGGGGAAGCTGCCGTGCTGTCGATCTGCGGTCCGTGCCGACCGCTGATGCTGGCCGAGGGACTGACCGCCAAGCCCTATTCGGCCAGCGCCGAGACGGTCAGCCCGGTGCGTATCATGTGTCTTGACGTCGCCGGTCTGCGGCAGAGCATGGCCGAAAACAGCAAACTGTCGATGGCCCTGCTCGCCGCCGCCGCATCGGACCTGCGATCGCTGGTCGCCCATGTCGAGGAACTCAAGGCGATGACCGGGCCGGCCCGGCTCGCCGCGATGATCCTCAACCTGTCCGAGGCTCGCGCCGGGGCCATGCAGATCACGCTTCCCTATGAAAAGCAGCTGATCGCCGGCCGCCTCGGCATGACGCCGGAGAGCTTCTCGCGCGCCATGCGCCAGCTCAAGGACCAGGGGGTCAAGGTCAGCCGCGACCGTCTGGTGATCACCGATATCGAGCGCCTGCGCGGATTTCTCAACACGAGGGTCTGAGCAACCGCCATGTCACCCCTGCCGCGCCGTCTTTCCCGGTCGTGCGTAGGCCGCCAAACCGGCCACATCAGCCATCAGCACCTGATCGCGCATGACTGTCACGCCGAGTTTGCGCAGGCTCGCCAGCGCCCGGGAAAGGCTCTCCGGCGTCATGCCGAGGCGGGCGGCCAGCAGCGCCTTTTCGTAGGGCAGGACAACGGTTGCGGTGGCGGCGCCGGGCACGGTCTGCTGGACCAGGAAATCGGCCAGCCGCCGCTGGGTGGACATGAGCTTCAGGCTGGCGATTTCGGCGAACAGCCGCTCGGTATGCTGCACCACCGAACCGAGCAGGGTTGCCGCAAGGCCCGGCTCGGCCTCGATCGCCTCGTTGAACCGCCCGGCGTCGATGCGCAGCAGCCGCAGCGTGCTGGCCGCCTCGGCGCTGGCCGGATAGGTGCCGCCGAGAAAGAACACCGCCTCGGCAAAACTTTCGCCGCGCGTGAATACGCCGACGATCGCCTCGTCGCCGGAGGGGCTGAGGCGAAACAGCTTCACCCAGCCGTCAAGCACCAGATAGAACCCCTCCGCCTGATCGCCCTGGGCAAATATCAACTGGCGCGGCGCATAGCTGATCGGATGCTGATGGCCGCACAGGCCTTCCAGCACGCGATGGTCAACCTCGGCAAACAGCGCCGAGGACCGGACGGTCTGCCAGTCCCGGCTGTCAAGTGCGATGCCGGCCGGCCGGCTGTCGGTCTCAAGCTTCAAGCAACACCCCTCATGCCGCTGGCCAACAACAACCTCGCCCTTGCGCGCGCGTCAAGGTGGCAGTGGCGGATGCGTGGCCCGATCGGCGCCATGGTCGTTGTTGCAGCATCGGCGTGGCCCCTCGCCTGCCTGGCCCAGCGCGACGGCGTTGCCGATGCTCTGGCCGGCCATCAGGCTGAAATGAACCAGCTTGCCGGCAAGGACCCGATGCGCCGCGCCTATTTCTTCGATCCGGTTGCTGTCGAAGGCCCCGATCCGGGCGTGCCATGCGATCACATCGCCCAGCGCCGGCCGGAGGCGGTGGCGGGGCCGGGCAAGGTCGTCCTGCTCGAATCGGTGGCCGAGGCCGGCCGGATGCTGCGATTCTGGTTGCCCCCGGGCGCCGAAGGCAGCAGCGACCCGGTGGCTGCGGCGGCCGATTATGCCGGAGAGTCCGGCTTCGGGCCCTATCGCCTTATCGGTGTGCGGCAATTTAGCTGGTGCCGCTGAAATCGGCGCAAAACTTACCGCTTCTCAATTACGTGACCGCGCACCTCAATAGTTTGCCTCGCTGTATCATTCACTTCGAGGAGGTGTGCGTCATGACCCTGAAGACGCAAGGGGCAAAAATGCTGGGGATTGCGCTTGGCGCATTCCTGTCAACCACGGCATTCACCCCGCTTTATGCACAGCAGGCAGCACCAGCGGCCGCTACGCCAACATTGTCCAAGGAGGCGATGGAAGCCTCCGGCAACATCTATTTCCAGCGCTGCGCCGGCTGTCACGGCGTTTTGCGCAAGGGGGCGACGGGCAAGAACCTCGAGCCGCAGAACAGCGCCAAGCTCGGCCAGGAGCGGCTTGAGAAGATCATCGCCCTCGGCACCGATGGCGGCATGGTCAACTTTGACGACATCCTGACCAAGGACGAGATCAAGAATATCGCGACCTACATCCAGATGCCGCCGCAGTCTCCGCCCGAATGGGGCATGAAGGAGATGATGGCCTCCTGGAAGAACATCGTGCCGCCGGATCAGCGTCCGAAGCAGCAGATGAACAAGATCAACCTCAAGAACGTGTTCTCGGTCACCTTGCGTGATGCGGGCGAGGTCGCGCTCATCGACGGCGACACCAAGCAGATCATCAGCCGCGTCAAGACCGGCTATGCGGTCCATATCTCGCGTCTGTCGGCCTCTGGTCGCTATGTCTACGTCATCGGCCGCGATGGCCTGCTGTCGCTGATCGACCTGTGGATGGAGAAGCCCGCTGTCGTGGCCGAAATGAAGTCCGGTCTCGATGCGCGTTCGGTCGACGTGTCGAAGTTCAAGGGCTTCGAGGACAAGTATGCGATCGCCGGCTCCTACTGGCCGCCGCAATACGTGATCATGGAAGGCGACACGCTGAAGCCGCTCAAGGTCGTCTCGACCCGTGGCGTCACGGTGGATGGCGAATACCACCCCGAGCCGCGCGTCGCCTCGATCGTCGCCTCGATGATCAAGCCGGAATGGGTGGTCAACATCAAGGAATCGGGCCTGATCCAGCTCGTCGATTACTCCGACATCAAGAACCTCAAGACCACGACCATCGAGTCGGCGAAGTTCCTGCATGACGGCGGCTGGGATGCTTCCAAGCGCTACTTCCTCGTCGCGGCCAACGCCTCCAACAAGGTGGCGGTCGTCGATACCAAGGAAGGCAAGCTGGCGGCTCTGGTCGATACCGCCAAGATCCCGCATCCGGGTCGCGGCGCGAACTTCACCCATCCGAAGTTCGGTCCGGTCTGGGCGACGGGCCATCTGGGCGCCGACGTGATCTCGCTGATCGGCACCGATCCCGAGAAGAACAAGGACTCGGCCTGGAAGGTGGTTCAGGAACTGAAGATCCACGGCGCGGGCAACCTGTTCGTCAAGACCCATCCCAAGTCCAAGAATCTCTGGGCCGATGCGCCGCAGAACCCGGAAAAGGACATCGCCGAATCGGTCGCTGTCTATGATCTCAATGACCTCACCAAGAAGCCGGAGATCATCAACATCGCCAAGCTCGCCGGCCTGCCGGAGTCCAAGGCGATCAAGCGCGCCGTGCATCCCGAATATGATGCCACCGGCACGGAAGTGTGGATCTCGCTGTGGGCCGGCAAGACAGAGCCCTCGGCCATCGTCGTGCTCGACGATGCGACCCGCAAGCTGAAGAAGGTCATCACCGACCCGAACATGATCACCCCGACGGGCAAATTCAACGTCACCAACACCCAGCACGACATCTATTGATCCGTGCCGGAAACGCATCTCGGGGCGGCCTTCGGGCCGCCCTTTTTTTGTCGGCGCTTATCAACGCTCAAGGCTCCCCAGGGCCGCCGATGGCAATGGTGCGGACAATTATTCCGGGGAGCCATGCCCATGTCCGACCAGCCCTCAGCCAGCAAGTTTCCCACCCGCGCCTGGCAGACGCTGCGCAAGCCGTCGCTGCGCTATTCGCTGATGGCCCTGCTGAGCGGAGGCTTCATTGCCGGCATCCTGTTCTGGGGCGGCTTCAACACCGTCATGGAAGCCACCAACACGATGACATTCTGCACCTCGTGTCACGAGATGCGCGAAAACGTCTACAAGGAATACGACAAGACCATCCATCACTCCAACCGCACCGGCGTGCAGGCAACCTGTTCCGACTGTCATGTGCCGAAGGAGTGGACGCACAAGATGGTGCGCAAGGTCCAGGCCTCGAACGAGGTGTTCCACTGGCTGCTCGGCTCGGTCAATACCCCCGAGAAGTTCGACGCCAAGCGGCTGACGCTGGCAAAGAACGTCTGGCACCAGATGAAGAACACCGACAGTCGCGAATGCCGCAACTGCCACACGCTCGAATCGATGAACCCCGAATTCCAGCGCCCCCGCGCCCGCCAGCAGCACATGGCGGCGATGGAACAGGGCAACACCTGCATCGACTGCCACAAGGGCATCGCGCACAAGAATGTGCGCCCGCTGCTGACCGACAAGGAAATCGACGAACTCGAAAAGCCGGTTGCCGCTTACAAGCGGGAAATCCCGGCCACCTACAAGGAGGGACTGGCAAAGGCCGCCCTTCGCGAGACGGAAGCCGAGGACAAGCGCAAGGCCGAGATCAAGACCGCGGTGGATGCCGAAGTGGCCAGCAAGCTCAGGGAGGCCCTGGCCAAGGCGGCGCCTGCCGCTGCTGCGGCTCCGACC
>DAOMXG010000174.1:0-4967 GCA_035436995.1 Beijerinckiaceae bacterium
CCCGGAGCGCCGGGAGTGGCGAGCGAGCCGCATCCGGGAACCGTGCGCTCGCCGATGGTGGGCACCGCCTACCGCCGCCCCTCGCCCGATGCCAAGCCGTTTGTCGAGGTCGGCAGCCAGGTGAAGGCGGGTGACAAGGTGCTGCTGATCGAGGCGATGAAAACCTTCAACGAGATCGTCGCCCCGCGCGGCGGCACCATCACCCAGTTGCTGGTGGATGATGCCCAGCCGGTGGAATTCGGCGAACCGCTTTTTGTGATCGAGTGAGCGGACGGGCGCCATGTTCGACAAGGTGCTGATCGCAAACCGGGGTGAGATCGCCCTGCGCATCCTGCGCGCCTGCAAGGAACTCGGCATTGCCACGGTGGCGGTGCACTCGACCGCCGATGCCGACGCCATGCATGTCAAGCTCGCCGACGAGAGCGTCTGCATCGGCCCGCCGGCCGCTCGCGACAGCTACCTGAACATCCCCTCGCTGATTGCCGCATGCGAGATAACCGGTGCCGATGCCGTGCATCCGGGCTATGGATTCCTGTCGGAAAATGCCCGCTTCGCCGAAGTTCTGGCCGGCCACAAAATTGGCTTCATCGGCCCCAAGGCCGAGCATATCCGCACGATGGGCGACAAGATCGAGGCCAAGCGCACCGCGATGCGGCTTGGTATCCCCTGCGTGCCCGGCTCCGAAGGCGGCATTTCCGATGATGATGAAGCGCTGCGCGTTGCCCAGTCGATCGGCTATCCGGTTCTGATCAAGGCGGCGGCAGGCGGCGGCGGGCGCGGCATGAAGGTCGCGCGCACCGAAGCCGATCTGGTGCAGGCGCTGCACATGGCCAAGTCCGAAGCCAAGGCGGCCTTCGGCGATGACGCGGTCTATATCGAGAAATACCTCGAAAAGCCGCGCCATATCGAAGTTCAGGTGCTTGGCGACGGCAAGGGCCATGCCATCCATCTCGGCGAGCGCGACTGTTCCCTGCAGCGCCGCCATCAGAAGGTGTGGGAGGAGAGCCCCTCGCCGGCGCTCAACGCCTCTCAGCGCGCGGACATCGGCGATGTCGTGGCCCGCGCCATGCAGGAACTGGGCTATCTCGGCGCCGGCACCATCGAGTTTCTCTACGAGAACGGGCAGTTCTATTTCATCGAGATGAACACCCGCATCCAGGTCGAGCATCCGGTGACCGAGATGGTCACCGGCATTGATCTTGTCAACGAGCAGATCCGTGTCGCGGCCGGTGGCAGCCTGTCCATCCGCCAGGAGGATGTGGTGTTCGACGGCCACGCCATCGAATGCCGCGTCAATGCCGAGCATCCGGCCACGTTCCGTCCTTCGCCGGGGCGGATCAGCTATTTCCACCCGCCGGGAGGATTGGGCGTGCGTGTCGATTCGGCGGTCTATCAGGGCTACAACATCCCGCCGCACTATGACTCTCTGGTCGGCAAGCTGATCGTGCACGGCCGCACCCGAACCGAATGCCTGATGCGTCTGCGGCGCGCGCTCGACGAGTTCGTCATCGACGGTATCGAGACAACCCTGCCGCTGTTCCGCACGCTGGTGCGCAACGCCGACATCCAGAACGGCGCCTATGACATCCACTGGCTGGAGAAATTCCTGCGCGACGGCGGCATGGGCAAGATCGAGGGCTGAGGCCGAAGATCAGGGATGACGGTGCGGCCTCTCCGCCCCTCGGCCAAGGCTTTCCCTGGCCCGGCAGCGTCCCTACATTGGTCGGCATGAGCACTGACTCCATCCTGCTGACCCCCGATCTTGTGCTGCGCGCCTATGCGGCCGGCATTTTCCCGATGGCCGAAAGCGCTGACGATGCCGCCGTGCACTGGGTCGAGCCGCGCCAGCGGGGGATCATTCCGCTCGACGGCTTCCATGTTCCGTCACGGCTGGCGCGGCTGGTGCGGTCCGATCGTTTCGAAGTGCGGGTGAACCACGATTTCGACGCGGTGATCGAGGCCTGCGCTGCCCCCGCTCCGGGGCGCGAAGTAACCTGGATCAACGCCACCATCCGCCGGCTCTACCGGGAGCTGTTCAGCATCGGCCATTGCCACACGGTCGAGGTCTGGCGGGATGGCCGGCTGGTCGGCGGGCTCTACGGCGTGCATCTCGGCGCGGCCTTCTTCGGCGAGAGCATGTTCCATCGCATGACCGATGCATCGAAAGTCGCGCTGGTGCATCTGGTCGGACGGCTGAGGGCGGGCGGCTTTCACCTGCTCGATGCCCAGTTCATGACCGAACATCTCAAGCAGTTCGGCACGATCGAGGTTCCGCAGCAGAGCTATCTCAGGCTGCTGAGGCCGGCCATCGCCGCAAAGGGTGACTTCGAGATCTGGCCGCGCAACGAATCCGTGTCCGGCGCGCGCGTGCTCGACGCTCTTCCCGTCAGTTCCCCGAGCCTGCCGGATCCTTGCCGGCCGGCGTGATCACCAGGGGGCGGTTCCCGGCGGCAGGCGGCGGCGCGATGGCCGGCGGCTGGTTGGTCGGGAAGAACGACTGCGACGGCTGCGGACGATTCAGCGGCGAATCTGCCTTGCGCTCCAGCGGTTGCACGGGGCGCGCCGGCCGCTTGGTTTCGACCGGCATGATCTGCGGCTCTTCTTCCTTTTCCGGCGCGACCTTGATGATGTCGGTGCCGCCCTTGCAATCGGTGAGCCAGAGATCATAGACCGCGTGCTCCACGGCATTGAGGCCGGGACTGGCGGCAAACATCCAGCCGGTGAAGATGCGCTTGTATTCGTTCGAGAAGGTCACCTCCTCGACTTCGACGAACACATCGGTGCGCGGCGTCTCGTAGGGCGGGCGCGAATAGCAGACGCGCGGGGTCAGCTGCAGCGAGCCGAACTGCACGGTCTCGTTGATCGCCACCTCGAAGGCGATGATGCGGCCGGTGATCTTGTCGAGCCCGGCAAAGACGGCGACCGGGTTCTTGATCTTGTCGGCATGGCCGGGCGCGCTCGCCAGAACGGCAAGACCGAAGGCAGCGGCAAAGGAAAACCCGAAACGGGGCATGACCGGATCCGTCAAAGTCAGGACGACAGGCTGGGGTATTTCACCCTTTTCAGAACCGGTAAACTGGAAATTGCGGCCAACCGATGGCGCAGCGCGTCAGGAGCCCGGTTCAGGAAACAAATCCGAACGAATAGACCGCCGCCAGCGGCAGAACCAGCGCCATCGGCACGAACACTGCCACCATCAGCCGCATGGCCCGCAAGGCAGCGATTCGCTCGGCATTGGTCGGTTCCGGCTCCATCAGACCGAAGGCAAGCCCGGCCGCACTCGCTGCCCGGACCAGCCGCACATCCTGATAGGCCTGATTCCGCCTGTGCTTGACCTTGACCATCTTCCGGCGCCCCTTGCTGATGCACAAATTGAGCATGGCACCGGTTAACAGGGGCTTGTTCCGATGCACCAAATCGCGCTGCCGAGCGGGACTTTTGCAAATAGCCGTTGTCATCCCGCCGTCATGGTGCTCCGATACCCGGAAATACACCGGGGAAGGAAATCGTCATGGACCACAAGCGCCCATCCTCCACGCCTCTGTCGGCGTTGATTGCCGAACGCCTGAGCCGTCGCCAGATGCTCGCCGGCACGGCTGCCGGAATGGCGGCGCTGACCATGCCGCTGGAGACGCTGGCGCAAGCTGCGCCCCCGCCCTTCCCCGAACTGACCGCCGGCCTCGATGACAAGGATCATGTGGCCGAGGGCCACCAGATCCAGGTGGTAATCCGCTGGGGCGATCCGGTCGTGCCGGGCGCCCCGGCTTTCGATCCGAAGGCGCAGACCGGCACCAGCCAGCAGATGCTATGGGGCCACAACAACGACTACCTGTGCTTCGTGCCTTTGCCCGGCGCGGCCAATCCCAGCGAACACGGCCTGCTCTGCGCCAACCACGAATATGCCTCGCATGAGCTGATGTTCCCCGGCATCCCGGCCAAGGACATCCAGGCGTTCCGCGCCCAGATCACCAGGGAAATGGCCGAAGTCGAGATGGCGGCAATCGGCGGCTCGATCGTCGAGATCCGCAAGGACGCCGGCCGCTGGAGCGTCAACGCCAATTCCCGCTTCAATCGCCGGCTGCATGCCAATACTCCGTTCACCCTGACCGGCACAGCCGCTGGCCACCCGCGACTGCGCACCAAGGCCGATCCGGACGGGCGCACCGCGCTGGGCATGTTCGGCTGTTGCGCCGGCGGCATGACCCCCTGGGGCACCTGGCTGGCGGGCGAGGAAAACATCCAGCAGTTCTTCACCGGCAAGCTGCCCGACGGCCATCCGGAAGCGGAGAACCACAAGCGCTATGGCGGCAATGGCCGCTACAACTGGGGCAAGTTCGTCGATCGTTTTGATGTGACCAAGGAGCCCAACGAGATCAATCGCGCCGGCTGGGTCATCGAGATCGATCCGCTCAATCCCGACGCGCGCCCGCGCAAGCACACGGCACTTGGCCGCTGCAAGCATGAGGGCGCCACCGTTGTCATCAACAAGGACGGCCGGGTTGTCGTCTATTCCGGCGATGACGAGCGTTACGAGTTCCTCTACCGGTTTGTTTCGCGCGGCAGGTTCGATCCGGCCAATCGCGCCGCCAATCTCGACCTGCTGACCGAAGGCGATCTGTCGGTCGCCCGCTACAACAAGGACGGCACGGTTGACTGGCTGCCGCTCAGGCATGGCGCAGGCCCGCTCACCGAGGCCGGTGGCTTTGCCAGCCAGGCCGATGTGCTGATTGATGCGCGCTTTGCCGGGCGCAAGCTCGGCGCCACCCCGCTCGATCGCCCCGAGGACATCGAGATCAATCCGGCCACCGGCAAGATCTATGTGGCGCTGACCAACAACGACCGTCGCAAGCCCGAAGAGGTCGATGCGGTCAATCCGCGCGCCAACAACCGCTACGGCCATATCGTCGAAATGCTGCCGCCCGCCGGCGATCATGCCGCCGACCGCTTCACCTGGGAAATCTTCCTGC
>DAOMXG010000175.1:0-4949 GCA_035436995.1 Beijerinckiaceae bacterium
CGACTGCATGGCGGGCGATGAGCCCCCCCATCGGCACGGCGCCGATGCCGCCGACGATGGTCAGATCCCCGAGCAGGCTGGACGCGCGGCGCTGGGCAAGTTCGGCCACCTCCTGCGGCGGCCTGGAGCGATTCGGCCTCGGACTGACTGACCAGCCAGACGACCGAGGATTTGAAACTGCCGTAGGGCACGAAGGTCAGCGGGCCGGAGCGGGTATGGAATTCGACCGAAACGTCCTCATGATCACGCGAATGCGTGACATGGAAGGTCAACGCCACCTGATCATAGCTCCAGCGCTTGACCTCGATGCCGGCTGCCTCTCGCAACATCGATTTCTGCCCGTCGGCGGCAACAACCAGCCGCGCGACGATCGTGTCACCCCCGGTCAGCGCAAGCTCCACCCGGTCGGCACAATAGGCCACCTTGCTGACGAGACGGGTTTCCACTGTGAGGTTGGGGCAGGTGCGGGCCGCCTCGGTCATCACCCTGACGATATCGGCATTGGAGATGTTGAGCGCAAAATGCGGCAGGTCGATCTCGCTGGCCCGGAACGTGACTGTCGGCGAACGGATGAGGCTGCCGGTGATGTCGATCAGCCGGATGGCGGCGAGCGGCCAGGAGACGCCTGCCAGATCGTCCATCACACCAAGCCCGTTGAGCAGTTCGATGCTCGGCTGCATCAGCGCGGCAGTGCGGCCATCTTCCCGGATCGCGGTCGCGGCCCCGATGAGAATCGTGCGGATGCCGGCCTGACCCAGCGCAAGCGCCGTGGCCAGCCCGATGGCACCGCCGCCAACGACCGCTACATCATGGGTGTCTTTTGCCTTGCTCATCGCGGAGATTCTCCATAGATCATGCTGTCGTTTTGATTGAAACATCAAAACGTGAGATAACATGATCGTTATCAATAGCTTAGAGCATGCTTGTTGCGATTAGCCGGATTCCACCTAATCGCAGCATGCTCTAGGCGGCCTTGTCATTCGCTACAACACGAACCAACTTCGCATCACTGGCAAGCGCGCCGTTTGCCGCTACGACCAATTGGGGAGTTTCAATGCTCGAAGCGATTTTTTCACCCGAAGCACTGGCTGCGCTGGTCGCGCTGACTGCCATGGAGATCATTCTCGGGATCGACAACGTCGTGTTCATCTCGGTTCTGGTCTCCCGCCTGCCGCCTGAGCAGGCAGAAAGAGCGCGCAAATACGGCCTGATGTTGGCGCTGGTGATGCGCATAGCGCTTTTGTTCACGCTGACGACCCTGCTCAAGCTGACCCAGCCGGCCTTCACCATTTTCGGCCACGGTGTCTCCTGGCGGGATCTGATCCTTCTCTTCGGCGGTCTGTTCCTGGTGGTCAAGGCGACGCACGAGATGCACCTGGAGATGGAGGGCGGCGAGCACCTGGTCGACGGCAATGTCAAGGTGCGCACATTCGGTGCGGCGATGGTGCAGATCGCCATCATCGATCTGGTCTTTTCGGTCGACTCGATCATCACCGCGATCGGCATGGCGCGCGATCTGTGGGTGATGGTTGTGGCGGTCATCCTGTCGATGATCGTGATGTATCTGGCGGCGGGGCCGGTTTCGGCCTTCGTGCATCGCCACCCGACTGCCAAGATGCTGGCGCTGGCCTTCCTGGTGCTGATCGGCGTGGCCTTGATCGCCGAAAGCGTCCACAGCCCGATCGACCGCAAGATCATCTATGGCGCCATGGCTTTTTCGGTTCTGGTCGAAATGGTCAACCTCAGGGCTGCCAGGAACCGCGGACGCCGCAACCCTGTCCCGCATCAGGACTCGGGCGGCGGAGCCTCGCCCAACAAGGCGCGCGAATAGGCCTCGGCCACGGTCCGAAAGCGCGGCACCCGCGCTTTCGGCAGTCCGAACTGGCGAAGCCCCAGTTCGACCTGGGGCGACACGCCGGCGAAATAGACCCGGGTGCCGCCGCGCTCGGCCTTGCCGACATGGCGCTCGAGCGCGGCAACGCCGGTGGCGTCGATGAACGGCACCGAGCCGAAATCGAACACCACCGCCTTGGGTTCGGCGCCGGCACGGCCGAGAACATCGACAAGGTTGGGGGCCGTCCCGAAGAACAGCGGCCCTTCCAGCCGGAAAATCATCACCGGACTGTCGGGATCGGCTTCGGGCAGCGCATCCTCCGCCGCCCCGTCGCTGCCGCTCAGCGACATCTGCATCGACACCTCCGCCAGCCGCGCCATGCGCACCGCAAACAGCACCGCGCCAAGCAGAACGCCGAAGATGATGCCCTCGGTCAGATCGCGGAAAACCGTCAGCAGGAAGGTTGCCAGCAGCACCGCCGCCTCGGCGCGGCTGCCGCGCAGCAACGCCGCGAAAGCGTGCTTTTCCGCCATGTTCCAGGCAACGACCGCAAGCAGTGCGCCAAGCGCGGCCAGCGGAATGCGGCCCATCAGCGGGGCGGCGATCATCATCGCGCCGAGCAGGAACAATGCATGCAGGATCCCGGCGATGGGGCTGGTGCCGCCTGAACGGACATTGGTGGCCGTGCGTGCAATGGTTCCGGTGGCGCAGAGACCGCCGAACAGCGCCGTGATGATATTGGCAAAGCCCTGCGCGATCAGTTCGGTATTGGAGCGATGGCGACGCCCGGTCATGCTGTCGGCCACCACGGCGGACAGCAGCGACTCGATCGAGCCGAGCAGGGCGATGGCCAGCGCGTCGATCGCCACCGCATGGATTTTCTCAAACCCGAATGGCGGCATGGCAGGAGCCGGCAGCCCGGACGGCACGACGCCGAAGCGGCTCGCCACCGTCTCGACCGGCAGGTTGAACCCCCATACCAGAGCGGAGGCGGCAATCACCGCCACCAGAAAACCGGGAAAACTCGGCCCCACCTTCGGCCCCAGCTTGATGATCGCAAAGGCGAAGGTCGCCACGCCGATCGCGTAGGGGTTGACGCTGGGCAGCGCCTGCCACAGCACGCCGAGCTTTGGGACCAGCGCCGCCGGCTCCTTGACCGTCAGCGCCAGCCCGAGGATCTCGCGCAGCTGGCTGGCGAAGATGATCACTGCGATGCCGGCGGTAAAGCCGATGATCACCGGTTCGGGAATGTAGCGGATCAGCGTGCCGAGCCGGAAGGTGCCCAGGCCGATCATGATCGCCCCGGCCATGATGGTGGCGAGAAACATTCCGTCGAGGCCATGGCGCTCGATGACCGCAGCAACCAGCACGATGAATGCGCCTGCCGGCCCGCCGATCTGGTGGCGCGAACCGCCGAGCAGTGAAATCAGGAACCCGCCGACGATCGCGGCATAAAGCCCCCGTTCGGGCGATGCGCCTGAGGCGATCGCAATCGCCATCGACAGGGGCAGGGCGACGATGGCAACTGTCAGCCCGGCCAGCGCATCGGCACGCAAGCGCGTGACATCGTAGCCTTCCTTGAGACAGGTGACGATTTTCGGCTGGAACACTTCGCTGACCGCCGCGCTGACCTTGCCCATCGTTGCCCTGTCCAAGAAATTCTTGTTTTCGTCAGCGTTGTTGCGGGCCGACTCGGCAGCATTTGACGCCGACTTGCCGGCAAATGCAAAATCCTTGGAAGGCGCGACAACAGCACTGGAAACTCGGGCGCCATGTCGTAAGGTGACGGTGCTGATCATGAGGGGTCAAAAAATGGTCAAAGCCATTCGTGTGCATGTGTGCGGCGGTCCGGAGCAGATGGTGCTGGAGGAGGTCGCGCTGCCGCCGCCCGGCAAGGGCGAGGTGCGTGTCCGGCACGCGGCAATGGGGCTGAATTTCATCGATGTCTATTTCCGCACCGGGCTTTACCCGGCCCCCGCGATGCCGTTCACCCCTGGCAACGAGGGCGCCGGAACGGTCGTTTCGGTTGGGGAAGGGGTTGTCGGGTTCAAGCCGGGCGACCGCGTCGCCTATGCGGCGCAGATCGGCTCCTATGCCGAGGAGCGTAACGTCTCGGCGCATTTTGTCGTCAAGCTGCCGAAGGACATCGGCTTCGAATCGGCGGCCGGCATGATGCTCAAGGGCATGACGGCGGAATACCTGCTGTTCCGCACCCATCGGGTGAAGAAGGGCGATGTCGTGCTGATGCATGCGGCGGCCGGCGGCGTCGGGTTGATCCTGTGCCAGTGGGCGCGCTCGCTCGGCGCGACGGTGATCGGCACGGTCGGCTCGGCTGACAAGGCCAAGCTTGCCAGGAAGCATGGCTGTCACCACACGATCCTTTACCGCGAGGAGAATTTCGTCGAACGGGTCAGGGAGATCACCGGCGGCAAGCTCTGTGATGTGGTGTATGACGGGGTCGGCAAGGACACGTTCCTGGGATCGCTCGATTGCCTCAAGCCGCTCGGCATGTTCGTCAGCTTTGGCAACGCCTCGGGACCTATTGCCGCCTTCGACATCGGCCTCTTGGCCAAGAAGGGCTCGCTGGTGGCGACGCGGCCGACGCTGTTCACCTTCCTGGCCGACCGCAAGCGTCTGGTCAGCATGGCCCGGAGACTGTTCACAGCCGTGCGCAAGGGGGATGTGACCATCCCGGTCACCGGGCGGTTCCCGCTCGCAAAGGCGGCGGAGGCGCATCGCGCTCTGGAAGGGCGCGGAACCACCGGCTCGATCATCTTCACCCCATGATCAGCGTCATACCATGAGCAGCCGCGATCCCGCTGCCGGCCAGGACGTGCCGCTGCTGAAATGCGTCGATCTGACCAAGCGGTTCGGTGCGCTCACGGCCAATGATTCGGTTTCGCTGACCGTCAACGCCGGCGAAATCCACGCCCTGCTGGGTGAGAACGGGGCGGGCAAATCGACCCTCGTCAAGCAGATCTACGGGTTGCTAAAGCCGGATTCCGGCCACATCGAATGGCAGGGCCGGCGGGTGGACCTGACCAGCCCGGAAGCGGCGCGGGCGCTCGGCATCGGCATGGTGTTCCAGCATTTCTCGCTGTTCGAGGATCTCAGC
>DAOMXG010000176.1:0-4917 GCA_035436995.1 Beijerinckiaceae bacterium
GGGCGACATCGTCGATCTGGCGCGCGGCGCTGCGGTCGCCACCTTCGGCCGCCCGGCCGGAGCGCTGGAAAAGGGCGCCCGCGCGCCGATGCGCGAGCACGAGGGCGGCTATTACATCCGCCTGCAGGTCAAGGATCGTCCGGGCGCCGCCGCGACCATCGCCACCCGCATGGCCGAACGCGGCATCAGCCTCGAAAGCATCCTGCAGAAGGGCGCGCGCGACCGGGTGCAGAACGGCGCCTCGGTTCCGGTGGTGCTGATCACCTATGCCACGCACGAATCCGCCATCCGCGAGGCGCTCGCCGCCATCGCCGCCGATGGCGTGCTGGACGGCGAGCCTCAGGCGATCCGGATCGAGCGGTAGGCGGCGCAGGTTTCAGCGAAGCGGAGCCTTCGCCAGCTGGTCGGGTCTCTGCCGCCCGGTCACCATGGGCAGTAGGGCAGGCGCGCTGCCGCGGATGCGATCGCGCAGGCCGGTCAGCACGGGTTCGACTGCCAGCAGCATCAGATAGGACAGGGCCACCGCGGCGACGGTTGCGCCGAGCAGTCCGGCCACGGAGGCGTCCGGCGCAAGACTGCGCACCACCGGCAGCAGAACGCAGTGGTTGAGGTAGAGCGGATAGGACAGGTCGCCGAGGGCCTGGTCGGTGGCCCGGAACCGCCCCGCCTGTTCCCTGGCGAGGATCGGCAGCAACAAGAGGCAGGCGGCGAGGATCAGAACGCGGGCAATGTCGACGCCAGCGTTGCCGATACCGGCCGCCGCCCCGTTCAGGCCAGTGTCAAGCAGGGCCTGAACGGCGCAGCCGGTCAGAGCAATCAACACGACGGGGCGGGCGAAGCGTGCGCCGGCGACCACGAAGTAGAGTGCCACGCCATAGACGAAATAGGGCATGAACTGCAGCATTTCCGGCCCGCGCCCGGTGGTGTGCACGACAAAGGCCATCAACGCCAGCAGGCCGGCGGCCACCAGTGAGGGACGATACCACTGTGCCGGCAGTATCAACGCGGCAGCCATAACCAGATAGAACAGGAATTCGACGCGGATCGACCAGGCAACAATGATCAGCGGATAGGTGATGCCCTCGCCCAGCACCTTGGGGGCCGGCAGGAAACTCAGCAGATTGGCGATCAGGTTGGACCCGCTGAACACCGCCCCGGGCTCCAGATTGGGCTGCCAGGGCTCTGGATGCGGCATTGGCCCGACACTGTTGACCCCCGCCAGGACCAGCAGCATCAGCGCGAACGCCGCCAGCAAGGGCGGATAGATGCGGATCGCGCGGTTGGCCAGAAAGGCGCCAGGCCGCCCCCGGTAGTGGGTTTCCACCGCCTCCGCGATGACAAAGCCAGAAACGGCAAAGAACACCAGTACCGCCAGCGATCCAAGCCGTAATGGCACCACCAGCGCGGCGAACGTGTGAGGCGCGATGTTGGTGAAGTGCTGCGCCAGAACAAGCAACGCGAGAAAAAAGCGGAACGTGCCCAACGGACGGTAGCCAGGTATTTTGGCAGAGGTTCTGTCGTTCACGGTCGGCCCCAGCTTGATGCGTGCCGAAAAATACGTTCAACCAGAAGAGAGAGAAAGCAGAGGCTGTCTGTTTGGTAAGTGTTAATCCTTAAGAACGTTGTTTACTATGATCGGGCCGTGCCCCGATTGAACACCCGTTCCATTATCCTCGGATCCATGACAGGTCAGGGCAGCGGCGTTGAGGTTACTGAGCTTTGCCGCCGGTAGCCATTGCTTCCTTTTTGGCAACCTCCGGCTCCTGAAGCGCGAAATAGACCCCGGCCAGCGAGCCGGGCCCGGTGCAGAACGGGCGTCGGCTGGCGCCGGCGGGCGCGATTTCCTCGACGATCAGGACGTCGCCGGTTCGCTTCAGCGCTAGGGTCCAGCCTTCGTTTGGGCCGCCGAGCTCCAGCCGGGCGCTCGCCTGTCCGACGATCAGCTGGCCGTTGACGGCCTCTGCCTGCTCGTCAAATTCGCAGGTCCAGGCCCCGACCGTCGGCTCCATCGCGCTGACACGGACCACGATCCGGCCTGGCATTTGCTGATTGACTGTGATCGTCCCGTGATGGTTGCCCCAGTGCGGACGCCATGCAGCGCCGCTGGCGGGCTGCACCGCATTGAGAAAGTCGCGGCGCATGGCCATGTTGACTTCAAGATCGAAATCCCTGGAATTGGAACCGTGCGCCCGCACCTGGCGGAAGGCATCCTGATCTTTGAGCAAATGACCGCGTGCAGCTTCGCCGAGGCGTTTGCGTGCCGCTTCGAAGGCCGCAGCGATCTGCCGGTCAAGCTGGGCACTGCCGGTATCGGAACAGATGACGGATGTTGATGCCGGTGCGCGCGGCGGGCATTCGCTTCTGGCAGAGGCGGCGGTGACAGTCAGGCCGCCAAGGCAGGCCAGCAAGCCGCAAGTGATGACACGCAGCATAGGGTGATCCGGTGTGACAGCGTCATTGTTGCCGCCAGTCAAGAAAAAGTGGTTAATGTTTCAACCCGCATTGCTGGCACTGCGTCAGAACCGGCAAGACGTTGCGTCAGCCTTGCTGAAAGCACTCGCGGAATGCTGCGAAGGCACGCAATTTATTGACGAATTTTCAACCGAAAAGCACCTTTGATCGCCGCATCCATATGGCAAAATGGCAAGAATCTCTATAGGAGCCGGTGAACGCCCGCGCCTCCCAGAGCATGCAGCGAAAAAGTGGCAACGGTTTTTCGCGGAATGCATGCTCTGAACTATTGTAATCGATCACGGCATCTCTTGTTTTGATGAGTCCATCAAAACGAGAGCGTGATCTAACCAGGAAAGCTGACATGACCGAACTCATCGTCGACGAAAGCAAGATCATCGAACGCGTTCTGGCGATGGAACTGGTGCGTGTCACCGAGCGCGCCGCTGTGGCTTCGGCCAAGCTGCGCGGCCGTGGCGATGAAAAGGCGGCCGATCAGGCAGCGGTGGATGCGATGCGCCGCGAACTCAACCGCCTGCCCATCGACGGCGAGGTGGTGATCGGCGAAGGCGAGCGCGACGAGGCGCCGATGCTGTTCATCGGCGAGAAAGTCGGCACCAAGAAGGGGCCGAAGGTTGATATCGCGGTGGACCCGCTGGAAGGCACCACGCTCTGCGCCAAGGACATGCCGGGTTCGATCGCGGTCATGGCGATGGCCCAGGCCGGCACCTTGCTCTACGCGCCGGACGTCTACATGGACAAGATCGCCATCGGCCCTGGCTACGCCAAGGGTATCGTCGATCTCGATGCCTCGCCCGAGGACAACATCATGGCCATGGCCAAAGCCAAGATGGTCAAGCCCGGCGAGATCACCGCGCTGGTCATGGACCGGCCGCGCCATGCCGAGCTGATCGCCAAGTTGCGGAAGATCGGCTGCGGCATCCGTCTGATTACCGATGGCGATGTTGTCGGCGTCATCCAATGCGCCGAGCAGCACAAGACCGGGATCGACATCTATCTGGGGATCGGCGGAGCGCCGGAAGGCGTTCTGGCGGCAGGCGCATTGCGCTGCGTCGGCGGCCAGATGCAGGGCCGCCTGATCCTCGACACGCCGGAAAAGGTGGCCCGCGCCGCCAAGATGGGCGTCAAGGATCCGAACAAGAAATACGACCTGTCCGAACTGGCCTCGGGCGACACCGTCGTCGCCGCCACCGGCGTCACCGACGGGGCGCTGCTCAGGGGCGTCAAGTTCAAGGGCCCGATCATCGAGACCGAGACCATCATCTATCGCTCGCTGACCGGCACGGTCCGGCGCATTTTCGGTGAACATCGCGAGTTGGAGAAGTTCCACCTCGGCTGAGGCGACCGGTGTCATCGGTCACTTGTTGTGACCGATGGGATCAGACGAAATAATCCGGGTGCGACTGCCGGAATGTGTCGATGTCCGGCAGAACCATCGACAGGTGACGGTCAAGCGCCTGCCGCGCCTGCGCTCCGTCGCGCTTGCGCATCGCTGCAAGAATGGCGCGATGCTCGGCAATGACCTGACCCATGCGGCCGGGGGTCGGTAGTGTAAGGCGCCGGCAGCGGTCGATCTGCACCTTCGCCTGCTGGGCAACACGCCAGATGCCGGGATGGCCGGCGATGGTGGCGATCGTCTCGTGAAAGGCTTCATCGGCCGCGTGAAAGCCATCGCGGTCATCAATGCTCGCCATCGCCTGCTGGCGGGCAATCACCCGCTCCAGTTCATCCAGCGCCGCCGTATCAGCCCGCGCGATCGCCAGTTCGAGGGCCGCCTGTTCCAGCGCCTTGCGGATGACCACCGCCTCGGGCAGCGTGGAAACCGGAATGCGGCCGACGAAGGTTCCCGATTGCGGGAAAATATCCACCAGCCGCTCTTCAGCCAGCCGGATCAGCGCCTCGCGCACCGGAGTCCGGCTGACGCCGAAACGCTCCGTCAGCTGCTTTTCCGTCAGCGGCGTTCCGGGCGGCAGGTCCATCGCCAGGATCGCCTGCCGCAACTGGATGAGGATCTGTGTCGCCGCTGTCGATCTGGGCAACCGGTCCGGCGTGGCTTTCCTGTCGCCCATCGTAAGCGCGTTTGTCATGCAGCGGTTCCACAATCTGGTGCCCAGTCAGCAATGCAATTGACATACTAGTATATTAGTTTATTGACAAGGCGTGATTGAAGGTTGGCGGCTGCCATGGCGCTTCATATTGACAGGCTGTTCCCCGCGGAGGACCGGACGAGAGCCATCGCCCGGGAGCTTTATCGCGGCGTCCGGGCGGCGCCGATCGTCAGTCCCCATGGCCATACCGAACCGGCCTGGTATGCGCTGAACCAGCCGTTTGCCGACCCTGCGACGCTGTTCGTCAAGCCGGACCATTACGTGTTCCGCATGCTCCATTCGCAGGGCGTGCCGCTGGAGGCGCTGGGGGTGCCGCGCGCCGATGGCGGCGCCTCGG
>DAOMXG010000177.1:0-4843 GCA_035436995.1 Beijerinckiaceae bacterium
GCCTCCGCCTGCCCGTCGCGCAGCAGCCGGTCGATCGGCCCGTCAAACCCGCCGGTCAGCGCGATCAGACCGTCACAATGCCCCGCCAGCTGGGTAAGCGGCAGATGCGGCGTGTCCTGGGACGGCGTTTCGAGAAAGGCCACGCTCGACAGATGCATGAGGTTGCGATAGCCGGCCTCGCTGGCTGCCAGCAGCACCAGCGGACCGCGCGCATCGCTGGTCATTCCCGGACGCGACCGTGCCCCCTCCCGATCGCCGAAATCGACGATGAGCTGGCAGCCGATGATCGGCTGGATGCCCGCCCCCGCCAGCTTTTCGGAAAACTCCAGCGCGCCGAACAGGTTGTTGGTATCGGTCAGCGCCAGCGCCGGCATGCCGTCGGCCGCCGCCAGCTTGGCGAGCGTGGCAATCGGCAGCGCCCCCTCCAGCAACGAATAGGAGGAATGAACGTGCAGATGCACGAACCCCACATCCTTCAGGATGGCTGCCATACCCCTCACCTTCACGCATGCCCGGTCAGGCGCCGAGCGCCCCGGCCCATACCAGAATCATAGCCAGAAACGCACCCAGCGCCGCAATTTCGATAGCTTCTTCCACAAGCATTCGCAGGAACATGAGCCCCTCCTTTGTTCTTTTTATGTTCGTATTCCACTTTTGTTCTCATGTCAAATTCTCCGCCAAGGCCGGCCCTGCCGTGGTGAATCGGCCGTAAACCCTGCCTCACCCATTGCAGCGCGGGCCTACGCCACTACAATCGGTGCATGAACTGGCTTTCGGATTCGCTTGGGCCTGGACTGCTGATGCGGCTGCCTGGCTATGCCGTGCGCGGCGCGCTGGCGGTCGGCCTGCTGGCCTTTGCCGGCTGGGCCGAACTGGCGATTCTGTTTCACGCGCCGCTGTCTAACGAGAGCCGTATCCTGGTGGCGACCCTGGTCGCCGCGGTGCTGCTGATTGGTTCGCTGTCGGTTCTGGCCAGGGTCTGGCGCCGGCTGATCCTGCCCGTGGTGCTGGTGGTGGCCATCGGAATGCTGGCCTGGTGGAGTTCGATCAAGCCGTCGGACACGCGCGACTGGATGCCGGATGTAGCCAAGAAGGCCGTCGTCACCATCCGCGGCGATGATGTGGAAATCCGCAATGTCCGCAATTTTACCTGGACCGGCCCGGACACCGCGCAGGAGCAATGGCAGGATCGCATCTACAGCCTGTCTGATGTCACAGGGCTCGACCTGTTCCTGTCGACCTGGGGCAATCCGCGCATTGCCCATGCAATCACCAGCTTTTCCTTTTCCAACGGGCCGCCGGTGGCCTTCTCCTTCGAGATCCGCAAGCGCAAGGGGCAGGATTATTCGGCGATCGGCGGTTTCTTCAAGCAATACGAACTCGTGCTGATCGCGGCTGACGAGGCGGATGTGGTGAAGGTCCGCACCAACCGCCGCAACGAAACGGTGCACCGCTACCGGATCGACGTGAAGCCCGAGAATGCCACCAAGCTGCTGCGCGAATATGCGCGCATCTCGCAGGAGCTCAGCGCCGAGCCGCGCTGGTATCACACCATCTGGACCAGTTGCTCGACGACCATTTACTGGATGCTGCGCCGCATCAGCCCGGATGATTTTCCGTTTGACCTGCGGGTTCTGCTCTCGGGTTACCTGCCGGGCTATCTCTACGATATCGGCTTTCTCGATCGCAAGCAGCCGCTCGACGAGATCATGCGGCGGGCCGATATTACGGCGCTGGCCAAACAGGCCGAGGGGCAGGCCGATTTCTCCGCCGCCATCCGCAAATAGCGTCGGCCGGGCCGATGCCCGTCATCGGGCCATGACAGGTGTGTCCTCTGCCCGCCCCGCATATTTTCTTTGATCTGCCGGCGGCTGCATGCTTTCTGGCGATCCTGCCTTTCTGACCCGCATGTGTGTCTTGCCGATGTCTGATCCTCATAGTCTCGCCCCGCTTCTGACGCGCATCGCCGAGGCGCTGGAGCGTATCGCGCCCCCCGCCCCGGCACGGCCGGACTACGAGGCGGCGGATGCTTTTGTCTGGTCGGCCAGTCGCCAGGCGCTGACGCCGGTGGTCCGCGTCAACCGGATTCCGCTGGAGCTGCTGGTCGGGATCGATCGTATCCGCGACCTCTTGGTCGACAATACTCGGCGCTTCGCCCGCGGTCTGCCGGCCAACAACGTGCTGCTGTGGGGCGCGCGCGGCATGGGCAAGTCCTCGCTGGTCAAGGCGGCCCATGCCAGCGTCAATGCCGAAGTTGGCGCAACCATGCGGCTCAAGCTCGTCGAGATCCATCGCGAGGACATCGAGACCCTGCCAGCGCTGCTGACAACGATGCGGACCTCATCGCACCGTTTTCTGGTATTCTGCGACGATCTGTCGTTCGATGCCGGCGAGACCTCCTACAAGTCGCTGAAGGCGGTGCTGGAAGGCGGGCTGGAAGGCCGCCCGGCCAATGTCCTGTTCTATGCTACATCGAACCGCCGCCATCTGATGCCGCGCGACATGATCGACAATGAACGCGCCACCGCAATCAATCCCGGCGAGGCGGTTGAAGAAAAGGTGTCGCTGTCCGATCGCTTCGGGCTCTGGCTCGGCATCCACAAGTGCTCGCAGGAGGAATATCTGGCCATGGTGCATGCCTATGCGAGGCATTTCGGGCTCAAGCTGCGGCGGACAAGACTTGATGCGGACGCGCTGGAATGGGCCACGACCCGCGGCTCGCGCTCCGGCCGGACGGCCTGGCAGTTCATCCAGGATCTCGCCGGCCGTCAGGGCAAGCTGCTCGATCTCTGAGCGCTTCGCCAATCGCACGAGACGCCGAATTCCACGACGGGAAGCTGGGTCCTTGCCGAACGCTTGACAAGAACAAAAAAAGAACTACGCATAAAAGCGGGGTTCGGGAATTGCGGACAGGTCAGAACCGAGGGCCACTCGTATCGCTTGTGGACAACAGCAAGATTTCGCGGGAGCGGGACCGCCTGCTCCGCGTAGAATGGCGTCTTTCATATGCGCCGGGAGACAGGAATGGCCGGAAGTTTGAACAAGGTGATGCTGATCGGCAATCTGGGCGCCGACCCCGAGATCCGCAGGCTGCCCAGCGGCGGCTCGGTCGCCAATCTCAGGATCGCGACCTCCGAAAGCTGGCGCGACAAGGCAACGGGCGAGCGGCGCGAAAAGACCGAGTGGCACAATGTCGTGGTCTTCAATGACAATCTGGTTCGCGTGATCGAGCAATATGTCAAGAAGGGCTCCAAGGTCTTTGTCGAAGGCCAGTTGCAGACGCGCAAGTATCAGGACAAGTCCGGCCAGGACCGCTATTCGACCGAGGTGGTGCTGCAGGGCTTTTCCGGCAACCTGACCTTGCTGGATGGGCGCGGCGACGGCGCACGCGACGGCGGCGACGGACGCGGCTCCGGTGATTTCGGCCGATCTTCGCCGATGGATCGCAAGCCGTCCGGCGGCGGGCGCTCCACTGCGCTCGATGACGATGACATTCCGTTTTGAGGCAGGGCCGCGGAGGCGACGGACCATTGCCGTCACCGCCATGGCCTGAACGAGGGTCGCTGGGAGGTCGTAGGGAGATGCTGTTCAGCATAGGCAAGCGCTTGGCAGAAATGGCGATGATCGCGCTGATGGCCACCGGGGCCATGGCGCAGGACATGTTGGTGGAGAAAAAGACCTTCGAGATGGCGTCGCTGACGACGGTGTCCGGAGCGACGGTGCGCAACGTCAAAGTCGGCTGGGAAGCCTATGGCACGCTCAATGCCGACAAGAGCAATGTGATTCTCGTCCCGCATTTCTTTTCCGGCACCAGCCACGCTGCCGGAAAGTACAAGCCGGACGACAAGCTCCCCGGCTACTGGGACTATCTGATCGGCCCCGGAAAGGCGGTCGATACCAACAGGTTCTATGTCATTTCGGTCGATTCCCTGGTCAATCTCAACGCCAAGGATCCGAATGTCGTCACCACCGGGCCGGCCTCCATCAATCCCGATACCGGCAAGCCCTACGGGATGACCTTCCCGCTCGTGACCATTCGCGATTTCGTCAATGTCCAGAAGGCGTTGCTCGATAGCCTCGGCATCCGCAAGCTGCATGCCGTGATGGGCGCGTCGATGGGCGGCCTGCAATCCTATGAATGGGCGGCGAGCTATCCCGACATGGTCGAAAGGCTGCTGCCGGTGATCGCTGCGGGCGACCCGGGGCCATGGCTGAACGCCTGGCTCAATGTCTGGGCCTCTCCCATCCTGATCGATGCGAACTGGAACAAGGGGGACTATTACGGCAAGGCCGAGCCGGTCGAGGGGCTCAAAACCGCACTCAAGATCGTCTCCCTTCATGCCAACCATTGGCTGTGGGCGGAAAAGACGATCGGCGCCGGCTGGGCGACCGAGGGCAAGGACCCGCTCGCCGCTTTCGACAACCGGTACAAGATCGAGGCGACACTCGACGCCGCCGGGGCCGCCCGTGCGGCCGTGTCGGATGCCAATCACTTCCTCTATCTGGTCAAGGCCAACCAGACCTTCGTGCCCGGCGGCGCCAAGACGGCGGCGGAAGGGTTGAAGAAGATCAAGGCGCGCACGCTGATGCTCTATGCACCGACCGATCAGGTCTTTGCCGCCGATTGGGTCCGGGCGACGGCGGAGGCGATCCGCGCCAACGGAACGCCGGTGGAAACCGCCGAGATCGCCGGCAATTTCGGCCACCTCAACGGCGTGCTGGCGCTCAAGCCGCTTGAAGCCAGGATTGTGGATTTCCTGACAAAATAGCGGGCATGGGCCACCGTGCGGCGGTGTGAACCGGCGATGCAGGTCGCCGTTTCCGCTGGTTCGATGACGAACGC
>DAOMXG010000178.1:0-4778 GCA_035436995.1 Beijerinckiaceae bacterium
CCATTGCCGCAGCGCTGGATCACATCCGCAAGACGCCCGCCGCTTCCGCTGCGCCCAGTCTCAATCGTCCCATCATTGCGGCGGCCCTGTCTGCCAGCCTGGGGCTCGCAGAGGCCAGCGTCCGCCCGCTGATCGCCTTGCTGCGGCGGCTCGATGCCGATGCAGCCCGCGAGGACGCCCGGCGCATCACCGAGGAAATCACCGCAGCCGGCGCGGCCGTTGTGATGGACGAAACCGGGCAGGTGGCTCCGGACACCCGCATCGATACGCTGGATTCCTGGGCCCAATCCATCGACGCCGGGTTCGATGTCGAAGAATCCATGGCCGGTGTTGATCACTGGGAGGATGTCCCGGCCGAGGACCTTGCTGCCGAGGACCCGTCTGAGACGGGCCATGCCTCCCACGAGGTCGAGGACCTTCCGCCGCCGGCAGCGATGGACATGGAGCCGGTTCCCTCGCCTGCGCTGGCGCGTCTCCTGATGCTACAGGGCCGGCTGAACGCATCGATTGCCGAGCCTAGCCCGGTCGAAGCCGCCGTCGCCGCCGATGAGCCCGCCACAGAGCCGGTCAATGCGGTGACAGACGAGGCCCCGCCGCTGGACCCGGACGAAGCCTATCGCGCCGACCTCGACAGCCTCTTTGCCGCCACGTTTGGCGATGCAGCCGAGGCGGCCACCGTAGAGGACGATGTGAACCCGCCATCGGCCGAAGCGCTACGCGTGATCAATTCCCTGCACGACGCGCTCGATGCCGGCTTCTTCAACAACTGGGACATCCGCCGCCGCGACGCCGCATAGCGGCACCGGAACCGATCAATAGCCGAACTGCTCCCGCAGGATCCGCTCGTCCAGGCTATGGCCGGGATCATGCAGCATCAGCATGTCGATCGATCGGTCGATGGCGACATGGACGTGGCGGACATTGCGCGTTTCAAAATGGTCGGCGACTGCCGAGACCGGGCGCTTGTCCGCTTCCAATACGGTGATGCTCACCTGCGCATGGTCGGGCAGCAACGCACCGCGCCAGCGACGCGGCCGGAACGCGGAAATCGGTGTCAGCGCCAGCAGCGGCGCATTGAGCGGCAGGATCGGCCCGTTGGCGGAATAATTGTAGGCCGTCGAGCCGGCCGGTGTCGCCACGATCACCCCGTCGCAGATGAGTTCCTGCATCCGCTCCTTGCCATCCACGGCGATGGCCAGCTTGGCCGCCTGATAGGATTGGCGCAGCAGCGAGACTTCGTTGACCGCATGCGAGCGGTGGACCGCCCCGTCCGCATCCTCGGCCTTCATCAGCAGCGGATGGATGGTGCTGCGCTCGGCAGCGGCCAGCCGCTCGCGCAGGCCCATCTCGCTGAATTCATTCATCAGGAAGCCGACCGAGCCACGGTTCATGCCATAGACCGGCTTGTGCCGTCCCATGAAGCGATGCAGCACCTGCAGCATCAGCCCGTCGCCACCGAGGGCGACCACCACATCGGCGGTTTCCGGGTCGGCATCGCCATAATAGCGGGCCAGCCGCTCGCGCGCGCTCTGCGCTTCCGGCGCGCTGGAGGCGATGAAGGCGATGCTCCTACTGGCCTGCGGCACGCGCGACTCCCATGCTTTGGTCCATCATAGAGCAAGCCGGGGAAAAGGGGAGGGCGTGGCGCGCGCGCCCCGCCATCCGGTGACCCGTCAGCATGCCTTGCCGCGCGGCTTCCTGCGGGCCTGCCTGGTATGCCCGCAGGGGCGAGAACACGGGCGTTATACCAAAAAGTCATTTAAAATGACTCTTTGGAGCAACTCAAAAATTTCTCATCTCGTTGATAAAAGTGAGAAATTTTTGAAACGAACCAAGTCGCGGCGAGTTCCTCGCCTTGCGACTTGGCATTACAGCGCCGACGACCACACCACCGGCACGAAATCATAGCCGTTGCCGGCCTTTTCGATGAACCCGGTGGCCGGGAACGGCGCGTGATACATATGCACCTGGGCCTCTTCCTCCGCCGCCATGTCGAGCAGCTTCTTGCGCGTGGCGGCGGCGGCATTGCCATCCATGTCGAACACCGCCTGCCAGTCCGGATGCCGGGCGAACAGATAGGGGTTGTTGGTGGTATCGGCGAGGCACATCAGCTTGGCATTGCCGCTGGCCACCATGAACACATTGTGGCCCGGCGTATGACCGCCCGCTGCGATGGAGGTGATGCCCGGCGCGATCTCCTTGCCCGGCTCGAACTGCTTCACATCCTTGGCCTGCGGGCCGAACACGCGGCGCACATTCTGGAATGCCGGCTTCATCGGATCGGGGGCCGCGCTCATCTTGGCGTCATCCATCCAGAATGCCCATTCGGCGGAGGGCACCATCACTTCGGCATTGGGGAAAACGGCAGTTCCGTCCTTGAGCCGCACGCCGTTGATGTGATCGCCGTGGAAATGGCTGATGATGACCGTATCGACATCCTTGGGATCAAAGCCGGCCGCCTTGAAATTGGTCATCCAGCGGCCGGAGGTCGGTGCGCCGGAATCGCCGTTGCCGCAATCAATCAGCACCAGCTTGTCGCCGGTATTGATGACGACCGTGGTGAATGGAATGAACACGCCGTTTCCGGGCAGGCGGGCATCCTGGATGGCGGCAGCCACCTCCTCGTCCATGGCATTCTTGACGAAGCCGGCCAGCGGCCGGACGAAAAACCCGTCGTTGATGGTGGTAACCTCCATCTCGCCCAGCTTCATGCGGAAAAAGCCCGGCGCCTGGGTGCCGGCCAGCGGCGCCTTGGCATGGGCAGGCAGGGCGGCAAGGCCGGCGGTTGCGGCTGCACAGGCCAGAACGGTTCTGCGCGAAAGGGTCATGACAGTCTCCTTACCTGATTGTCGGGCGCCTGAGCGGCACAGGTCGAACCTGGCCGCAGTCTGCATGATTTGGCGGCGAAGTGCAGTCAAATTTCGGTGTATGCCGCCGGGTCAGGCGAGCACGGCCGGCAGCGCCAGCCCGCGCCGGGTCAGCGCGGCAATGGCGGTGTTCTGCAAGAGGCAGGCGATGGTCATCGGCCCGACACCGCCGGGAACCGGCGTGATCGCCCCGGCCACGGCCACCGCCTCGTCGAAGGCCACATCGCCCACCAGCCGGCCATCCGCCAGCCGGTTGATGCCGACATCGATGACGATGGCCCCCGGCTTGATCCAGTCGCCGCGCACGAATTCGGGCCGCCCGACGGCAGCGATCAGGACATCGGCACCGCGGCACACGGACGGCAGGTCGCGCGTCCGGGAATGGGCGATGGTGACCGTGCAATCGGCGTTCAGCAGCAATTGCGCCATCGGCTTGCCGACAATCGCCGACCGGCCGATCACCACCGCGTTGAAGCCGGAGAGCGCTGTCGTCACCGATCGGATCAGGATCATCGAGCCCTGCGGCGTGCAGGGCACCAGCGCGGCGCGGCCGGCCGAAAGCTTGCCGACATTGGTGAGGTGAAAGCCGTCGACATCCTTGTCCGGGTCGATGGCGTCAATGACCGCATTGGCGTCGAGCCCGCGCGGCAGCGGCAGTTGCACCAGAATGCCATCCACCGCCTCATCGCGGTTGAGCCGGTCGATCAGGGCCAGCAATTCGGTCTGCGATGTCGTGGCCGGCAGGCGATGCACCACCGAATTGAACCCGGCCTTGGCCGCCATCTTTTCCTTGGAGCCGACATAGACCTGGCTCGCCGGATCATCGCCGACAAGCACGACATGCAGCCCCGGAACGATGCCGTGGCGCTCCCTGATCTCGGCGACGAGCGCAGCGGTCTCAGCGCGGGTGCGGGCGGCAACGGCCTTGCCGTCGATCAGCGTTGCAGTCACGTCCACGCGCTCCCCACTTTACGAAAAAACGACCGTCTTGCTGCCGTTGAGAAAGACGCGCCGTTCGACATGCGCCAGCACGGCCCGCGCCAGCACCACGGATTCGATGTCGCGGCCGATGGCGACCAGATCATCGGGCGACTGGGCATGGCTGACGCGCGCCACTTCCTGATCGATGATCGGCCCCTCATCGAGATCGGCGGTGACGTAATGGGCGGTGGCGCCGATCAGCTTGACGCCGCGCCGGTGCGCCTGGTGGTAGGGGCGGGCGCCCTTGAAGCTCGGCAGGAACGAGTGATGGATATTGATCGCCCGGCCCGACAGGCGCGTGCACAGGTCATCCGACAGCACCTGCATGTAGCGCGCCAGCACGACCAGTTCCGATCGCGTCTGCTCGACGATGTCCATCAGCCGCTGCTCGGCCTCGCGCTTGGTCTCCGGCGTTACCGGAATATGGTGAAAGTCGATGCCATGCGCCGCAACCGCGCGGTAGAAATCACGGTGGTTCGACACAACGGCGGCGATCTCGACCGGCAGCGCCCCGATGGTCCAGCGATAGAGAAGGTCGTTGAGGCAATGGCCGAACTTCGACACCATCAGCAGCACGCGCGGCTTGACCGACGGATCATGCAGCGCCCAGTCCATCGCAAACCGCTGGCCCACCGGCGCAAAGGCTGCCCTCAGCGCCTCAGCCGAGGCCCCGCGCTCCGATGCCACCACGACGCGCATGAAGAACAGCCCGGTGTCTGGATCAAAATACTGTTTTGAATCAAGGATGTTGCAGCCATGGCCGGCAAGAAAGCCGGCCACCTCGGCGACAATCCCGATCACATCCTTGCACGACAGAGTCAGGATGAGGGGAGAGGCGGAGGCGCTGGTCATCATCATGCTTTCTGGTGCCGGCAGAGGGGATTGAACCCCCGACCTTCGGTTTACAAAACCGCTGCTCTACCGCTGAGC
>DAOMXG010000179.1:0-4737 GCA_035436995.1 Beijerinckiaceae bacterium
GCCCGACCAGTGCCGGCCGGCGCCACCCGCCTTGGCGATGCCCCGCCTCAGGCCGGCGGCGGCGATCTTCTGATCCTGAGGCGCATCGCCGCGGAAAATCTGGCCCACCTCGAACAGGGCGAGATCATGCTGCCCGCGGTCGGCATTGCGCTGGCTTGCGGCGATCAGCCCGGCGAGCAGGGTCGGGCGCATGTCGGAGAGGTCCGAGGCAATCGGATTGGCGAGCGCCAGCGCCGCTGCACCGCCGCCGAACAGGCCGGCTGCCTCCTTCGAGATGAACGACCAGGTAACGGCTTCCATCATGCCGCGCGCCGCCAGCAGCCGGCGGGCCAGGCGCGTCCGCTTCTGGATCAGCGTGAGAACGGGCGCATGCACCTTGTCCTCGCGCTGGAGCGGTACCATCGGCACATTGTCGACGCCGATGATGCGGGTGATTTCCTCGACGAGATCGGCCTTGCCCTCGATGTCGGGACGCCACGAGGGCGGCGCCACCTTGACCACGTCGCCCTTGCCTGACACCCAGAAGCCGAGCGTCTGCAGGATCACTTTTGCTTCCGGACGTGGCACGTCGAGGCCGGTGAGCCGCCTCGTCTCGTCCCACGGAAAATCGATGACCCTGGTCGCCTCGGGAATGGCGCCGGCCACCACCGCCTCGCTGGCGGCGCCGCCAGCGAGGTCGATCACCAATGCGGTGGCCCGGTCGAGCCCGGGCACGGTATAGGCAGGATCGACGCCGCGCTCGAACCGGTAGCGGGCATCGGTGTTGATTGCGAGCGCGCGGCCGGTGCGGGCGACGGTGAGCGGATCCCACAGCGCCGATTCGATCAGCACATCACTCGTCGCGCCATCGCAGCCGGAATGCTCGCCGCCCATGATGCCGGCGAGTGACTCGACGCCTTTCTCGTCGGCAATCACCACCATCGACGGATCGAGGCTGTAGCTGCGGCCATCGAGCGCCAGCAGGCTTTCGCCGGCCTTGGCCCGCCGCACCACCAGTCCGCCCGCGACCTTCTTGAGGTCGAACACATGCAGCGGCCGGCCCTGATCGAAGGTCATGAAATTGGTGATGTCGACCAGCGCATTGATGGGCCTGAGACCGATGGCTTTGAGCCGCTTCTGCATCCACTCGGGCGAGGGGCCGTTCTTCACCCCGCGTACCACCCGCAGCGCGAAGGCGGGGCAGAGATGCCGGTCCGCATCGGCAAAATCGAGCGTGACGTCGACCGGGCAGGGGCCCTGCGCCGCGAAGGTCGGCGGCTTTGGTGTCTTGAGTGTTCCCAGGCCAGCAGCAGCGAGATCGCGCGCGATCCCGTAGACGCCGGTCGCATCGGGGCGGTTCGGCGTCAGGTTGATCTCGATCACCGGATCATCGAGGCCGAGATAGGTGGCAAAATCCACCCCCACCGGCGCATCAGCCGGCAGGTCGAGGATGCCGTCATGGTCCTCGCTCAGCATCAACTCGGCGCCCGAGCACAGCATGCCGTTGGATTCGACCCCGCGGATGACGCCCTTGCCCAAGGTGATGTTCTTGCCCGGAATGAACGTGCCCGCCGGCGAGAACACGCCCTTCATGCCGGTGCGCGCGTTGGGAGCGCCGCACACCACCTGCACCGGTTCGCCGCTGCCGGTATCGACCATGCAGACACGCAGCCGGTCCGCATTGGGATGCTGCTTTGCCTCTGTCACATAGGCGATGGAAAAGCCCTTCAGCTTTTCGGCCGGGTTCTCGACTCCTTCGACCTCCAGCCCGATGCGGGTCAGCGTCGTTACCACCTCATCGAGGCTGGCGTTGGTATCGAGATGGTCCTTGAGCCAGGACAGGGTGACTTTCATGGGGCTCGTTCCTCGCGGAAAGGCAATGCGGCGTGATCCTCCTAAACGCATGCTGCGCTTGAGAAAAGGGGCAAATTCCGCACTGCGGCGAAATCAAACCACCGCCGTGGCGTTGACCGCCTGCTTGTCGCGCGCCTTTTCGAGCTGTTCGCCGAGGATGAAACCGATCCGCCGCGCCTCGCCGCCGCGCTTTGGCCGTGCGGCCATCAGCAGGCTGACCTGGCTGACATGCTGGACAAGCTCATAGCGTTCGCCATTGCCGGTGACGCCGGTGAACTTGATCAGGTCCGGGTTCCAGTATCCGACGCTTTCGATCGACAGCACCTCATCGGAAAAGGCCGCCAGCCGCACGCCGATTTCCTCATCCGCCGCGAGCGCGGCCTCAAACGCCTGCAACGATTTGATGATCCGCTCGAACATCCAGTCGGCCTGGGAAAAGTCGGTGCGGGGGGCAGGTTCGCCGGTCATGGGGTCACCTCGTCATTCGTTCGAGCGCGCGGTAGACGTCATCATCATTTCGCTTGCCGATCAGGCGCACCTGAATGATGTCGCCGTCAATCACATAGATGGCGCGGAATTCCCCGATTTTCAGCCGCCGCATTGGCGCGTAGCCCTAGAGAAACTGCGAATTCGGCGGTTCCGGCTGGCTTTCCAGAGCCAGAAGCCGTTCGGCGACCTGTCGGGCCTGTTTGGTCAGGTCAATCCTTGGCATGGACCAGCGCGCCGAGGAGGCTGCGGCTGTCGCCCGGCCCGAGATAGCCCTCGGCATGGGCCTTCTGGGCACGCTCGGCCCAGATCGTGTCCTCGATATCGGCCATCGACAGGAACACGCCGACCGGCCGGTTGTTCTTGGTCACCAGCACCGGCTCGCGCTGCGCCATATCGAGAAATTTGCCGAAGCCATTCTTGGCCTCGGCAGCGGTAACGGTTTTCATGGGATGCGCTCCAAGTATTAGCTATTTTAGCCAATTTGGTCTAAATGTCTATTATCTTTTTTGTGATCCTTGGGAGTTGGAGTTTGAATCGGCTTAGCGGCAAACCAAAAGTGGCGCGCTCTTCCTTCGAGGCCAATTTGATCTCGTATTTTTTGGCGCAATGATTTCAGTAACGGCGTGTAATCTGCTGGCTCCTTTTTCGTTACGTTCTTTGTGATTGTTTCAATTTTATCAATATCGTCATCTTCCGCAAACAGCAGAATCAGCCTTGTTGCTTCTTCCAATTTGTGAATCTCGCCATCATAAACGCCAGGTTTGTGCGAGGCTGCATCCAATGCCAACCAAGCCTCAAGCAGCTTTGAGAGCGCAATATCCCGCTTTTTGGCATCTAATTCACGACGACGACTGAACACATGATTTATGGCAGCAACAATCAAGCCGCCCAGAATGGCTGACAACAGCGAAAGCAGGGCAGCGTCAATTGTCATTGACCGCCCCTCACCCCGTCAACCCGCCCGCCAGGCTTGGCAGATCGAGCGGGCGGAAGCCGTAGTGGCTCAGCCAGCGCACATCGGCTTCGAAGAAGGGCCTGAGGTCGGCCATGCCGTATTTCAGCATGGCGATGCGATCGATGCCCATGCCCCAGGCATAGCCCTGATAGACATCAGGATCGATGCCGCAATTCCTGAGCACATTGGGATGAACCATGCCGCAGCCGAGGATTTCCAGCCAGTCCTCGCCCTCGCCGAAGCGGATGTCGCCACCCTGGCGCCGGCACTGGATGTCCACTTCCATCGACGGTTCCGTGAACGGGAAGAACGACGGGCGGAAGCGCATGGTGACGTTCGGCACCTCGAAGAATGCCTTGCAGAACTCCGCCAGCACCCATTTGAGCTGGCCGAGGTTGGCGCTTTTGTCGATCACCAGACCCTCGACCTGATGGAACATCGGCGTATGGGTCTGGTCGGAATCGCAGCGATAGGTGCGACCGGGGCATATGACGCGGATCGGCGGCTTCTGCTGGAGCATCGTGCGGATCTGCACCGGCGAGGTATGGGTGCGCAGCAGCTTGCGCTCGCCCGCCGCATCGGGCGCGAAGAAGAACGTGTCGTGCATCTCCCGCGCCGGATGTCCGACCGGGAAATTCAGTTTGGTGAAATTGTAATCGTCGGTCTCGATGTCCGGCCCTTCGGCGACGGCAAAGCCGAGATCGGCGAAGATGGCTGTCAATTCATCGATGACCTGCGAAATGGGATGAATGCGGCCGGTTTCCAGCGTGCTGGCGCGCACCGGCAGGGTCACGTCCACCGTCTCCGATTTCAGCCGCGCATCGAGCGCTGCGGCCTTCAGCACAATCTTGCGCTGGGCGAGCGCGTCGGTCACCGCATCCTTGACCGCGTTGATGGCGGCGCCGGCGGTCCTGCGTTCGTCGGGCGACATCTTGCCCAGAGTTCCCAGCAGGGCCGAAATGGACCCCTTCTTGCCGAGCGCGGCGACGCGCACGCCCTCCAGCGCCGCCTCGTCGGCGGCGGCGGCAATCTCAGCGAGGATCGAACTCTGAAGCGAGGCTATGTCGGTCATGGCGGCAACAACGGCTGAAGAACAGGGCTGTCCGGCTCTTAGAGCAGTTTGTTTTCATACGGAAGCAATTCTGTTTCGCGCGCGGCGTGACGATCCGGGCGCGAGGCGGCGGACAGGCGGCCCAATGCCTGCCACAATCCCGGCGTTCCTTTCCGGCAGGACTCTGGCGCGCGCTCGAACGTCGCGCTAGTCGTTGTGAGAACCGGGAATCATCCGCTGTCCATGAAGCCTTCGCTCCTCATTCTCATTGCCGTTGCGGCGCTTGCCTGCGCTGGCGGCAGCGCGCCGGCATTGGCCAGGACCGCCAAGGACTGCGAGGCCATCCAGAACCCGATGGAGTTCAACCGGTGCCTCGCCTCGCTGTCGCCGGTGCGCGGCTCGCGCGCGG
>DAOMXG010000180.1:0-4711 GCA_035436995.1 Beijerinckiaceae bacterium
AGCCTCCGCCCGGATCATCCCACGGCCCGAGAAACGCAACTGGTTCAATCTGGTCAGAAAATGCTCTAAATCAGGGCCATGACAACGACATCTTCCAGCCGCCGCCGCGACACCCTCACCCTCGCGCTTGCCCAGTTGAACCCGACCGTTGGTGACATCGCCGGCAATGCCGAGAAGCTGCGCACCGCCCGTGCCACAGCGGCGCGGGCAGGGGCCGATATCGTGATGTTCACCGAGTTGTTTCTCGCCGGCTATCCGCCGGAGGATCTGGTGCTCAAGCCGGCCTTCGTCGATGCCTGTCGGGCGATGCTGGAAACGCTGGCGCGCGAAACCGCCGATGGCGGTCCGGCGGTGCTGGTAGGGCTGCCCTGGGCGGAGGGCGACGGATTGTTCAACGCCTATGCCGCGCTGGATGCGGGTCGCATCGTTGGCGTGCGTTTCAAGGCCGATCTGCCCAATTATGGCGTATTTGACGAGAAACGTGTGTTCAACGTCGGCCCGATGCCGGGGCCGCTGGCCTTGCGCGGGCTGCGCCTCGGCCTGCCGATCTGCGAGGATATCTGGGGCAGTGAGGTGGTCGAATGCCTGGCCGAAACCGGCGCGGAAATCCTGCTGGTGCCCAACGGTTCGCCCTACTGGCGCGGCAAGACCGATGAGCGCATGAATGTTGCCGCCGCGCGCGTTACCGAAAGCGGCCTGCCGCTGGTCTATCTCAACCAGATCTGCGGGCAGGACGAACTGGTGTTCGACGGCGCATCCTTCGGCCTTAATGCCGATTGCGCGCTGGCCTTCCAGATGCCGGCCTTTGTCGAGGATGTGGCGATCACGCACTGGAGCCGCATCGGCTCGGGCTGGGTCTGCACCGAGGGGCCGATGGCGCTGGTCGAGGAGGGCGAGAAGGCCGACTATGCCGCCTGCATGCTGGGACTGCGCGATTATGTCGACAAGAACCGTTTCCCCGGCGTGGTGCTGGGGCTTTCCGGCGGCATTGATTCGGCTTTGTGCGCGGCGATGGCGGTTGATGCGCTCGGTCCGGACCGGGTGCATTGCATCATGATGCCGTTCCGCTTCACCTCATCGGACAGCCTGGCCGATGCCAAAGCCTGCGCCGCGGCGCTGGGAGTGCGCTACGACAGCCTGCCGATCGCTTCCGCAGTGGAAGGATTCGAGGCGATCCTCAGCCCGCTGTTCGCCGGCAGTGCCCGCGATATCACCGAGGAAAACCTGCAAAGCCGGGCGCGCGGCACCTTGCTGATGGCGGTTTCCAACAAATTCGGCCCGATGGTCGTGACCACCGGCAACAAGAGCGAGATGTCGGTTGGCTATGCCACCATCTACGGCGACATGAACGGCGGTTTCAACCCGATCAAGGACCTCTACAAGATGGAGGTCTACCGCCTCTCGGCCCTGCGCAACGCCTGGAAGCCGGAGGGCGCCAAGGGGCCGGGCGGGATCGTCATTGCCGAAAACATCCTGGTCAAGGCGCCGAGTGCCGAATTGCGCGACAACCAGAAGGATCAGGATTCGCTGCCGCCTTACGAGGTGCTCGATGCCATCCTCGAAATGCTGGTGGAAAAGGAGATGCGGATCAGCGAGGTGGTCGCCGCCGGCCATGACCTCGAAACCGTGCGCAAGATCGAGCGCCTGCTCTTCATCGCCGAATACAAGCGACGGCAGGCAGCGCCCGGCGTCAAGGTGACGCGCAAGAATTTCGGTCGTGACCGCCGCTATCCGATCGTCAACCGCTTCCGCGATCCGGGCCTGGGTCCGCACAGGCCCGATCCGGAACTGACCCCGGAGGTCGTGACCGGCACGGCCGCCATCCTGGATGTGTGAGGCTGGCCATGATGATCGTCCGCTTCGCTCCCTCGCCGACCGGCTACCTGCATATCGGCAATGCCCGCACGGCGCTGTGGAATGCGCTCCATGCCCGCCGCCATGGCGGCCAGTTCATCCTCAGACTCGACGATACCGACGTCGAACGCTCGCAGGAAATCTATGCCGAGGCCATCCAGCAGGATCTCGCCTGGCTCGGCATCCGCTGGGATCGGCTGGAGCGTCAGTCGCTGCGACTGGATCGCTATGGAATGGCGCTGGAGCGGCTGAAGGCCGCCGGGCTCGTCTATCCGGCCTATGAGACACCCGATGAGCTGGAGCGCAAGCGCAAGCGCCAGCAGGCGCGCGGCCTGCCGCCGGTCTATGACCGGGCCTCGCTGAAGCTGACCGAGGCCGAACGCACCGCTCTCGAAGCCCGTGGCCGGCATCCGCACTGGCGGTTCAGACTGTCCGGCGCGACGGTGGAATGGCAGGATGGCGTGCGCGGTCCCTGCCATATCGACACCGGCTCGCTATCCGATCCGGTGCTGGTGCGCGAGGATGGCACCGTACTCTACACCTTCGCCTCGGTGGTTGACGATGCCGATATGGGCGTCACCGATATCATCCGCGGCGAGGATCATGTCGCCAATACGGCTGTGCAGATCGAGCTGTTCCACGCGCTGGGTGTCGCACCGCCGCGTTTTGCCCATCACAATCTCATCGTGGCCGCTTCCGGCGAGGCGATGTCCAAACGCACCGGCGCGCTGTCGATCCGGTCGTTCCGCAAAGGCGGCGCGGATCCGATGGCGGTGGCGGCGGTCGCGGTCCTGACCGGCACATCCGAACCGGTGCGTCCGCTCGCCTCGCTTGATGACCTGGTGCCGCTCGCCGAGCTTTCCGGCATATCGCGTGCCCTGACCAAATTCGATCCCGCCGAGATCGGCCATCTGACGACGCGGCTGCTGCATACCAAGCCCTATGCCGCTGTGCGGGATCGGCTCGCCGCCGCAGGCATCGACGGCGCGCGCGCCGAACTGTTCTGGGATGCGGTGCGCGCCAACCTTGCCGACATGGAAGAGGCTGTGAGTTGGTGGCATGTCGTGAACGGGCCGATCGCGCCGCATGTCCGGTCCGATCCGGAGCTGATCGAGACCGCCCGCAGGCTGCTGCCACCCGAACCCTGGGACGAGACGACCTGGGGCATCTGGTGCGCTGCCGTGACCGCCGCGACCGGTGCGCGCGGCAAGGCGCTGTTCCTGCCGCTCAGGCTGGCGCTGACCGGGCTCGACCACGGTCCGGAACTGAAACGCCTGCTGCCGCTTATCGGGCGGGCGGAAGCGGAACGGCGGCTCGTCTGATCGAGGCGGTTGTCTCCGGGTCTATCGGCTGCCTGCTGGCGACAGGTCGCGCCGGTGCCGGTCTCGTGGCGGCCTGATCCGGTTTGATGCTGGTCCTGAGCGCGGGCTTGGCATCGGCGATGGCGGGTTTGCCGGCCTTTTTGCTCTTGGCGGCCTTTCTGGGCGCTGCCGCCTCAGCCACGATTTTCTCGGCTGGATCGGCCGGCCGGGCAAGTTCCAGCGAGCGCTCGGGCGTGACCAGAATATCGTCCTTGCCCTGTTTGATCATCGGCTCGACATGGGCCAGCACCTCGCCCCAGCTCTGGTTCTGGGCCTTGCAGGCGCAGGAGGCATCGCGCTCCTTGCGATACTTGAAGGCATTCGGCAAAGCGGCATAACGCTGGCCATATTGATTGGCCGCCTGCTTGAGATCACCGCCGCGCGGCATGAAATACACCTCGGTCGGCGCGGAAGGGCAGGCCAGTTGGCAGGCTTCCGCATAGCGGTCGCTGCCATGGGCGCCCTCGTAATTGACCGGGAAGAAGAACCCGTCGCAGGTGCGCACGCAGACCGCCTGGCTGCCCCCGCCGCGGAACGGTGGCAGCTTCACCGGCTTCCTGACCGGGCGGTCGAGATCGGCGCCCGGATCGGATGGCTTGGGGTCGATGGTGCCGGCTGCGGCCGTGCGGGTGTCGGCAGCCTTGCCGGCAGAACGGGGCACCGGGGGCGCGGCGGTGTCAGCTTTTGCAGCGACGGCTTTGGCCGTTCCGGCCTTGGCAGGCGCCGGGGAGGCGGATTGCTGGCTGGTCCTGGCCGCCTTGCCGGCAGGCGGCGGCGCCGCAAGATTCATCGGTGCCTCGGTCGTGGCTGGACGAATGCCGAGCAGATTGGCAAGAAATCCCGGGCTGCCACTGCTGCCCGTCTGCGCGCCGGCGGCCTGGGACACTACCAGAGCCAGCATCATGGCAGGAATACGCAAACGCAACTTGGACATCGCTCACCGCGCGGAACGCAACCTTGGCCGCAGATGAGAATTTTTGCCGCAGAATGTTTAACAATTCGGCGTGGACGAGGCCGACGACAACCTGCGCCGTTTTAGCCTGTGCGCTGGCGCACAGGTTGGTTCATTGGCTGAGCGAAAGCGCCGGGGTGAGCACGCGCACTTGCTTCTTTTCGCCGCCCTTGCTGTTGACTTCGCGCGTCTCGCCATCGCCGGTGCCGAGCATGCGATTGCCGGAGACGGCCGGGCCGATTCCAGCGGTGGCCGTGCTGTTGGTGGCGAAATTGGTGTTGAGCTGCATTTCGACCGGTTCTTCCGGTGCAGTCTTGCCTTTGACGCCACGCAGGCGCACCTGTTGCGGCCGCGCCATCTGGTTGGAGCGCTCTTCGGTCACGGTGATATCGTTCGCCCGGTCCCGCACCAGCTTGTCGGCATCGCGCAGGGCCGAGGCCCAGCTCTGCTGCGGCTGCTTGCAGGAACACGACGGATCATAGGCCTTGCGATACTGGAAGGCGTTGGGAAGGGCGGTATAGCGCTGCCCGTCCTCGGCGCGGGC
>DAOMXG010000181.1:0-4676 GCA_035436995.1 Beijerinckiaceae bacterium
GAACTGGGCGCGATCGAGTTCAGGATCGTTACCGATCCGGCGGAAAAGCCGGCGGCGCTTGCAGCCTTTCTGGCGCTCGAACAATCCGGCTGGAAAGCCAGGACCGGCACGGCGCTGGCCTGCACGCCGGAAACCCGCGCCTTTGCCGAACAGGCCTTCCTGTCCGACGCGTCCGAGATCGACGTGCTCACCCTCAACGGCCAGCCGCTGGCCATGACGATCAATCTGGTGCGCGACGAGGCGATGTTCGCCGTCAAGACGGCCTATGACGAAGCCTATTCCAGCTTCAGTCCGGGCGTTCACCTCGACATGTGGACGGTCAGGAAGCTGTTTGAACCCGGCACCGGCTACAGCCGGATCGATTCCTGCGCCATTCCCGGCCATCCGATTGAGGCCGTCTGGACCGACAAGGAACCGATCATATCGCTGGCGATGGCCACCAGACCTGACGTCACACAGGCGCGCATTGACCAGTTTACCCGCCTGATGGTGACGTTCAACCGGCTGAAAACCTGGGTCAAGGAGCAGATCGGCAGCAAAGGCGAAGCTGGCGACGGCGAAGCCAAGCCGGCCTGACCCGGCGGTTGCCGCCGCCCAAGCTACCGATCCGCCGATCCGCCGCAGAATGCCTATTTGTTGGATATCTGCATCGGTTTGCCGGAGACGAACATCGCCCATTCCTTCTCCCCGCCGAAGAAGGCATTGCGGTCGACGTTGCCGGCAATTCCAGGCACCCGGCCGGTGGTGGTGAACTGCCAGAAGCCCCAGTCACGGTCGCGGTAGCGGGTCTGGGGTTCGGCCGCCGTCGAGCGGATCCAGAACACGTAATCGCGGAACTGGCCTTCCAGCACTTCCTCATGGAATGGAATGTCGGTGTAGATCACCGGCCGCTTGCCGGTGTGCTTTTCCAGCTCGTCGAGCATCAGCCGGATCTTTTCCAGCGCCAGCTCCTTGGAAATGCGCTGCGGGCAGGTCTTGGAATGGCTGTTCCATTCGACATCCAGCACCGGCGGCAAAGCATCGGGCTCCTGCGGAATATGCTGGGTGAACCAGACCACCTGTTCATGCGCCGGCCGGCACCAGTAGACGAAATGGTAGGCGCCGCGCGCCACACCGGCTGCCTTGGCACCGTTCCAGTTGTCGAGGAATTTGGGGTCGACATGGTCGCCGCCCTCGGTGGCCTTGATGAAGACGAAGCGGGTCCCGGCCCCGCGCACCGCCTGCCAGTCGATGGTCCCCTGCCATTTGGAGATGTCGATCCCCTGGATCGGAAAGCTCGAGGCGCGCGCAACCCCGGGATGCGGCTTGATATCGCCCTTGGCGGGATAGCGGTTGAATTGTTCCTGCACCGAGCAGGAGGCCAGCAATGCCGTCAGGCTGAGCCCCAGCAGGGCGCGGAGGCCACGCGAGGCGCGGCGCCGGATCTGTCTGCGCTTGGTCATCCGGTGACAATTGAATCGAAACTCTTAAGCAATCCGAAACGCAGCGTCAGGCGAGGCCGAACCACAGCGTCGCCACCCCAAGAAAGGCGAAGAATCCGACGATATCGGTCACCGTCGTCACGAACGGCGCCGAGGACACCGCCGGATCAATCCCGAAAGCATCGAGCACCAGCGGAATGGTCGCCCCGCCGAGCGCGGCGGCGATCAGATTGACGATCATCGCAATGCCGATGACGATGCCGAGATCGTAGGTCCCGAACCAGTAGGCAGCAATCAGGCCGGTGATGACCGCAAAGGCAAGCCCGTTCAGGCTGCCGGCCAGCAGTTCGCGCCCGATCACCCGCAGCGCATTGGCCCTGTCCAGTTCGCGCGTGGCAATGGCGCGCACCACCACGGTCATCGTCTGGGTAGCGGCATTGCCGCCCTGGCTGGCAACGATGGGCGCCAGCACCGCCAGCGCCACCATCTTCTCAAGCTGCCCGGCGAACCCCTTGAGCACGGAGGAAGCGAGAAAGGCTGTGATGAGGTTGATGAACAGCCAGGAAAAGCGGCCGCGTGCCAGGGTCCACACCGAATCCGACAGTTCCTCGTCCGGTTTCACACCGGCGAGGGCGCGAATGTCCTCGTCCGCTTCCTGCTCGATGACATCGACGATATCGTCGAAGGTCAGAACGCCGACCAGCCGCTCGTCGGCATCGATCACCGGCATGGTGACGAGGTTGTAGCGCTTGAAGATGTCGGCGACCTCTTCCTGGTCCTCATCGACCCGGACCTGATGCTCTTCAGGCTCCATGATCGCTTCGATCCGGACCGGGCGCTTGCTGCGCAGCAACTGGTCGAGCCCGACCCCGCCCAGCACCCGCCGCTCGGCATCGATGACGAACAGCTGGTAGAATTTCCCCGGCAGATCGGCAGCGTCGCGCATGAAATCGATGGTCTGGCCGACGGTCCAGAACGGTGGCACCGCGATGAATTCGGTCTGCATGCGCCGGCCGGCCGATTCTTCGGGATAGTCGAGGCTGCGCTCAAGCATGCCGCGCTCGTCGGCGGGCAGCTTGGCCAGAACCTCTTCCTGATCGGCCGCATCGAGGTCTTCAAGAATGTAGACCGCGTCGTCGGTATCAAGGTCGCGCACACCTTCGGCGATTGCCTCATTGGGCACCTCCTCGAGGATTTCCTCGCGCACCGCATCATCGACCTCGGTCAGCGCCGTGAAGTCGAAGTCGCGGCCCAGCAGGGCGATCAGCCGCGGCCGATCCTCGCTTTCGAGCGCCTCGATCAATTCACCGAGATCGGATTCGTGCAGGTCGCCGACCAGCGCCGCCAGGGCATCGCGGTTTTCCGTCGCGATGGCGGTGGCGACCGAAGCCACGAACGAGGCGCGCACCTCGCCCTCCTCATCCCGGAAGGTTTCCGGCTGAGCCAGCGGTTCGGTTACGGGCAGGTCAGAGCCAAGCATCGCAAACCCATTGCCAACAGGGGCAAAATCGCTTCTAGGATTTGCCTCTCGCCAGCGCAATGCAACGGGTATGAAAAATGCGACGCCGCGACATCCTGCTCGCTTCTCTTGCGGCGGCCTTGCCTGGTCCTGCCGGCGCCGCACCGGGTCGGCGGCTGGTCGTGCCGGTTGCGGGCGGTCCGGTCTATGGCCGCAAGCACTATCCTGCCAGCCTGCCGCTCGCCGACGGCGAGGTGGTGCTGACCTTCGACGATGGCCCGGCCGCCGGCACCACGCCGCGTGTCCTGTCTGCCCTGGCCGCCCACGGCGCCAAGGCAACCTTCTTCCTGATCGGCCGCCATGCCGCCGGCCTGCCGCATCTGGCCGAACGCATCGCCCGCGACGGCCATTCCATCGGCAACCACACCTTCTCGCACCCCTGGACCATCGACCGGCTCAGCCATGAGCGGGCGCTGGCCGACATCGATCAGGGCGCCGCCGCCATCGAAAAAGCCCTCGGCGGCGCCGGGCGGCTCAGCCCGTTCATCCGCTTTCCCGGCTTTGTCGAAACTCCCGCCCTGCTCGCCGACATGCAGCGCCGCAGTCTTGCCGTGTTCGGCGCCGATCTCTGGGCCAGCGACTGGAACGTCATGGCACCGCAGGCGCAGCTCGATCTGGTGATGGGTCGTCTGATGCGCGCAAGGAAGGGAATCGTCCTGTTCCACGACACCCGCGAGCAGACCGCTGCCATGCTGCCCGCCTTCCTTGCCGCACTTGAGGCAAAGGGCTTTCGCGTCGTCCACGCGGTGGCGTGACGTCACGCAAATGTGCGACGACATTAGCACGAAACGTCATTAGGCTGTGCTCCTCATCATCGATGGAGGACGGTCATGGCGATGAAATGGAACGCGTGTGCGGGTCTTGCAATCAGTGCTCTGGCGGGAGCGGCCATGGCACAGCAACCGGGCATGAAAGTGCCGCCATCAACCCCTTCGGCAACGGATGCGATCATGGATAAGTCTGCGGCTCAGGCCAGCCAAAAGCAGCTGCGATTTGCCCCCCTGCCCGTCCCCGACAAATTGAAGTCATTGATGAAACAGGGCGTCCAGAGCACCTCTACCGATCTCGGCGCGTCAGGCGTGGTCAGCCCGAATACTCCGAAAGTGAAGATGGGCGATGTCATGGCGATGCTGGATGGCACAAATGTCAATTGGACAGTCGGAATTGCCTGGGAGTATGAAGTGCGTTTCCATGGCAAGTCCTCGGGTGAGAGTAACGCGCAGTTGCGCTTGTGGTCTCTTCAAGGTCGACGCGCGCTGATCGATTGCGGGTTTGAAGGCTACCTGGAAACAAAAGTGAAGGCAGGTGCCACGGCCGAGTATTCATATGATGGAAAAGTGCAAAAGGTGCCGGTTGAAAACTTTCGTGCTTCCTTCGTATTGCCCCTGAAATCGACCGGTACCGTTGTTATCAGACCCAGCTATGGAGCAAATGGCGTACCGGACCTTGTGCTCAAGGCCTGTGAAGTTACCTTGCTGAAGAACTGACTGGACAGCAAAAAGCCCCCGTTTCCGGGGGCTTTTGGTGCGGCCAAGAGGACTCGAACCTCCACGGGTCTCCCCACTAGCACCTCAAGCTAGCGCGTCTACCAATTCCGCCATGGCCGCCTGGGACGTCGGAACCGGCGAACCGGCCCCGTTCCGAGGGCCGGTGACTAACAAACGCCGTGCCCTGTGACAAGCCGGAAAGCAGGCAGCGCCGGATTTTCTTGCCCGCAGCAGCCTGGCGGGCGGCGG
>DAOMXG010000182.1:0-4624 GCA_035436995.1 Beijerinckiaceae bacterium
CCTTGCCCGGCTCGGTTGCGGTTCCCAAAGGCCGCTGGTCAGGTCCCGGCATCGTCCATCTGGGTATCGGCGCCTTCCACCGCGCCCATCAGGCGGTGATGCTCCAGGTGGCGATGGATGCCGGCGAGACCGGCTGGGGCATCATCGCCGCCAGCCTGCGCAGCCCCGACACGCGCGACGCCTTGAGGCCGCAGGACGGGCTTTATACCGTCGCGGTCAAGTCGCCGGAGGGCGAGCGGCTTCAGGTGATCGGTGCTGTGGGCGATGTGCTGGTTGCTCGCGAAGACCCCGGCGCGCTGATTGCCTGCATGTCCGATCCGCGCATCCGCATCGTTTCCATGACGGTGAGCGAGAAGGGCTATTGCCACAATCCGGCCACTGGCGCGCTGAACGAGGCGCATCCGGATATCATCCATGATCTCGCCAATCCGGATCGGCCGCGCTCGGCACCGGGGTTTCTGGTGGCGGCACTGGCCCGCCGCCGCGCGGCCGGTGTGGCGCCCTTCACGGTGCTGTGCTGCGATAATCTGCCATCGAACGGCCGGACGGTGAGGCGTGTGGTCGTGCGTTATGCCGAATTGGTCGATCCGGCGCTGGGCCGTTTTGTCGCCGGCGAGGTCGCCTTTCCCTCGACCATGGTTGACCGCATCGTTCCGGCGACGACCGACGCCGATCGTGACCGCATCGCTGCGGCGCTTGGTGTGCGCGACGCATGGCCGGTCGTCACCGAACCATTCACCCAATGGGTGATCGAGGAGAATTTCCCGACGGGCCGGCCACGCTGGGAACTGGGCGGGGCGCAATTCGTCCGCGATGTCGAACCGTTCGAACTGATGAAGCTGCGCATGCTGAACGGCGCGCATTCGACGCTGGCCTATCTCGGTGCTGTCGCCGGCCATGAAACCGTGGCCGATGCGAGCAATGATCCGGCCTTTGCCGCAATGCTCCGGGGGCTGTGGCAGGAGATCATTCCGAGCCTGGCCGAGCCCGAGGGCCAGCAGCCTTCGGCCTATGCCGAGGCGCTGCTCGCCCGCTTTCAGAATACCGCGATCCGCCACCGGCTGCTGCAGATCGCCATGGACGGTTCGCAGAAACTGCCCCAGCGCCTGCTGGGCACGGTTGCCGACAACCTCGCCACCGGCCGGCCGATCCGGTTTCTGGCATTGGGCGTGGCCGCCTGGATGCGGTTTGTCATGGGCGCCAGTGAGGCGGGCGGCCGGCACGAGATCAATGATCCTCTGGCCGGCCGGATAACCGCCGTTACGACAGCGGCCGGCAGGGATGCGCGGGCGCTGGCGGAGGGTTTGCTCGCCATCGAGGCGATCTTCGCACCCGCTCTCGTCGCAAACAGCGAGTTCCGCGCCGCCGTGACCGGACAGCTCGCCAGCCTGATCGAAAACGGCGTTGTGCCGACGATCGCGGCGCAGTCTAAGCTATTGTAATCGATCATGTTATCTCTCGTCTTGATGGGGTCATCAAAACGAGAGCATGATCTTACCCCGTCCCGGCCTCAGGCCGGCCGGGCGGCGCCGTTCAGATAGGGCCAGATCTCCAGCGCCCCCTTGTAGATCATCTCAAGGGACACATAGACGATGATGGCGAGGCCGACATAGGCGATCCAGCGGTGCTTGTTCAGCAGCTTGGCGATGAAATTGGCGGCAAGGCCCATCAGCGCGATCGACAGGGCAAGACCGATGACCAGAATGGATGGATGATCGCGGGCGGCGCCGGCCACCGCCAGCACGTTGTCGAGCGACATGGAGACGTCGGCGATGAGGATCTGCCAGGCGGCCTGGGCGAACGTCTTGCGCGGCGCATGCCCGGCGATCTCGCCGTCGGCGTTAAGATCGACGCCTTCAAGGGCTTCCTCGGCCTCGACCTCCTCCTGGTGGCTGGTGCGCAATTCGCGCCACATCTTCCAGCAGACCCAGGCCAGCAGCACGCCACCGGCGAACAGCAGGCCGATGATGCCCAGCAATTTGGTCGTCAGCGCGGCAAAGATGATACGCAGGACCGTCGCTGCGGCGATGCCCATCATGATGGCCTTCGCCCGCATCTCGGCCGGCAGGCCGGCCACCGCAAGGCCGATCACGATGGCATTGTCGCCTGCCAGCACGAGGTCGATCATGATGACCTGAGCCAGGGCGGTCAGCGCATCGGCGGTCATGAGACTCGCGATAAATTCCATTTCATCCAGCCTGAAAGTTCTGTGTTCCGCCCGCCGCCCGGCCTGCTTCCGGGGCCGGTTCATCGGGCAAGGTCATGGCATTTTGCCGCCGCAATGACAAGACTGCCGTCAGGCTTTGCGGGCCGCGCCGGCACCGCTTATGCCCCCGTCTGGCCTGCCGCATCGATCAGCCTGGCCAGCCGCTGAATGGCGAGCCCGTACCCTTGCGTGCCGAAGCCTGCAAGCACCGCATCGGCGCGCAGCGAGACATAGGAATGGTGGCGGAAGGTCTCGCGCCTGTGCACCTGGCTGATGTGGCATTCGATGACCGGCCCCTCGAAGGCATTGAGCGCATCGAGCAGGGCGATCGAGGTATGGGTGAAGGCACCGGGATTGATGAGAAGGCCGCCTGCGATCCCGCGGGCCTCGTGCACCCAGTCGATCAGTTCGTATTCCCGGTTCGACTGGTGAAAGCGCAGTGAAAGCCCATGCCGCTCCGCTTCGGCGCGACACAGCCGCTCCACATCCGCCATGGTTTCACGGCCATAGATCTCCGGCTGGCGTTTGCCGAGCAGGTTGAGGTTGGGCCCGTTGAGCACAAAAATCAGGCGGTTCATGACTTGCTCCCTGGGGGCGACCGGATCGCCGAAAGGTCACCTGCCGACCACATAGCCGAACATCTTCGGCAGGAACAGCACCGTTTCCGGCACCAGCAGCATGATCAGCAGCGCTGTCACCAGCACGGTGATGAACGGCCAGATCGCGCCGATGATTGTCTTGAGCGGAATGCCGGTGATTGCGTTGATGACGAACAGCAGCACGCCGTAGGGCGGGGTGATCAACCCGATCATGCAATTGACCACGGCGGTGACGCCGAAATGCACCATATCGATGCCGAGCGCCTTGCAGGTGGGGATGAACAGCGGAATGATCACCAGGATGATCGTAGTCGCATCCAGCAGGCAGCCGAGTATCAGGAACAGGACGTTGACGCCGAGCAGGAAGGTGAGCGGGGTCACGCTCAGCCCCTGCAGCAGCACCGACATCTTCGCCGGGATATTCTCCGCCGCGACGATGTAGTTGAAGATCAGCGAGGCGCCGATCACCAGCCCCACCGAGGCCGTCGCCCGCCCGCTTTCGGCCAGCACGCCGTGCAGCACCTTGAACGAAACCGCCCGGTAGAGGAAGGTCGCCACCAGCAGGGCATAGAAGGCGGCGATGGCCGCCGCTTCGGTCGGGGTCGTGGCGCCGCCATAGATGCCGAACAGCAGGATGATCGGCATCAACAGGGCCGGAAAGGCCCGCACCGTCAGCCGCGGCAGTTCCGATCGCGGCACCGGTTCTTCCAGCGGCACGTTCTCCTTGCGCGCCATGCGGGCGTTGAGCAGCATCAGCGCGATGCCCATTATCACACCGGGAATGAAGCCGCCGAGGAACAGGTATCCGATCGAGGTGTCCGAGACGAGCGCATACATCACCATCGGGATCGAGGGTGGAATGATCGGGCCGATGGTCGAGGCTGCCGCTGTGATCGCCGCTGCATAGCCGGGCGAATAGCGGTTGTCCTTGCGCATCATGCCGATGATGATCTTGCCCAGGCCCACCGCATCGGCCACGGCCGAGCCCGACATTCCGGCAAAGATCATGTTGGCAACGACATTGACATGGCCGAGCCCGCCGCGGAACCGCCCCACCAGCGCCAGGCAGAATTGCAGCAACCGCTCCGAGATCGTCCCCGCGTTCATGATATTGGCGGCGACGATGAACAACGGGATCGCCAGCAGCAGGAACCCGTCATAGAGGCCCTGGATCATCTGTTCGGCGGCAAGCCCGATGTCCTGCCCCTTGAGCAACAGATAGAGGATCGACGAGGCGATCATCGACAGCGCGATCGGCGCGCCGATGCCCGCCAGCGCGAACAGCAGGATGATGCACCAGAAGAAGGCCGGGCTCACAGTGCCTCTTCCTTCTCCAGTGTTGCGAGCGAATCTCCGCGCATCAGCCGCCAGGAGCGCAGGCCATAGTGAATGATCGTGCCGGCCAGAAACACCATGTAGACCGAGAAAATCACATCAAGCCGGATGCCCAGACTGTCGGATGAGCGCAGCTTCTTGAAGGTGATGAAATCCCACGTTGCCGGCACCGAGGCCAGGAAGGCAACGCTGAGCGCCAGAGCTGTGACCAGCGCCATGGCCCGCCGTATCCTTTCCCCGCCGAGATTGTAGAGCACGTCGAATTTCACGTGATCCTCATCCTTCAGCAGGAAGGCGGCGCCCCAGAAGATCAGCCAGAGCCAGGTGATCAGGATCAGTTCATGGGTCCAGTCGGTCGGCGCGTTGAACAGGTAGCGTGAGCCGATCTGCACCAGGAAGGCCGCAAACATCACCGCGACGAGCAGGACCATCACGTCCTCGGCCCGCCTGTAGAGAAAATGCAGCAGCGCGCGCATCGCTCCCC
>DAOMXG010000183.1:0-4597 GCA_035436995.1 Beijerinckiaceae bacterium
TGAGCCGATCCAACCCGAACTGGATGAGGAAGGCTTCCGTCGTGCCGTAGGTGACTTCCTGCGACGGCTTTCGAGGCCGGGATCGACCGGATCGCCCGTGCCGGCGCCCGCGTCGTCCGCTTGCCGCTCGATGACCTCATCCGCGACATGCGCGCGGCACTGGCGCTGGCTCCGATCATTGCCTGTGAGGCGGCAGCGATCCATGCCCAGACCGTGAAAGAGGCCCCGGGCGCCATGGATCAGCGGGTTCTCGCCCGCATTCGCGGAGGCTTCGACGTGCCGGCACGCTCTTACATCGCTGCCATCCAGCAACGCGAGGTGCTGCGGCCGCAGTTTGCGGCGCGGCTTGCGGCTGTCGATTGCCTGGCCCTGCCGACAGTGCCGATCGTGGCGCCGAAGATCGCGCCACTCGAGGCGGATACCGACCTGTTCGCCGCCACCAACATGATGGCCCTGCGCAATACATCGGTGTTCAATTTCTTCAACACGCCGGCGATTTCGCTGCCCCTGCCGGTCGATGGTCTGCCGGTCGGCCTTATGCTGGCGGCACTGCCGATGCAGGATCGGCGGCTGCTGGCGATGGCAGCCGGCGTGGAAGCGGCCTTGAAGGCAGGGTGATGCCGGAAGACCGAACCGCCGGCCCTGCGGCCGGCGGCTGGTGTGTTCGGAACGGGCGGACCGCTCAGCGCAGGCCGGGGCCGCGGGCAACCCTCAGGCTGGTGACGATCCCGGCCGGACAGTCGGAGGAAGAGGGCGCCTCCGCCGGAGCCCTGAGTGCCTGTTCGCGGCGGCGGGCAATGGTGGCAAAGCGCCTGCGCCAGGGATCCTCGATCCAGTCATAAGTCAGTTTGGAGATAGCCAGGGTCAGCACGATCTGAAGGGTGAAAAGGGCTGTATCGAGCGCCAGGTTGTCGAACGTCCACAGCCGTCCGGTGGGTACCTGCACGATGGCAAAGCCGAGGATCGCCTTTTTGGCAACCAGCCCCAGCACCATTTTCTCGACGGTGAAGATCAGCATGTGAACCATGTAGATCGAGTAGGACCACAGGCCGAGCGCCTGGGCAGGGCCCGTGGCCAGCAGCTTCGAGACAATGCCGCGCTCGAAGGCAAAGACATAGACCACCACTGCAAAGACCAATGGCGCAAGATAGCTGGTGGCGTTCTGACCGGTGAGCAACATGAAGCCGATCAGCAACGCCACCGAGCCCAGTTCGGCGGCCGTTCCGGCAAGGCGGCCGGAGCCACGACGCATCACCGCCTGGTAGACGACGCAGCCGACGAAGAAGCCATAGAGGCAGCGTAGGAAGCCGTAGTCATGGGTGGCGAAGATATAGTTCGGCGAGAAGGCGACAAGCCCCGCCAGCGCCACGGTCGCCAGAGCGGTGAACAGCGCCGTGCGCATGCCGGCAAACAGGACGGCGGCGGCAAAAACCATGTAGGCGTAGAATTCGACGCTGATGCTCCAGGCAGGGCCATTCCAGGTCGTCATGCCGTGCAGGTTGAACGACTGCATGAGAAACAAGTTGGAGGCAAGCGTCGCGTAGGAGCGCGGGCCGGTGAAGGGATCGCCGTCAACCTGCATCTTGGCCAGGGTGAGAACGCCGAGCTTGACCAGTTCCAGCGCGACAAAGCCGAGCAGGATCGCCAGATGCAGCGGATAGATGCGGCCGAAACGGCGGATGAGGAAGCCCTCAAGCTTGACCGGCCCGTCCAGAGACCGGCCATAGGCATGCGACATCACGAAGCCGGACAGGACGAAGAAGAAATCCACGAACATCTGCATGTTCATGAACACTTGCGTTCCCTGTAGCGCATGGAGAACCGGAATGTGAACGATCGTTACCAGCAGGGCACAGACACCGCGCCATGCATCGAGCACGCCGAAGCGGTGGTCGGCGGGGAAGCGAGGTTGGAGTGATACAGGCTGCATGTCAGGTTCTCCCGAACGACAGGAATTGCTTCACTTTACGCAAACGGCTTGCCAGCGCCGGGCGCTCGCGGATGTGCCATCGGGTGGTGAGTGTTGCGGATGCCAACCGACCCCTAAGAGTCAGCGGCTGGTAGAGTTCGTAGAGTGCGTGTTCAACCGCTCCCAACTCCGCCTTGTATTGTTCCGAGCCGATGGTGAAATCGTAGGCCGTCAGTCCCTGTTCGGCAGCCCATTCCATGCTGAAACGGAAGTGCTGCAGGCCCGGTGAATGCGACATCCACTCGCCTTTCGCCACGGTCGGGAAGATCATGCAGAGGCTGTTGCCGGAGTTGAGCGCATAGGAAGCGGCAATCACTGTGCCATTCAGCCGCGTGGCTTGCACGACAGCCAGCGGCTTTCCGTCCGTCGGGTAGAGCAGGGCGCGAAAGAAAGCACGCATATCGGCATGCGCCAGGCAGTTGGGCCGGCCGAGTTCGGCAAAGCGCGCGGCCCGTTGCGCGCAGATGATGTCGAACAGCTTTTCGGCCTCTTGCGGATTGCTGGCGGTGGAAAACTCAAGGTCGCCCATCGCCTTGAGGTTGCCGAGCCGGCGATTGAGATCGCGCAGGCGTTTTCTTGTCATGCCGATCCTGAGGATGTCGAACGGCAGGCCGTGCAGCGGCGAGGTGAAGGCCGAAAGGTGACTGCGCCGGACGTCCTTCAGCAGCAGCAATGGATTGGCGAGCGTTCCGGTGCGTTCCGGCAGCTTGTAGATACGCAAGAGATCGGCTTTCGGCAGGGCGGCAACCAGATCGGCCCAGATTGCACGCATTGCGGCGGCATCGGGGGCAAAGCCGGGAGCAATCAGCGCGCCGCCATAATCGGCGATGCCAAAATCAGGCTGCTCGATCAGGCGCAAGCCTCGGGACCAGCGACGAATGAGCGGCAGAACCATGACCACCATGCCGTCGCTGCGCTGACGCACTTCAGCGGCAAGACTATCACAGCGGCGTGTCGTGCCGAGCGTATCGATCCATGCAGAGATCCAGGCGGAGTGCTGGAACACGCTGCATTCGGCCCGCGGCTGAAAGCCGGCCAGAAGCGCACGCACGGCCTGAGGGCCATGATGCAGGATGACCTCATGGCCCTGATGGCGCGCCTTGGCATCAACTCGTGGAAGATCAAGCTGGTGATCGAATGTAGCAACGTAGGTCATCGAACCCTGTTTCCGTCAGCGGTTGTTCCGTCGTATTCCGGCACAGGAAGTGTGCCTTTTCGGATCAGCCGTCGTTTGTCGTGGCTTGTGGCGCAGTTCCAGCAAGGCTCATGCCAGCGCGGGGAACCTGACCGCAGACGGGTGCGGGCCCGTCACAGGCCGTAGATGAGCTTCGGCCGCCGATTGCAGCTTTTTGTCACATTGTGAGTTTTGCCACATACGGTGCGGCGCCGTGGGCCAGTGTCGGCATGCATGTCATTTGTTCGAATGACGCCGCGTCTGGGTGATCTCATGCTGACCCAAGGTAATCTCATGGTGGCCTGACGCGATCCTGATTGGCCTTATGCAATAAATGGGACTCTGTCCGTGAATAGCTTGGCGCGCCTGATGCGGATTCTCGACCAGTTCGAAGCTGCACCCGGAATATTGACCGCCGATCAATTGCATGAACGGCTGGGCTATTCACGATCCACGCTTTATCGCTATCTGAAGGCTCTGTCGGACAACGGTTTCATCGTATCGTTGCATGGCAATGGCTTTTCGCTCGGCCCGCGGATCATCGAGCTCTGTTCGGCGCTGACCGCGCGCGATCCGCTGATCCTGTCCAGCACGCCGGTGATGCAGGACCTGGCGCGTGAGTTCAAAGGAATGGTGTCGCTCCACCGCCGGTTCCGTGAGCGTGTGGTCTGCGTTCACCGAACGGCCGATGCGGTTTTCGCCAAAGGCTTCGACCACGCGGGCCGCGTGCTGTCGCTGACGGATGGCGCTGCCGGGCGCGTGGTTCTGGCCCATCTCTGCTCTGCATCGGTGCGCAAACTCTATCAGGCCAGGCCTCACAGCTTCGACGCCGCCGGTCTTGGCAGCGGATTGCCGGCCGTCCGCCAGACGCTGCGCCAGATCCGCGATCGCGGCTATGATGTCGACTGGTGTCATGATGCGGATGGTCCGGTGATGGTCGCAGCGCCCATCCTCGATCAGACCGCTGTCGGAATCGGCAGTCTTTGCCTGACGATGCCGTCACACGAGATATCGGGCGATCGTATACTCGGCGTTGCCGAACAGGTCATCGACTGCACCGAGGTGATCGGCTACGCCCTCAACGGCTGAGCGCGGCAGCGTCGGTCCGCGCAATTTCATCGGCGAGCTGATCGAGGGCGTCGGCGATCATCGGCCCACCACAGACAGTCAGCGCATCGGGCAGGATCAGCGTGCGTTCGGGGCGCATCCACGCCGCCAATGCCGGATGCCGCAGAAGCGCCAGTCCCTGATCATCGGCGCGGGGGTTGCGCCCGGCGAGCAGCAGCCGGTCGGGTTTGAGGGTCACCAGCCATTCGAGCGAAAAGCGGCTTCCCTCAGGCGTGATGGACGCGCCGAGGTTGATCAGTCCGGCGGTAGCCAGAAGATCGGTTACCAGGCTCTCGGCGCCGCTTACCCAGCCGCGACGCTCCAGCGGCAGAACGGACAGGGCCGGG
>DAOMXG010000184.1:0-4577 GCA_035436995.1 Beijerinckiaceae bacterium
CCAGGGCCGCCGCCGCCGCCGCCGCTTGCGGCATTGGTCGCAGGCTTGGCTTCGCCCGGCCTGGCCTCGGGCAGGTTAAGCGCGGTCAGCAGCATCGGCTGTGCCGACTGGGGCAGGGTGGCCACAAGCTGCCGCGCCGATGAGGCGATCCCGCCCGGCATCCAACTCCAGAAACCCGGCACAAAACTGGCGGCCGCCAGAATCGTGGCAAGGCAGGCAACAACAAGGCCGGCAAACTTCTTCATGGCGTCCCGAACGGTGCCGGACATCAGACATCATGCGCCCGGACATTGGCACCATACATGACGGTTGTCGCTGGCGTAAGCCAAGCGGTGATTAATTATTCGTTAGCGTAAAAACGGAGGCACAATCGGGCCTCCCCGCAGCAGCGCGCCAGCAAGCGGACCATACCGATGTGCCGCAGTCCGTCTGGACAGCAGCATCGACAAACAGAGCAGGGAGCGATTGGCTGGGGGACCTGGATTCGAACCAAGACTAACGGAGTCAGAGTCCGCTGTTCTACCGTTAAACTATCCCCCACCGGTGAGCGAAGCCCTTCCGGGGAGCCGCCTTCTAGGGCGATTTGGGGGCGCGGTCAATGGGAAATGAACGTTGCGGTGGGGACGTCGCGCCGCCCTTCGTGAAGGCGTGATTGCCAGGGCAATCAGGACAGGCCAGGAGGCTCCGGGGTTATGTCGTTCAGGATGGATAGTCAGGCCGGTGACGGGCCATGACACGCGGCTTGTCAGACAAGCCAGTTGTATGTTGCATGACAAGTTGTGAGCCATGCAAAAATTGGATGGCAGCGGTGGCAATCATGGGGCTTCTAGTCGGGCAAGTCGCGTGATAGCGTTAACGATGTACTAGCCGAAGCAGCAAGAGGGCGGTGAGCCGTCGGTGCATGAGGCCGGGCAGGGGATTGCGGCGTGGGCAAGAACGCGCCGCGGTGGGGAGGCTCTTAGGCATGGGCCGCGCAAGGGTTTTGCGCCGTCCTGGGCGTTCTCGCATCCTTTCCGGTCCGATACCGACGCCTGACCGGCTGTTCAGGCGATCCGATGAATGCTGGCGCAAAGCTGCCGCGCGGCAAAAGACAAGGGAGGACCGCTTGTGAAAGTGCTCGATCATCTCGAGGAGTGGATCATCACATTCCTCATAGGAGCAGCGACTCTGCTCATTTTCGTCGCGGTCGTGCACCGCTATGGAGCCGGCGCATCGGCTGATCTGACCCGCTGGGCAACGGCGCAGGGCTTCACCGGCCTGGCTGCGGTTTCCGGCGGCGTGTTCAAGTGGCTGATGTCGATCGATGTCTCCTGGGCGCAGGAACTGTGCATCTACATGTTCGTGTGGATGGCCAAGTTTGGCGCGGCCTATGGCGTGCGCACGGGCATCCATGTCGGCGTTGACGTGTTCATCAACATGCTCAATCCGCAGGATCGTAAGCGCACCGTGCTGTTCGGCCTGATGTGCGGCGCCCTTTTCACCGGCATCATCGGCTCGCTGGGCGTCTATTTCGTCTATCACATGTATCACAGCGGCCAGATCTCATCGGATCTCGAAATGCCGATGTGGATCGTCTATCTCGCCATCCCGCTTGGTTCGGGGCTGATGTGCTTCCGCTTCCTGCAGGTTGCCTGGCACTTTGCGCAGACCGGCGAGCTGCCGGTGCATGATCACGGTGCCGTCGATGGCGTGGATGACATCCGTGCCGACAAGGGTCTTACGCAGGAGTTCAAGTCATGAGCGGTGGTGCATTTCTTACGCCCGCTGCACCGGGCGAACGCAAGGGTCTCGGGCGGGCGCTGTTCCTGGCCCCGCTGTTCTTCATCCTGATCTGCGTTGCGCAGAAACTGGGCATTATCGAACTGCCGAACGGCCTGCGCGCCGGGATGGTGTTCTTCCTGCTCATCTCGATGATGCTGACCGGCATGCCGATCTCGATCGCGCTGGGCATGACGGTGCTGATCTTCATCTTCACGATGACCAACGTTCCGTTGCAATCGGTGGCGCTGAAGCTGTTCACCGGCATCGAGAAGTTCGAGATCATGGCGATCCCGTTCTTCATCCTTGCCGGCAACTTCCTCACCCATGGCGGTGTCGCCCGACGCATGATCAATTTCGCCACGGCGATGGTCGGTCACTGGCACGGCGGCCTCGGGCTTGCGGCGGTCATGGCCTGCGCGCTGTTCGCGGCGGTGTCCGGCTCCTCGCCGGCGACCGTGGTGGCGATCGGTTCGGTGATCCTGCCGGCGATGGTCAGGCAGGGCTTTCCGCCGCGCTTCGGCGCCGGTGTGGTGACGACGGCCGGCGCGCTCGGCATCCTGATCCCGCCGTCGATCGTCATGGTGCTCTATGCCGTGTCGACCAACACATCGGTGGGGCAGCTGTTCATCGCGGGCGTCATTCCCGGCCTGGTGCTGGCCACAATGCTCGGCATCACAACCTGGTATCGCGCCTGGAAGAACGGCTATCCGCGCCAGCCGAAAGCCTCGTTCGGTGAGCAGATCCGTGCGTTCAAGGAATCGGCCTGGGGTCTGTTCCTGATCATCATCGTCATCGGCGGTATCTACACCGGCTTCTTCACGCCGACGGAAGCGGCGGCGATGAGCGCGGTCTATGCCTTCATCATCGCGGTGTTCGTCTACAAGGACATGACGCTGAAGGATGTGCCGCGCGTGCTGCTGTCCTCGGCCAACATGTCGGCGATGCTGCTCTACATCATCACCAACGCGGTGCTGTTCTCCTTCGTCATGACCAACGAGAACATTCCGCAGGCGATGGCGCAGTGGATGACCGATCAGGGCTTCGGCTGGATCACCTTCCTCCTGGTGGTGAACGTGCTGTTGCTGCTGGCCGGTAACGTCATGGAACCGTCGTCGATCGTGCTGATCCTGGCGCCGATCCTGTTCCCGGTGGCGATGAAGCTCGGCATCGATCCGGTGCATTTCGGCATCCTGATCACCGTCAACATGGAGGTGGGCATGTGCCATCCGCCCGTTGGGTTGAACCTCTACGTGGCGTCAGGCATCACCCGCATGGGCATCACGGAACTGACGGTTGCCGTCTGGCCGTGGCTGCTGACCATGCTGGTGTTCCTCGTGCTGGTCACCTACTGGCCGGCGATGAGCCTGTGGCTGCCGACAGTGCTCGGCATGCGCTGACGGGCACAGCGACCGCAACACCTGAGACGCCGGGGGCTTGCCCCCGGCGTTTTCTTTTGCGCCGTGGCAGCGACGTCGCGTCAAGAGAACGGCGAAAATAGAAAAAGACAGAGCGCTTTTGGGTGCATCGGAATGCACTGGAAATGCTCTAATTTCTTGTTTTATCGCATTTTCTTGACGCGAACCGGACTCCACTTCGCTTGAAAATGCTCTACACCAGCCGGCTCTGCTCGATGGCTGCGGCAATGAACGAGGCGAACAGCGGATGCGGCTCGAACGGGCGCGACTTCAGCTCCGGGTGATACTGCACGCCGATGAACCACGGATGGTCGTTGAGTTCGACGATTTCCGGCAGCAGCCCGTCCGGCGATGTTCCGGAAAAGCTCATCCCCTCCGTCTCCAGCCCGGCGCGATAGGCCATGTTGACCTCGTAGCGGTGGCGGTGGCGTTCGGAGATTGCGGTGGTTCCGTAGATCTCCGCCACCTTTGAACCCGGCTTGAGCACGGCCGGATAGGCGCCAAGGCGCATGGTGCCGCCGAGATCACCGGCCTCGGAGCGCTTCTGCAACTGGTTGCCCGACAGCCATTCGGTCATCAAACCGACAACGGGCTGCTCGCAGGGGCCGAATTCGCTTGAGGAGGCCCCCGCAATGCCGCAGAGGTTGCGGGCGCTCTCGATCACTGCCATCTGCATGCCGAAGCAGATGCCGAAATACGGCACCTTGTTCTTGCGCGCGAACGTGGCCGCCGCGATCTTGCCCTCGGTGCCGCGCACGCCGAAGCCGCCCGGCACCAATATGCCATGCACATGTTCGAGCTTGGGAGCGGCGTCGGCGCCTTCGAACACCTCCGAGTCGATCCAGTCGAGGTTGACCTTGACCCGGTTGGCGATTCCGCCGTGGGCGAGCGCCTCGATCAGCGATTTGTAGGCGTCCTTCAGCTCCGTGTACTTGCCGACCACGGCGATCGTCACCGCGCCGTTGGGATTGGTGACCGTCTCGACGATGCGTTCCCAGCGCGTCAGATCCGGCTGCGGCGCGCCGTCGATGCCGAAGGCGTGCAGGATTTCGGTGTCGAGCCCGTTGCGATGATAGGCCAGCGGCACGGCATAGAGCGGCGCGGTGTCCTGCGCCTCCACCACCGCGCCGGGCCGGACGTTGCAGAACAGCGCCAGCTTGCGCCGCTCGCCATCCGGAATCGGTCGATCACAACGGCACAGCAGCACATCGGGCTGGATGCCGATGGACCTGAGTTCCTGCACCGAATGCTGGGTCGGCTTGGTCTTGAGTTCGCCGGCGGTCGGGATGTAAGGCAGCAGCGTCAGATGCACGAACACCGCATGCTTTTCCGGCAGGTCGTTGCGCAACTGGCGGATCGCCTCGAAGAACGGCAGGCCTTCGATGTCGCCCACCGTGCCGC
>DAOMXG010000185.1:0-4554 GCA_035436995.1 Beijerinckiaceae bacterium
TGCCGAGGGTACGGATGTCTGATCAACGCAGGTTCGGCTAACGGCAATGTTGGCCGAACTTTTTGTGCGTTTTCAGCAAGTAGCGTTGCTATTGCCGAGATCATCTGCGAGACGTCCGGCGGCGTGTTCGAAGTCTACATAATCCCGAACTTGTTCCAGGCCTCGACGGTGCTCATACCTTCCCGAATGGCTTTGGCTACACGCTTTTCGCCGCGCGCCTTTTCAAACGCAAGCCGCAAGGTTTCCTTCTCCGCCACTTTGGGAATGGCGACAACACCGTCGATGTCGCCGAACAGGATAGTGCCCGGATCGATCGTCACCGCACCGACTTCAATCCGCAGCCGATAGTCGAGCACCTTGCCGCGCACGCCCTGATCCTGCCCATAGGAGCCGTGACAGAAGGTTGGAAAGGCGAGCTTGCGGATGCCATGGGTGTCGCGGGCATAACCGTTCAGGATTGCCCCGGCCGCGCCGAGAACGCGGGCGCGGGTCGACATCATCTCACCCCACTGGGCATAGGCACCGCAGACGCCGGAGGTGATGTAGATCTCGTTCGCCTTCAAATCATCAAGCGCTTCGAACATCACGCCGAAGGGTTTGGTCGCCAGACCGGACCGCCCGTCCATTCCCGGCTCGACAAAGAAGTCTGCCTCCAGAACGGTCATGGCGCGACCGATGATCACCATGTCATCGGACATTGGCCGGATGTTGGGCGGCAGATACTGGTGCCGGAGGCCCTGCGCATCGAGCACATCGCCGACCACGCTGGAAAAAAGCTCCGTGCGCATCAGGGAAAAAAGATCGGAATCATTGTCGGGAAGCTGGACAGACATCGGTGTTCCTCTTTCAGAAAACGCAGCCGCGCGCATCGACGTGCACGGTTTCAACGAAGCACCCGCTACGGTGGACATGAACCTGATCGAACAGGTTGGTGACGACGCAGGCGTGATTGGGAATGATCAGGACCGTCTCGCCGACCTCCGGTTTGCGGGCGCAGGCCGTCAGGTCCACATGGCCATGCTCCTCACTCAACCCTAAAATCACCGCCTCGGGATAATCGCGCAGCATGCCATAGCCGGTCAGGCCCAGAAGATCGGAACTCAGGGTCTTGGACCCTGCATCCAGGATCGCCCGGTCCGGTGTCGGGCGGCTGACAACCGTCGCTGCAACGCTGAGCGCGCAATCGGCAAGCTTGCAGGCCTCGCGCGCGATCAGCGAGCGGTCGTTGTAGATGTAGGTGCCGGGGCGATATTCGGTTGCGACGGTCTCTGTCGGAACTGACTTCATCGACGGCGTGCCACCCGAACTGACGGTCTCGCAATGCCCGATGCTAGCAATGCAGCCCGCCCTGGCCTCGCGCAGGAAGGTCTCGGCCTGCTCATGGCTGTTGGGGGGCGGATAAGTCATCAACCCGGCAAAGTGCAATCCCGGGCTTTGCGCGATCAGACGCCCGAGCTGCACCGCAGCTTCAGGGCTTTGCACACCGCAACGGGCGAGCCCGGTGTCGCATTCGACAAGTACGCGCAGGGGGGCAGCGGCATCCGCAAACGCCTGTGACAATCCGCGAACGACCACAGCGTTATCAGCAACGACCGTAATGGTCGCCCGTTCGCTCAGGCGGCGAAGGCGCGCCAGCTTGGCATCGCCGAGGATGTTGAAGGTGATCAGAATATCCCTGCATCCCGCTTCGACAAAGGCTTCGGCCTCCGATGTCTTCTGGCAGGTGATGCCAACAGCGCCGGCGGCGATCTGCTTTTGGGCGAACCGCACCAGCTTGTGGGTCTTGATGTGCGGGCGCAGTGCAACGCCGAGACGGCTGAACTGTGCCTGTGCCGCCGCGATGTTGCGATCGACGATATCTTCGTCAATCAACACCGCAGGGGTTTCAATCATGGCAAGGGTGGTCATGGTCAGCGCTTCTGAGGGGCATAGGCCACGGCCTCGATTTCGACCCTGATGTCGAGAACGAGTGCCGACTGGATGGTGGTGCGCGCCGGACGTTTGCCGGGTTCGAAATAGCTGGAATAGACACCGTTGAAGCCGACGAAATCGCGCGCATCAGCCAGATAAATCGTAGTCTTCACGACATCAGAGAGCGAACAGCCGGCATATCCGAGTGCGACTTTCAGCTTTTCCATGACCACGCGGGTCTGGGTCTCGACATTGCCCCAGACAATTTCCCCGCGATCATCCGTGGGCACCTGGCCGGAGATATAGACAAAGTCGCCGGCGCGGACGGCAGGCGACAACGGCATGGTGCTGCGCGCGGCGCCAAAACCCTCTCCGCCAAGGTGTTCAATCGTCATTTCTTTGTCTCCAACAGCGGTTTCAACGTTTCACGGGCTTTTCCAGCCCCAGTAAACGACGGAACTTTCGTCCGTTTCCTGATCCTTGGCCTGCAGGATCCTGTGGATCTGCTCCAGCCGTTTCACGCACTCCGGCCCGCGCAGCCGGCCCAGCAGGATGGTGATCATCTCGATCATCATGGTCTGGGTAATATAGGCGTCCGTGCCGACGGGCATGGTCGCATCAGCCGGCACATCCACGGCCAGAACGATATCGGCGAGGCGGGCCAGCGGCGTGTTCGCACGGGTGATGGCGATGATGGTCGCGCCCCGCGATTTCGCCATGCCGACGGTTTCGAGCAAAGGCTGCATGCGCCCGACGAAGGAAACCGCAACGACGGCATCCTCAGGGCCAAGCGTCGCTGCGGCGACCAGCTGAAGGTAGGCATCGGTGTAGGCTGTTGCCGTCAGCCCCAGCCGGAACAGGCGGGCCTGCAGGTCTTGAGCCAGAAAATGTGATGTCGCGCCGGTGCCGTAGCAATCGACCCGGCGTGCGCTGTTCAATGCATCGGCGGCCTGCTTCAGCAGGTCGGGGTCGAGCGCGCGGTGCCATTCCGCTAGCGCCGCCAGGGTAGAGCCGACGACGTTGTTGATCACTTCGCCCGGCGTGTCCGAGGTCCGCACGGAGCGGTGCAGATAGGAGGAGCCAAGTGCCAGCGATCCGGCCAGCTTCAGCTTGAAATCCTTCAATCCCTCGCAACCGACAGCGCGGGCAAAGCGCACGATGGTGGGCTTTGCCACGCCGGCCCGCGCCGCCAGATCTTCGACATTGCTCTGCACGGCCCAGTTCGGGTCCGCCAGAACCATCTCGGCGATCAGAGTGTGTGCTTTTGAAAGCTCCGGCAGCAGCGTGCGGATGGTCAGGAGAATGTCGCCGGATCGCGCCTCAGCGCCCTGAACGGTGTCCTGATTTTGTGGGGCTTCGCTCATCGCCGCGTCCTTCAGTGACCCGGTGCCTGGGCGGCGTGGATGCAGGCAAACTGGTGCCCCTCGCCAGCCTGTCTCATGGCCGGCACGGCTTGGGCGCAATCGGATGTCGCAAGGGGGCAGCGCGTGCGGAACACGCAGCCCGAGGGCGGGGCGAGCGGCGAGGGAATATCGCCCTGCAGCAATCGACGGGTCCGCGGGGCATCTGGATCGGGCTTGGGGGACGCGGCCAGCAGCGCCTGCGTATAGGGATGTCGCGGGCGGCGGCAGACTTCCTCCGCCGGGCCACTTTCCATGACACGGCCGAGATAGAGCACGACGATCCGGTCGCACATCAGCTCGATCACATCGAGATCATGGCTGATGAACAGCATGGCCATGCCGAAGCGCCGGCGCAGGTCCTGCAGCAGATTCAGCACTTGCGCCTGTACCGACACATCGAGGGCGGAAACCGGTTCATCAGCGACGATCAGATCTGGTTCGACTGCCAGCGCGCGGGCAATGCCGATACGCTGGCGCTGGCCGCCGGAAAACTCGTGCGGAAACCGGTTGGCGTGATCTGCCTGCAGTCCGACAATCTGCAGCAATTCGCCGATGCGCTGCAACCGCGCCGGACCTTGCGCAAGGCCATGGGCATCAAGCGCCTCACCGATGATGTCCCTCACCCTGAGGCGCGGATTGAGGCTGGCGAACGGGTCCTGAAACACCATCTGCATCCGCCGGCGCAATGGACGGATCTCGCGCTGGCTCAGCCTGCCGATCTCGCGTCCCTCGAACTCCACCGTGCCGGCAGTCAGATCAAGGGCGCGCAGGATCAGGCGACCGATGGTGCTCTTGCCGGAGCCGGATTCGCCGACAAGCCCAACCACCTCGCCGCGCGCGATATCGAAGCTGACGTCCTCGACGGCATGCACCAGCGCCGGGGCCTTGCCGAAGTGCTTGGTCAGGCCACGAATACGGACCAGCGGGGCGTCGCTCACAGGTCCCTCCAGCGGCAGCAGCGGACGGTCTGCCCGTCTTCGACGGATTCCAGAGCCGGATGGGCGGCATGGCAAGGCGGCGCGGCATGGGCGCAGCGCGGCGCGAATTTGCATCCCGTGGCGCCCGCCGCGCTGGCGACCGTGCCGGGAATCGAGCGGACGAGGCGGCGTCCATCCGGCCCCGGTTCGGCGCGGGCCGGCAGGCAATTGATCAGCGCATGGGTGTAGGGATGGCGCGGCCGATGGAACAGGGTGCGGACATCGGCCGATTCCACCACCTCGCCGGCATACATCACCGTGAC
>DAOMXG010000186.1:0-4351 GCA_035436995.1 Beijerinckiaceae bacterium
CTTCGAACAGGAAAGCAAGGGCGAAAACCTGCTGCCGGTCAATTTCCTCAGGCAGATGATCCGCTTCTACGGCGACAGCATGCAGGGGCTGGTGCCCCGCTATCTCGATCTGTCGATGGACCGGCTGATGCAGGAGCAGCAGAATTTCCGCGAGCAGATGCAGAAGACATTCGGCACATTTCCGCTTGGCAATGTCGAGGAACAGGTTCGCGCCAACATGGCGATGTTCAACGAGGCGCTGCGGATGTTCTCGCCGTTCCAGGCCGGCAAGCAGGCCAGCGCCGGTGGCGAGCCTGTAGCGGATCCTGCCCGGGAGGACGAAGTGTCCAGCCTCAAGCGCGAACTCAACGCGATGAAGGCGCGGCTCGACAAGCTCGACAAGCGCTGAGCCGGCCGGTTTCTGCCAGGCTGCCTCGTTCTTTCGTTCGGGGCCGTTGATTTGGCGGGCGCGGATGCGTATCTGAGGCGTCGGAAAGCGGCGGTTCGCCGCGCCGCGACAAAGGGTGTGATCATGACGACGTTCGACAAGCGCGAAGATACCGCCGAGAAGAAATTCGCCCACGACGAGGAGCTGATGTTCAAGGCATCGGCCCGGCGCAACAAGCTGCTCGGCCTTTGGGCCGCCGAAAAGCTGGGCAAGACTGGTGCCGAGGCCGATGCCTATGCCAAGAGCGTGGTGATGGCCGATTTTGCCGAAGCCGGCGATGATGACGTGCTGCGCAAGGTCAAGGCCGATCTCGACGCTGCCAATGTCAGCCAGAGCGAGCACCAGATCCGCCGCACCATGGATGAACTGCTGGCGCGCGCCATCGCCGAGGTGAAGAGCGGCGCCTGAGCGGAAGGGCGGCGGCACGGCCGATCTTGCCTGTCATCAGACAAGTGCTTGCCTTGCCATGCCTTTGGCTGGCATGATGCGGGCGCCGGGCTTCCGGCGCCCTTTTTGCTGGAACCTGCCATGACCCATCCGCTGCTGACCTATGCCGATCGCCTGCGTGCGGGCGAAGCCACCTTCACGGCATGGACGGCTTTGGGTTCGCCAGCTTCGGCCGAAGTTCTGGCGCGCGAAGCGTTTGATTCGGTCACCTTCGACATGCAGCATTCGCTGAATGATGCCAACAGCGTGATCCAGGGCATTTCCCTGGCGGCGCTGGCCGGCAAGCCGTCGCTTGTCCGCATCGCGCTTGAGGATTTTTCCTTTGCCTCCCGGGCGCTCGACTATGGAGCGGTCGGTGTCATCGCGCCGATGATCAATTCGGCCGCCGATGCGCGGCGGCTGGTGGCGGCCACCAAATATCCGCCGCTGGGCGAGCGGTCGTGGGGGCCGATCCGCAGCCTGCCGCTGTTCGGTCTTGAGGCGCCGGCCTATCTTTCGATCGCCAACCGGGCCACTGTGGCTGTGGCCATGATCGAGACCCAGGCGGCGCTTGACAACCTGGAGGCGATTCTCGCCGTCGAGGGTATCGACGGGGTGTTTGTCGGTCCTTCGGATCTTTCCATCGCATTGTTCAAGGGGAGCCGGATCGATCAGCTCGCTCCGGAGGTTGATGCGGCGCTCAAGCATGTCGTTGCGCGGGCCAAGGCGCATGGCAAGTTCGCCATGGCTTTCACCGCGTCGGGTGCACGGGCCGCCGAGCATGCCCGGATGGGGTATGTCATGATGTCGGTCGCCTACGAAGTGCTGCTGTTGCAGAAGGGTGCACGGGCGGAGCTGGCCGCAGCGCAGGCCGCCAGCGGCAAGGGCCCGGTGACCTATTGAGGTTAGGGCATTTTCAAGCGAAGTGGAGTCCGGTTCGCGTGAAGAAAATGCGACAAGACAAGATGTAACTTATTGATACCGATCACGCCGCATTTTGATGATTCCATCAAAATGCGGCGTGATCTAGCCGGCGCGCAAGGCTTCGACCGGATCGAGACGCGAGGCGCGCACCGCCGGATAGAGCCCGGAGGCGATGCCAACCAGGCCGGAGAAAACCACAGCCAGCAGGACAACCTGGGGCTCGATCAGCAGCGGCCAGCCGGCTGCATCCGCCGAGACCTTGGCAACGCCGGCGCCGATGGCGATGCCAATGAGGCCGCCGATCACCGACAGGGTGGTCGCCTCGATCAGGAACTGGCACAGGATGTCGAGCGGTCGGGCTCCTACCGCCATGCGCACGCCGATTTCGCGGGTCCGTTCGGTCACCGAAACCAGCATGATGTTCATGATGCCGATGCCGCCGACAACCAGCGAAACCCCGGCGACCGCCGCCAGCAGCAGTGCCAAGGTGCGGGCGCTCTGTTCGCGTGTGGCGCTGATCTCGGCAAGGTTGCGGATCTGGAAATCGTCATCGGCGTCCTCGCGCAGCCGATGGCGCTGGCGCAGCAGGGACTTGACCTCGCGCTCGACCGCGCCGAGGTCCTCGCCCTCGCGCACCTTGATCATGACCTGGCTGACCGAGCGGTTCTTGGCGCGGTTGGCGCCGACCACGCGCTGCCGTGCTGTCGGCAACGGCACGAAGACGATGTCATCCTGATCGGTGCCGAACACCGTCTGGCCCTTGCGGTCCATCACGCCGATGACCTCGAACGGCACGTTGCGCACCCGAACCGCCTGGCCGATCGGATCATCCTCGCCGAACAACTGCCGCTTGACTGTCTGGCCAAGCAGGATGATCTGGCCGCCGCGGCTGGCCTCGTCAGGCGAAAATTCCCGCCCGCTGGTGATCGCCCATTCGCGGGCCTCGAAGAAATCCGGCGTCACCCCGAGAATTCCGGTCGACCAGTTGGTGCCGCCGGCGACGATCTGGCCAGTGCCGCGCAGGATCGGCGCGGCAATCTGCACCGACGGGATTTCGGCGACAATCGCCCGGGCGTCATCGTCGGTCAGCGTCGAGGACTGGCCGCTGCCCATGCGCACGCCGCCGGAGGTGACGTTGCCGGGCACGATCTGAATGAGGTTGGAGCCGAGCGAACGGATCTGCTGGTTGACCTGTTCGCGCGCGCCTGATCCGACCGCCATCATCGCGATGACCGCTGCCACGCCGATGACAATGCCAAGCATGGTCAGGATCGAACGCAGCGCATTGGCGCGCAGCGCATCGACAGAGGAAACGATCGCGTCCTTGAGTGTCATGCGGCATCCCGCCAGGCGGCAAGGGCAGCCGCCACATCTGCCGGCTGCTGAACCGTGTCGGCGACGACGCGGCCATCGCGAAAGCGGATCAGGCGGCGCACGTAGCGGGCGATCTCCTCCTCGTGGGTCACCACGATCACCGTCATGCCCTGCCGGTTCAGCTCGGTGAACAGCGCCATGATGTCGAGCGAGGTGCGGCTGTCGAGTGCGCCCGTGGGCTCGTCGGCCAGCAGCACCTTGGGATCATTGACCAGGGCACGGGCAATGGCGACGCGCTGCTGCTGACCGCCGGAGAGCTCCAGCGGACGATGATGCAGCCGGTCGCCAAGCCCGACCCGCTCCAGAGCGGCCCGTGCGCGGCGGTGCCGTTCGGCAGGGGCTATGCCGGCATAGATCATCGGCAGTTCGACATTGGCCAGGGCATCGGCCCGCTGCAGCAGATTGAACTGCTGGAAAACAAAACCGATCCGCCGGTTGCGCACGCTGGCGAGCGCCGACGGAGCAAGGCCGGTGACCGTTTCGCCCGCCAGCCGGTACAGACCCGCGCTTGGCCGGTCGAGGCAGCCGATCACGTTCATGAATGTCGACTTGCCCGAGCCGGATGGCCCCATCACGGCGACGAACTCGCCCTCGCTGATGGAAAGCGAGACATCGATCAGAGCACGCACTTCCTCGGTGCCCATCCGATAGGTGCGGCTGACCCCCTCGATCTCGACGAGCGCGGTCATGGTTCACATCCCGAAACGGAAGCCGCTGGCAGGACGGGCGGCGCTGGGGCCGCCGCCGACCACCACCGAGGCGCCCGCTGCAAGACCGGAGATGATTTCGGTGAATGCACCGTCGCTGGCTCCCAGCCGGACGGTCTGTCCCGTTGCCTCGCCTTTTTCATTGAGCACGTAGACGCGGCCGGTAACGACCGCTTGTCCGGCCCCGCGCTGACGGCCTGAGCGGCCGGCCTCGGCGATCTCGGTCAGCTTTGCCTGCTGTTGCTCGTTGAGGATCGGCTTGATTCGCTCCAGCAGCTGGGTGCGGGCCTGCCCTCCGCCGCTGCCGCCGCCGGTTCCACCCATGCCGCCCATGCCACCCATTCCGCGCCCCTGACCGCCGCCGCGTGCGGGAAGTTCGGCGAGGATCTTGTCGACCGCCTGTTTCTGATCGTCAGTAAGCCCGAGATCACCCTTGAGGCGCTCGATGAAGGCGCCCGGTCCACCGCCGCGCCCGCCGCGGCCGGAGCCGGCC
>DAOMXG010000187.1:0-4332 GCA_035436995.1 Beijerinckiaceae bacterium
GGCGTGACCGCCGCGCGGGGCGCCGGCTGCGGCGACGCCGGAGCGGCTATCGCTATGCCGCACTGTGTGCAGAACCGGTCGTTCTCGGCCAGTTTGGCGCCGCACTGGGTGCAAAAGCCCATGGATCAGCCCTCCTGATGAAGTGCCAGCGCGCGTGCGCTGCGGATACGCAGGCTCAGGCCGACCGCATGACCGGCCGCGATCCCGGCGCTGGCGAGCATGACGATCTGGACGATGCCCGGATCGCCCTGGCCGGTCACGGCGGCCAGTTGGTTGATGGCGAAGGTCACGGCCCAGATGGCCAGATGCCAGAGGGTGCCGCGGCCGCGCACAACGCCCTCGTCAACGAACAGCAGCATCGTCGAGGCCCAGGCCCAGCCGATCAATCCGCCTGAGGCCAGGGCCGCCATGCCGCGCGTGGGATCGACCACGCCGCCGCCGAGCCACAGGCTGATCAGCGTGCTGGCAAGGCTGACGGCCAGCGTCGTCAGCAGCGCCGCCGGCGCCAGCACGCGGGCGCGGCGAAAGGTCACCAGCATCAGCGCGACCGACATCAGCATCAGCACCGTGCCGGCGATCGACAGCATCTTGAAGAACGTCAGAAGCGGATCGTCGCTGAACAGGGCCACAAAGCCCAATGCCAGCACCCCGCCGAACAGCTTCAGCGCCTGCCGGACAAGGCCACGCAGCGTTTCGCCAATGGTGGAAGGCGCGGTAACGGACACGGGCAGCCTCTTGATACAGGCGACATTGCAGCGCAGGATCGCAGCTGCCGCAATGGCATAGGTCAATGCTCCGGAATCGGCACCGGGCGGCGCCGGCCTGTCGGCCGGCAAGCTTGCCGCGCGGCGCCCTTGTCGGGGGCAGGCACCTTCTCTAGAACGGAGCGGTTGACCACGCAGAGCGCCCATCGGCGACGCATCCGGCTGCCCTTGCATGGTCGCCAAGCAAACCGGTGGCGGATTCTTGTTCGGGAGCAGATGCCGCAATGACTGTGCGCCTCAAGCACAAGACCCTGTCTGCGGCGATCGTTGACCAGCTGCGCCTGGCAATCCTCAATGGCGAGCACAAGGCGGGGGCGCAGTTGCGCCAGGATGCCCTGGCCGAGGTCTATGGCGTCAGCCGCATTCCGGTGCGCGAGGCGCTGTTCCAGCTTGAGGCGGAGGGCCTGGTGCGCATCGTGCCGCACAAGGGCGCCGTGGTCTCCGAACTGTCGCTTGAAGAGATCAACGATGTCTTTGATCTGAGAGGGATTCTGGAGCCGCGCCTGCTGGCGCATTCGGCCCCCCTGCTTGACGCGGCCGATTTCACCCGCCTCGATCAGGTTCAGGCGCGGTTCGTCGCGGCCATCGCCCAGCGCAATGTGCGCGATTTTGGCGCGCTGAACGCCGAATTCCACCTGGCCCTCTACATACGCGCTCCCCAGCCCCGCACGCAGGCGATCGTCGCCGGGCTTTTGCAGATATCCGATCGATATACGCGCCTGCAATTGTCGAATGCCGCGGCCATGGAAACCGCCGCCAGCGAACATGCAAGCCTCGTCTCGCTGTGTCGGGCAGGGCGGTTTGACGAGGCAAGCCGCTTTCTGCTGCGGCATATCGAGACAGTGCGGAGCGGCCTGCTGCGGGTGGCCGGTCGGGCCTTGACGGGGCGGGCTGCGGGCTAAATCATTTTCAAGCGAAGTGGATTCCGGTTCGTTGAAAACGGCTTTAGCCGGCTTCCATCAAGACGCGGCATGCACTAACACTCTGGAGCATGATGGTCCGCAGACGGGAGGATCGAGCGCGTTGAGCCAGGAAAGTCCACCTGAAACGCCACGATCAGCAACCGGGCGCCTGACGGCCTGGTTGGCGGGATGGGGCTGGCCGGACATCGCGCTGCTGGCGCCGCATGGCGTCGCGCTTGCATTCATGCTCGGCACGGAAAAGCCCGTTGTGCCGATGCTGGCCTTCGTGTTGGGTTGGGTGTTCTTCAACGCTTTCTGGATCGTGCTGATCCGCCGCCCGGCGGTTGCCGGCCTGTTGACGCTGCTCTGCCTGCTGCTGCTGATCCTGCTGTCGCAGTTCAAGCATGAAATCCTGCTGATGACCGTCAATTTCGTTGATCTGATGATGATTGACGCCGATACGACGGCTTTTCTGCTCCAGGTGTTTCCACGGCTCGGCTTCAAGACCGTGCTGGCAGCGCTGGCGGCTGTGGCGCTCTTGGCGCTTGTCTGGTGGCTTGATCGGCGGCGCCTGTCGCGACGGTGCGCGGCGCTGGTCGCCACCGGCTCGTTTGCGGCGCTGATCTCGCTGGCCTCGGCGGTGCCGAACGATCCGTGGGAAGAGTTCTATGCCGAGAACTACTTCTCGAAATATGTGCGCTCGGGCGTCACGGCGGCCAGCGACTATCTGACCCGCGGCATTCTCGATCAGGATCAGGGGGCGGTCGCCCGCCTTGCCACGCCTGATCCCGGACCCTGCACGGTCGAGCAACCGCCCCATGTGATCGTCATTCATGACGAGTCGAGCTTCGATGCCCGCGCCATCCCCGGCATCAAGGTGCCCGAGGGATACGGCGGGCATTTCAGATCCTTCGACGGCAAGGCGCGCACGCTGCTGGTCGAGGGGCCGGGCGGGCCAAGCTGGTATACCGAATACAACATCCTGACCGGGCTTTCGGCGCGCTCCTATGGCCGTTTCATCGACTTTGCCACGCGCATTGCAGCCGGGCGGGTCGAGCGCGGCTTTGCCCATAATTTCGCCCGCTGCGGCTACCGGACCACGACGCTCTATCCGATGTATGGCTCGTTCCTGTCGGCGCGGCGCTTTCAGGAGACCGCCGGCATCCAGCGCTTTCTTGACAGCAAGGTGCTCGGCGCCGGCTTTCTTGACCCGGACGGGTTCTATTTCAACGCCGCTGCCGATCTTTTGGCGCGTGAGCGGCGACTGGGTCCGCAGTTCATGCTGGTCTACACCGCCCAGAACCATTTTCCCTGGACGTTCCGCTACCGGCCCGACCTTGCGCCCGAGTGGAAGGACCCGGGCAATCGCGCCGATGTTGATGAATATCTGCGCCGCCAGCACCTGACCGAGGTGGATTACCGCGCCTTCATCGAACGGCTGCAACGCGAGTTTCCTGAAGAGCGCTTCCTGATCGTCCGCTTCGGCGACCATCAGCCGTATTTCGCCCGCCACCTGATCGACCCGACGCAGGATGACACGATGCTGGTGCGGCGGATCGCGGCGGCCGACCCGCGATTTCTTGCCACCTATTACTCCATCGAGACCATCAATTTTACCCCTAAGGATCTGTCCTCGAGCCTCGATGTGCTCGATGCGCCGCATCTGCCGCTGGCTGTGCTGGAGGCGGCGGGCGTGCCGCTCGATCCCACCTTCCGCGAACAGAAGGCAATCCTCCAGCGCTGCCGCGGGCTCCTGTTCCGCTGCAACGCCGGCGCCGAGGCAAGACGGTTCAATCGCCAGCTCATCGATGCCGGCCTGATCAAAGGGCTGTAAGATCGCTCGCTTCCGCCGGGCGGCGATATGGCGCGCAAAGGCTGGCGGGCGACGGCCGCCGCCCCCGCCGAGCAACAACTGTTGACAAAACGTAAAATTTAATAAAAATACGCAAAAATTGCCTTGTGAACGAACGACCGCGACATCCTGCCCGCGTGGCGATCGGTCCGTCGGGGAACATGGCTGGACGCGCGGTTCGCCCGCCAGCGCTGTTATGAAGTGAGGGAATGATGCCAAACGAGATTGTTGTCGGAAGCAACCGCGCATCGCTGTATGACATCGCTGAGAAATATCATGTTTCGATGAGCGATCTTTATGCGCTGAACCCTCAGTTCCAGCGTGGAACCACTGATGGCAAGTTCAATGCGGCGCTTGAAAAGCAGAAGATCGCATCGGGCGCGGGCAAGCGCGACGGCGATTACATTGAACAGGGCGAGTTGATCAAGCTGCCCGACGCTGCACCATCCGGTCCATTCTATTTCTACAAGAGTGAGGCCTCGACCTATCAGCGCGAGGCCGTGCTCAAGGCCGTCGACAAGGTCCGCAAGGCGACGCCGGACGGGCAGGGAGCGCTCACCGAGGAGCAGTTTGTCGCAATTGCCACCAGGGTGAAGGGCGTTTCCGAAAAGGAAGCGCGGGACCTGTTCAACGAACTGGCGCAGGAAACGATTTCCGTGGCCGACGGTCCTGCGACGATCAGCGCCCGCGAGGTCATTGATGCCAGGGCCAGTGCCGTCAGGACTGCGGACAACGAACGCGCCAAAGAGGCCCGGGCCGAGGAGCAGCGTCGGCAGGCGGCCGCCAGCCGGGTGTCTCCGGCTTCCGAACCCGG
>DAOMXG010000188.1:0-4287 GCA_035436995.1 Beijerinckiaceae bacterium
GAGCCAGCCCGGCACGCCCCTGCCCTCGCCGACCGAACTCGACCGCCGCTTTGCGAAGAATGCGCCGATCTGGTCGCTCAACGGCGGCGCCTCCAACGGCTTTTCCGGCAGGCCGCTGTTCTCCGTCCGGCGCGGCACGCCGGTGGTGCTGGCGATCACCAACCGCACGCATTGGTCGCAGGTGCTGACGGTGCGCGGCCACGTCTTCCGCCTGCTGCATCCGCTCGATGACGGCTGGGAGCCCTATTTCCTCGACACGGTGCACCTGCCCGACAATTCGGTGTCGCGCATCGCCTTCGATGCCGTCAATCCGGGCCGCTGGGCGATCCGCTCGACCATCGCCGAACATTACGACGCCGGTGTCTATACGTGGTTCGAGGTGGCGTGAGGGCGAAAGCCGCTCATATCCCCAGCTTGCTTTTCAGCAGCTCATTGACCGCGCCGGGGTTGGCCTTGCCGCCCGAAGCCTTCATCACCTGACCGACGAACCAGCCGAGCAGCGTCGGCTTTTCTTTGGCCTGCGCCACCTTGTCGGGGTTGGCGGCGATGATCTCGTCGACGACCTTTTCGATGGCGCCGGTGTCGGTGACCTGTTTCAGACCGCGCTTTTCGACGATCCCGGCCGGATCACCGCCCTCGGTATAGACGATCTCGAACACATCCTTGGCGATCTTGCCGGAGATGGCACCCGAGGCGATCAGATCGACGATGCCGCCAAGCTGGGCGGCGTTGACCGGGCTGTCGGCAATGCCCTTGCCGTCCTTGTTGAGGCGGCCGAACAATTCGTTGATGGTCCAGTTGGCGACCGCCTTGCCGTCGCGCCCCTTCGCCGCGGCTTCAAAGAAATCGGCGCTTTCGCGCTCGGCGATCAGCACCGAGGCATCATAGGCGGAGAGGCCATACTGGCTGATGAAGCGGGCCTTTTTCTCGTCCGGCAATTCCGGCAGCGCCGCTTTCAGGCTGTCGACGTAATCCTGCGGGAATTCCAGCGGCAACAGATCCGGATCGGGGAAGTAGCGGTAATCATGCGCCTCTTCCTTGGAGCGCATCGAGCGGGTCTCACGCCTGCCCGGATCGTAGAGGCGGGTTTCCTGATCAATGCTGCCGCCATCCTCCAGAATGCCGATCTGACGCCGCGCCTCGACCTCGATGGCCTGGCCGATGAAGCGGATCGAATTGACGTTCTTGATCTCGCAGCGCGTGCCGAGCTTGTCGCCCGGCTTGCGCACGGAGACGTTGACGTCGGCGCGCAGGTTGCCCTTCTCCATGTCGCCGTCGCAGGTGCCGAGATAGCGCAGGATGGTCCTGAGCTTGGACACATAGGCCTGCGCCTCTTCGGCCGATCTGAGATCGGGCCGCGAGACGATTTCCATCAGCGCGACGCCGGAGCGGTTCAGATCAACAAAGGAATTGTTCGGGTCCTGATCATGGATCGACTTGCCGGCATCCTGTTCAAGATGCAGCCGCTCGATGCCGACCACGATCGGTTCGGCCTCGCCCGGCACATCGACGATCACCTCACCCTCGCCGACGATCGGGTGCTTGTACTGGCTGATCTGGTAGCCCTGCGGCAGGTCGGGGTAGAAATAGTTCTTGCGGTCAAAGCGCGACTTCAGGTTGATCTCGGCCTTGAGGCCCAGCCCGGTGCGGATCGCCTGGGCGACGCATTCGGCGTTGATCACCGGCAGCATGCCCGGCATCGCCGCATCGACCAGGCTGACATGGGAATTGGGCTCGCCGCCGAATGCGGTCGAGGCGCCGGAGAACAGCTTCGACTTCGAGGTTACCTGCGCATGGATCTCCATGCCGATCACGATTTCCCAGTCGCCGGTGGCGCCCTTGATCAGCTTCTTCGGATTGACAGCAACGGACATGAAAAACCCTTCGGCCTCGCGCGCCACGCAGGTGGCGGTTCATCTGCGCTGGTTCAGCGCAAACGGCGGGCAAGGTCAAGGGGCGGAACGCAGCAGGCGGTGCTGAATGGCGCCGGCACCACCCTTGACCTTGGGCGCGCATGCCCCACCTTTAGCTCACGGCGCAGGGCGATCCTGCGCCGGCGGCCGACAGGAAGGACCATCCGATGAGTGACAAGAGCGAACGGGCGGTGCTTGCCGGCGGCTGCTTCTGGGGCATGCAGGACCTGTTCCGCCGGCAGCCTGGCGTGCTTGCAACGCGGGTCGGATATACCGGCGGCGATGTCGCCAACGCCACCTACCGCAACCACGGCAGCCATGCCGAAGCCATCGAGATCCTGTTCGATCCGGAGCGCACCAGCTTCCGCAGCCTGCTGGAATTCTTCTTCCAGATTCACGACCCCACCACGCCGAACCGGCAGGGCAATGATCGCGGCCCGAGTTACCGCTCGGCGATCTACCATACGAACGAGGCACAGGCGCACATCGCCGCCGCAACCATCGCCGAGGTCAATGCCTCCGGCCGCTGGCCGGGCAAGGTTGTCACCGAAATCGAGCCGGCGGGCCCGTTCTGGCAGGCCGAACCGGAGCATCAAGACTATCTCGAACGGTTTCCGAATGGCTATACCTGCCACTTTCCGCGCCCGGACTGGACGCTGCCGTAGGGGCAGGCCCCGCTGTCCGGAAGCGCGGCGGCGCGTTACGCCTTGCCCGCGTCCGCCACGACAAGACCTGCATCGAGATCGCGCAATTCGGTCTTGAGCACCTTGCCGTAGTTGTTCTTGGGCAGGCTGGCGACAAAGCGATAGGCCTTGGGCCGTTTGAACCGGGCAATCGCCGCAAGGCACAGGGCGTCGAGTTCGGCGGCGGTCGGCACCGCAGTACCTGGAATGGTGGCGACAAAGGCCACCACTTCCTCACCCCATTCGGGATGCTTGCGACCGATCACCGACACTTCGGCCACGGAAGGATGGGTCAGCAGGACCTCCTCGACCTCGCGCGGGTAGATGTTGGTGCCGCCGGAAATGATGACATCCTTCGAGCGGTCCTTCAGCGTCAGGAACCCGTCGGCATCAAGAGCGCCCATATCGCCGGTGAACAGCCAGCCATCGCGAAGTGTCTTGGCCGTGGCCTCCGGATTGCGCCAGTAGCCGGCCATCACCGTATCGCCGCGCGCCAGCACCTCGCCGGTTTCCCCGATCGGCAGCGGATTGCCCTCGGCATCGCTGACCCGCACCTCGACAAGGCTTTGCGCGACGCCGACCGAGGCAATCCGCTCGGCGTAGCGGGGATGGCTGCGGTCACTGAGGTGAAACCGCGACAGCGCGGTGATGGTCATCGGGCTCTCGCCCTGACCGTAGATCTGGACGAACCGATCGCCCATCACGGCGAGCCCCTTGCGGATATCCTCGACATACATCGGCCCGCCGCCATAAACGATGGTCTTGAAGCCCGAGGCATCGGCGCCGGTGGCGGCGACATGATCGACCAGCCGCTTGACCATGGTCGGCGCGGCAAACAGCGAAATCCGGCGGTAGTGGGCGGCAAGATCGACCAGTTCGGCCTCGTTGAAACCGCCGGATTCGGGCACGACATGGTTGGCCGCCGCCAGAACATGGGCAAAATTGTACATTCCGGCGCCGTGCGAGATCGGCGCGGCATAGACGATGCTGTCCTGCCGGTCGACCGGATCGACATCGGAGAAATAGCACATCGTCATCGCCAGCAGATTGCGGTTGGTCAGCATCACGCCCTTGGGCCTGCCTGTCGTTCCCGAGGTGTAGAACAGCCAGGCGATATCGTCCGGACCGCGCTCCACCGGCCCCGGCAGAGGCTCGGCCGCCGCAGCAGCGGCAAAACTGGCCGTGCCGGGCGTCAGAACCGCACAGCGCCGGCCGGTTTCGGCAAGGAGCGGGGCCAGATCACCGGCGAGATCCGCGGAGACAAAGGCCGCACCAGCGTCCGCATCCTCCAGCGCGAACAGTGCCTCGCGGACGTGCAGCTTGGCGTTGATCGGCACAGCGACAAGGCCGGCATGCCAGATGCCATAGAGCGTTTCGAGATATTCGGGGCAGTTCTTCATGAACACACCCACCCGATCGCCCGGCGCCAGACCGAGGCCATGCGCCAGATGGCCGGCGATGCGCAAGGCGCGCTGGTTGAGACCGCGATAGGTGCAAATGAGCGTCTTGCCATGACAAAGCGCCGGCGCCTCGGGAAACACCCGGGCGCTGCGCACCAGCAGATTGGCGATATTCATCCGTCTGTCTCCAGAAAGATCCGCAGCCGGCACCGCCGTCGGGCAAGGGGCCAGCCGCCCTGATCAGGCAAAAAGGGCGCCCTCAGGCCGACTTCTTGCGGCCGGCGCGCTTGC
>DAOMXG010000189.1:0-4217 GCA_035436995.1 Beijerinckiaceae bacterium
ATCCCGCACGGCCCGAGAAACGCAACTGATCCAATCTGGTCGGAAAGTGCTCTAAGTGAATTGGACCTCACTGCAAGTGTTCTCAATGGAGACGTCCCGATGAGCCTGAAGGATCGCACCGCCCTGGCCCGCACCGTGCTCGCCGCCGCCCGCCGGCAGGGCCTGACCATCGCCACGGCAGAATCCTGCACCGGCGGAATGGTCGCCGCAGCGCTGACCGACATTGCCGGCTCGTCGGATGTCGTGGACCGCGGCTTTGTCACCTATTCCAACGCCGCCAAGACGGCGATGCTTGGCGTGCCGGAAGGGATGATCCAGGCCCATGGCGCGGTGTCGGCCGAGGTTGCGGCCGCCATGGCGCTGGGCGCACTCAAGCAATCGCAAGCCGGACTCGCTGTCGCGGTCACCGGCATTGCCGGACCGGCGGGCGCGACCGCAGGCAAGCCGGTGGGGCTGGTGCATTTTGCCGTTGCGGCAAGGGATGGGCGGGTCAACCGGCTTGAAATGCGCTACGGAGCACTCGGCCGGCGACGGGTGCGCGCGGCGGCCACAGCCACCGCGCTCCGTCTGCTTGCCGAAATGCTCGACGCCGGCGCCGTTCAGTTCGCGTAGGCACGCCACATGGCGCCGACGATATTGGCGTAATCGTCGGTCCAGACCGTGGTCTTGCTGGGCTCGAACGGCTTCCAGCCGCCGGCAACAAGCGGCTTGAGCGTATCGGCATCCTTGACCAGCGCCGTGACCAGCGACCCGGCCTTGCTTGTCTTGGAGAATTCCTCGGGATTGGCCGGATCAAACCGCACCGCACCGGCAAGCCCCAGCGACTGGCCGATCGCGGCCACAACACTGCTCAGTTCCAGATGGCGGTTGGAAATATGCATGACCAGCATGCCGCCGGGCTTGATGCGCCGCATATACATGTCCACCGCTTCCCGCGTCAGCAGATGCACCGGAATGGCGTCGGAGGCAAAAGCGTCGATCAGCAGCATGTCATAAAGCTGCGTATCCTTGGCCAGCGTCAGCCGCGCATCGCCGATCACCATCCGCGCATTGGGCGCACATTCGGACAGGAACCGGAACAGGGACTTTTCCCGGGCGATCTGCACCACCACCGGGTCGATCTCGAAGAAGGCGAAGCGATCCTCGGGGCGTCCGACACAGGCGATCGATCCGCTGCCCAGCCCGACCACGCCGATCTCGGCGCCCGCAGGGGCACGGCCCTGCGCGGCCCTGACCGTCTGGCTCATCGGCGAACCCTCGTAGTAGTAGGACAGCGGCAGCGGCCGCTGCGGGGCCGGCGATCCATCCGCCTCGCGCAGGCGCATCGTGCCATGCAGGGTCGTGCCGTGCGTCAGCCGGAGAAACTGCCCGTCGTTGCTGATCTGCACCTTGTTGACGCCGAAGAACGAGCGCATCGTCAGGATGTCGCGCGTCGCAAGATTGACGTCGATCAGCATCAGGAAGGCGCCGGCAACCAGGACCATCGCCGCAAGCGGGCGCCGGAAATTCACCATGGCCGCGAAGATCAGCAGAACAATCAGGCCAATGATGACCGAATGCAGGTCGCTGCCCGGCATCTGCGAGACCGCGAGCTTGATGCCGAGTGCGGTCACCACTGCGCCGACCCAAGGCAGGACTTCACGCTGCCAGTTGCCGACACTCAATGTCCGCAGCGATGGCAGGCAGGCGAGCGCCGCAACGATCAGGATCGGATATTCGGCGACGCGGGAAAAGATGTTCGGGGCGATCAGCCCGCAGAACAGGCCGCCCAGCACCCCGCCCAGCGACATGCAGAAGTAGAAGGTGGTCAGATGGCTCGGCGCCGGACGGGCCTGATAGAGACGGGCATGGCAGACCAGCGTCGCGGCCGTCAGGAACCCAAGATGCAGCGCCAGCGACACGAACAGGAAGGGTTCGCCAGTGAAGATCATCAGCACCAGCGCGCCGCCCAGCATGACGACAACGCGCTCCATGATCTCCATCCGGAACGGCAGCCGCTCGCGGAACACCACCATGTACGTCGCAAGATACAGCGCCAGCGGAATGACCCACATGAACGGCGAGGCCGCGACATCGGTCGAAAGATGCGCGGTCGCGGCCACCAGCAGGCCCGAAGGCACCATCGCCAGCACCACCCAGCCCGCTCTGGCCGACCAGCTCGGGGCTGGTGCTGCCACCTCGGACTTCTGCGCCGCCGCGATGCCAGGCATGCGCAGCGCGGCAATCCCTGCGGCGGCGATGAGCATCGCCAGCACAACAAACCCGCTCGACCAGGTGCCCGCCTGCCCGTTCAGCGAGAGCAGCGGCTCAACCAGAGTCGGATAAAGCAGCAGCGCGGCGAAGCTGCCGAAGTTCGAGGCGCCGTAAAGATAGTAGGGATCGCCTGCGGTTGGATGGGAAGAGCGGGCAAACCATGCCTGGAGCAGCGGCCCGTTGGCCGAGACGGCAAAGAACGGCAGCCCGACCGAAACCAGAAACACGCCGATCAGCCACAGTTCCTGCCCGGTCGCGGGCGGCTCACCGGTGCCGGCCTGGATGCCGATCGGCAGGGTCAGCGCTGTCAGGGCAAACAGGCAAAGATGCAGGGCCAAGCCGCTCTTCAGAGAAAAATACCGCGCCAGCACATGCGCATAGGCATATCCGGCGAGCAGCAGCGTCTGGAAGAACACCATCGCTACCGACCAGACCGCCGGGGAGCCTCCCAGCAGCGGCAGGACCATGCGGGTAAACATCGGCTGGACGGCAAAGAGCAGGAAGGCCGACGTGAAAATGGCGGCTACGAATGCCGCCAGCAATAGCCGCGTGCCGCTCTGAACACGAACCTCAACTGTTCCATAGCCCGGTTCCAAGGATGCCATCTCTACCCCCAATCCTGTCGAATCTAGGGGTATCCGGGTCGGCTTAAGACACGGTTAAGAATGATTGCGCGACCTGCCGATCTTGCCGGAATGCGTCGTCAGGACCGTAGGGGGAAAAGACTGGACAAACCCTGCATCACGCCGATCACCATCGGCCGGCGGTCGAGGTTGTAGACCTCGGCCTCGATCTGCTGGCGGTTCAGCCTTTCCCATACCTCGGCCAGAGGTTGCAGCGCCTGAGGCTCCGGCGCGCGGCGGTGCAGCTCGCCGCTCAGCCAATGGCGGACGCGATCGCAGAACTGGCGAAAACTCGCTTCTCCGGCGCGACCGGCCATCTGTTCGGCCAGACGATCCACCGCATCGGCATCGAGCGCCGGCAGGTTGTCCATCAGGGAATCGAGCGAATCGTGAAACGCCAGGCTCTTGGGATCGAGCAGGGTCAGCGCGTTGCGCACCGATCCTTCTGCCAGGGCTGCGGCGCGCATGTGCAGATTGGGCTCACGCTCGGCAAAGTCCGGCAGGCCCCGGGTGATCCGGGCGACGGTCTCGGCCTCGAGCGGCCGCAGCGACAGGGAACGGCAGCGCGACCGGATGGTCGGCAGCAGACGGCGCGGCTGATGAGCGATCAGCAGCCAGAGACTGCGTGCCGGCGGCTCTTCAAGCGTCTTGAGCAGCGCATTGGCGCCGCTTGCGTTGAGATCATCACAGGCATCGACGATGGCAACGCGATAGCCGCCCGAGCCGGCGGTCTTGGTGAAGATATCCAGCCCCTTGCGCACATCATCGACACGGATTTCGGTCGGCACGGCCTTGCGCTGGCTGTCCCAGGCCCGGCGGATGACGGCAAGGTCAGGGTGTGCCCCGGCGGCGATCTGCGCCGCCACCGGATGGTCGGCCGGCACCGAGAGATCGGTTGCCAGCATCACCTCCATCGAACCCGGGTCCGGATGGGCGAGCACGAAGCGCGCCATGCGATAGGCCAGCGTCGCCTTGCCGATGCCTTCCTCGCCGCCGATCAGCCAGGCATGATGCAGGCGGCCAGCCCGGAACGAATCAAGCAATTCGCGTTCGGCGGTCTCATGGCCGATCAGCGACAGCATCTCGCGCGGATGCGGCGCGGCAGCGAAACGATCAACTTCCTCGTGCTGACTCTCGCTGTGATTGAGAACTGTCAGCATGGAACAGCCGCGAGCCGAGAGGTCACAGCGGCGACCACGGCGGCAAAAACCGCCTCCGCCGGCTGGCTGGCGTCGATGACCGTGCAGCGTTGCGGCTCGCCGGCCGCAATCGCCAGAAATGCCGCCCGCACGGTCCGGTGAAAGTCCAGATCCTGCTGCTCGAACCGGTCGGCCGCCTGAT
>DAOMXG010000190.1:0-4206 GCA_035436995.1 Beijerinckiaceae bacterium
GGTGCCGCGCGCCGATGGCGGCGCCTCGGAGGCCGATGCGCGGGCCATCTGGCGGTTGTTCGCGCAGCACTGGCACCTGTTTCGCGGCACGCCGACCCGGCTGTGGTTCGAACAATCGCTTGAGGATGTGTTCGGCATCGACGAGCGGCTGGCTCCGGGCAATGCCGACCGGCTGTTCGACCGGATTTCCGAGGCGCTGGCCCGCCCCGAATGCCGCCCCCGCGCACTCTACGAGCGCTTCGGCATCAAGGCGATTTCGACAACCGACAGCCCGATCGACGATCTTGGCCATCACGCCGCGCTGCGCGCCTCCGGCTGGCAGGGCAGGGTGCTTCCCTGCTATCGGCCGGACCCGGTGGTCGATCCCGACTTCGGCGGGTTTCGCGCAGCCGTGGCGCGACTGGGTGAATTGACCGGCGAGGATACGGCAAGCTGGCCGGGTTATCTTGCCGCGCATCGCAAGCGCCGCGCCTATTTCATCGGCATGGGCGCCACGGCGACCGACCACGGGCATCCGACAGCCAGGACCGAGAACCTCGACACCGCCGCAGCGGCGCGGCTTTTCCAGCGTGTCATCGCCGGTGAGGCGAGCGCGGCGGAGGCAGAGGCGTTCCGCGGCCAGATGCTCACCGAAATGGCCCGGATGAGTCTGGAAGACGGGCTGGTCATGCAGCTCCATCCCGGATCGTTCCGCAATCACAGCCCGGATCTCTACCGGCGCTTCGGTCGAGACAAGGGCGCCGACATTCCGACGGCGACCAACTATGTCGAGGCGCTCAAACCGCTGTTGGATGCTTTCGGCCACGACAGCCGGCTGACGCTGATCGTGTTCACGCTGGATGAGACTGCCTACAGCCGGGAGCTGGCGCCGCTCGCCGGCGTCTATCCGGCGCTGCGGCTCGGCCCGGCCTGGTGGTTTTTCGATGCGCCCGAAGGCATGCGGCGCTTTCGCGAACTGACCACCGAGACGGCGGGCTTCTACAACACGGTCGGCTTCAACGACGACACCCGTGCCTATCTGTCGATCCCGGCCCGCCACGACATGGCCCGGCGGATGGATTGCGCCTTTCTTGCCCGCCTCGTCGCCGAACACCGGCTGGATGAGGAAGAAGCCCATGAACTGGCGGCCGACCTTGCCTGGCGGCTTGCCGAAAAAGCCTACAAACTGGACTGATAACGGAGGAACCTGCCATGACCAGCCGACGCAATGCCTTGAAATCGACCCTGGCCGCCGCCGCTCTTGCCTTCGGCATGGCGGCCGCCAGCGCGCAGACCACAACGCTGCGCTCCGCTGATACCCATCCCGATGGCTATCCGACGGTGGAAGCGGTCAAGTTCATGGGCCAGCTGATCGAGCAGCGCACCGGCGGCCGCTACAAGATCCAGATGTTCCCGTCCTCGACGCTCGGCCAGGAGAAGGACACGATCGAGCAGACCCGCTTTGGCGTCATCGACATGAACCGCATCAACATGGCGCCGCTGAACAATCTGGTGCCGGAAACGCAGGTGCCGGGGCTGCCCTTCGTGTTCCGCTCGGTCGAGCACATGCGCAAGGTCATGGACGGGCCGATCGGTGAGGAGGTGCTCAAAGCCTTCGAGCCGCATGGCATGGTCGGGCTCGCCTTCTACGATTCCGGCGCGCGCTCCTTCTACAACACCAAGCGCCCGGTGACCAAGCTGGAGGACCTCAAGGGCCTCAAAATCCGCGTGCAGCAGTCCGACATGTTCATCGCGCTGGTCAATGCGCTTGGCGCCAACGCCACGCCGATGCCGTTCGGCGAAGTGTTCTCGGCGTTGCAGACGGGGGTCATCGACGGGGCCGAGAACAACTGGCCATCCTATGAATCGACACGGCATTTCGAGGTCGCCAAGCATTACTCCAAGACCGAACACTCGATGACTCCGGAAGTGCTGGTGATGTCCAAGCGCTCCTGGGACAAGCTCTCGGATGCGGACAAGGCGGTTTTCCGTGCTGCTGCCAAGGAAAGCGTCGCCAAGATGCGTGAACTCTGGGAAGCCCGCGAAAAGACCGCCGAGGCAGCCGTCAAGGCCAAGGGCGCGCAGATCACCGAGGTCGACAAGAAGCCGTTCATCGACGCGATGAAGCCGGTCTACGACCGTTTCGTCACCGATGCGAAGCTGAAGGACCTGCTCGCCCGCATTCAGGCGGTGCAGTGATCCTCCTGCCTCTTTCCGCCTGGCTCACGCTCACGTTTTGATGGACTCATCAAGGCGGGAGCGTGATCGTTATCTGTGTCCTGATGCGCCTGTCAGGACACAGCGTGATCCAGGGAGCCGCGCATGACAGCCCTTGCTTCGCTTCTCGCCCGCATTCTTGCGCCCATCTCGCGCGCCTGCCTCTGGCTCGCGGCGAGCGGACTCGTCACCATGACCCTGGCTGTTGCCTGGCAGGTATTCGGCCGCAAGATCCTCAACGACACCCCGACCTGGACCGAGCCGGCGGCGCTGCTGCTGATGAGCTGGTTCATCCTGTTCGGCGCGGCGGTCTGCCTGCGCGAGGGCGAGCACATGGGGTTTGACATCGGCCTCCACTACGCGCCGCCGCCCTTACGCTTTGCCATGAAGGCGGTCACCCATGTGCTGATCATCATCTTCGGCCTCTACATGGCGGTTTATGGCTGGCAGCTCACTGAAAAGACCTGGAGCGCCAAGATGGCGGGGATCAACATCCCGCAGGGGATGGACTATCTGCCGCTGTTTGCCGGCGGCATCCTGTTTGCGCTGTTTGCCTTCGAGAATCTGGTCAACCAGATCGCGCATCGTCGCGATACATTCGTTCCCGTCCCCGGCGGTCACGCGCCGGGCGGCCCGGAGTGATCCCCATGGAACTCTGGGTTCTGTTCGGCTCGTTCACCGTTCTGCTGCTGATCGGCATGCCGGTGGCGTTCTGCCTCGGCATCTCCTCGCTGATGACGGTGCTGTGGATGGGCATTCCCCCCATCGTGGTGTTCCAGCAGATCAATTCCGGCATGAACGCCTTTGCCATGATGGCGATCCCGTTCTTCATATTCGCCGGCGATCTGATGATCCGTGGCGGCATTGCCGACCGGCTGATCAACTTTGCCGCCAGTCTCGTCGGCCATCTGCGCGGCGGGCTCGGTCAGGTCAATGTGCTGACCTGCACGCTGTTCGGCGGCATTTCCGGTTCGGCCGTGGCCGATGCGTCGGCGGTTGGCGGCATCATGATCCCGCAGATGAAGAGCCGCGGCTATGACGCCGATTATGCGGTGAATGTCACGGCGAATGCGGCGATCATCGCGCTGCTGATTCCGCCGTCGCACAACATGATCATCTATTCGCTGTCGGCCGGCGGCAATCTTTCGATTGCGGATCTGTTCACGGCCGGCATTGTGCCGGGTCTGATGCTGTGCGGGGCGCTGATGCTGGCGGCCTGGGCGGTTGCGGTCAGGCGCGGCTATCCGACCGGCATATTTCCCGGCTTTCGCATCGTGCTGCGCACGCTGGTCGTCGCCGTTCCCGGCATTCTGCTGATCTTCATCATTTTCGGCGGCATCCGTTCCGGCTGGTTCACCGCCACCGAAAGCTCGTGTATCGCGCTGGTCTATGCGGGCCTGATCGCGGCCTTCGTCTATCGCGGCCTTGGCTGGAAGGAATTTATCGAGGCGACGCATGGAGCGGTCCGCACCACGGCGATGGTGCTGCTGGTTATCGGGGCGGCGGGGGCGTTCGGCTGGCTGATGGCCTTTCTCCAGGTGCCGCAGACGATGGTGGCCTGGATGAAGACGATCTCGAGCGATCCCTTCACCATCCTGTTGCTGATCAACATCATCCTGCTGGTGCTCGGCACCTTCATGGACATGGCGCCGATGATCATCATCTGCACGCCGATCTTTCTGCCGGTGGTGACCGCCTTCGGTATCGATCCCATCCATTTCGGCGTGATCCTGATCCTCAATGCGGGGATCGGGCTCAACACGCCGCCGGTTGGCTCGGTGCAGTTCGTGGCCTGCGCTGTCGGCAAGATCTCGATCGGCGAGAGCATGAAAACCATCTGGCCGTTTTATGGCGTATCGGTCCTGGTGCTGCTGCTGGTGACCTATGTTCCGGAATTCTCGCTGTGGCTGCCGAGGCTGTTCAAGTGATGCGATTGAGCCTTTCCACCCTTGCGTCCTTGCCCGGCTCGGTTGCGGTTCCCAAAGGCCGCTGGTCAGGTCCCGGCATCGT
>DAOMXG010000191.1:0-4202 GCA_035436995.1 Beijerinckiaceae bacterium
AGTGGCCGAGCCGCTCGCCGAGGCCGACGGCGATCAACTCCTCGCGCGCCCGGTCGAAAGCATCGCTGCGGCCGGCGAGTTCCAGCGGAATGGCGACATTCTCCAGCGCCGTCATGGTCGGGATGAGATGGAAGGCCTGAAAGACAATGCCGATCCGTGCGCCGCGAAAGCGGGCGAGCGCATCCTCATTCAGCGCCGACAGGTTCTGGCCGACGATCTCGACCTCGCCCGAATCCGGGCGCTCCAGCCCGGCGGCCACCATCAGCAATGTCGACTTCCCCGAACCAGAGGGGCCAACCAGGCCCACCGCTTCGCCAGCGGCGACCGTCAGCGACAGCCCCTTGAGGATATGCACACGCGATGCGCCGGCGCCGAGGCTGAGATGCACCTGATCGAGGCGGACAGCCGGCTGGCCGGGCGGCACCGAGGCGCCGGTTGCGAGGGTCATGAAGGCTCCGTGGCCAAGAAAATCCTGCGAAGAGGCGAATGCTCTCTGGCAGATAGGCGCTGGAAGGCTTAACTCCAAGGGATGATCCGCAATACGCCAGCGCCCCTCGCAAGCCCAACCCGCCGCTCGCTGCTTGCGGCTGCCTCGCTGGTGGCCGGTTCACGCCTTGCATCGGGCGCGGCTCCGGTCCGCATCGTTGCCTTGGGCGATAGTCTGACCGCCGGTTACCTGTTGCCGGCCGATGCGGCCTTTCCGGCCGTGCTGGAGAAGGCGCTGGCGCAGCGCGGTCTTGCGGTGACCATCACCAATGCCGGCGTGTCCGGCGATACCAGCGCGGGCGGGTTGGCAAGACTCGACTGGTCGGTGGCGGAGGGAACCGCCGGTGTGGTCGTCGAACTCGGCGCCAACGATGCGTTGCGCGGCCTCGACCCCGTACGCACCGAGGCCAATCTCGATGCCATTCTCTCCCGTCTGGCAAAGCGCAACATCCGCGTGCTGCTGGCCGGCATGCTGGCGCCGCGCAACAACGGACCCGATTATGTCGCCGCCTTCGACGGTCTCTATCCGCGCCTGGCGGCAAAGCACGGGGTGCCGCTCTATCCGTTCTTTCTCGACGGGGTCACCGGGGTTGCCGGCATGACCCTGCCCGATGGGCTGCATCCCTCGCGTGAGGGCGTTGCGGAAATCGTCAGGCGTATCCTGCCCATGGCCGAACAGTTCGTCCGGGATCTGACCGCCGCAAAATGAGGGGTCCGCAGCCTTGCCTTGCCGGATTTCTTGACCGGAGCCGGCATTCGCTTCACTTGGACGTGCATTGAGGAGGATGACATGCTCGACCTTTGGAAAGATCCCTGGCCGCTCGATGTGAAGCAGTGCCCGTGCGATGTGCATTTCACCGACTGGATGAAGCGCGAGGGGCGCTCGGATGCTACGGTCTTTCATTTCGGCACCGGCGATCATCACCATGTCGGCAAGACACTGGCGATGGCAGGGCAGGCTGCCTCGGTGCTTGGGATCACGGCGACCAAGCCAGAGTATGTCAGCTACATGGATCTGGTGATCGCCCATCCGCAGATCGGCAAGCGCTACAAAGTGCTGTTCACAGACATCTACCAGCTCGCCCCTGAACTCTTGCCGAAGTTCGATGTGGTGACGCTGTTTCATCTCTGCGAATTCTGGAGCCAGGCGAATGCGCCCTATGCGCGGCTTGATGATGCCGGTGTGCTCCAGGCCATGGCCGGCAAGGTTCGGGCCGGAGGAGCACTGCTGTTCTACACCGGCTCCTTTGCTTTCGAGACGGCCCGCAAACTGGTCGAGGCCGAAATCGGCCGGCTTGGCTTTGACGGGCCGGAGCGGTTCGAATCGCTGCTCGTCTATCGCAAGGCCAAGGCGGCCTGAGCGGTCTTTGACGGTGCTAGAGCATTTTCGAGCGAAGTGGTGTCCGGTTCGCGTGAAGAAAATGCGATAGAACAAGAAATTAGAGCATTTTCGAGCGAAGTGGTGTCCGGTTCGCGTGAAGAAAATGCGATAGAACAAGAAATTGGAGCATTTTCATTGCATGTGAATGCACGGAAAATTCTCCGGACTTGTTGCGGAGGGTTGCATGCCCCGGCTGTTCACAGGAATCGAACTGCCGCAAGAGATTGCCGGACGCCTTGCAGAACTGCGCGGCGGGCTGCCGGGCGCGCGCTGGCTGGATCCGTCCGACTATCACATCACCTTGCGGTTTGCCGGTGATATCGACCGCCGGAGGGCCGAAGACTTTGCCGCAGAACTGGCCGATATCCGTTTCCAGCCGATGGTCATCGCGCTGACCGGGCTCGCCAGTTTCGGCGGAGGCAAGCCGCATTCGGTGCATGTGAGCGTTGCGCCAAACCCGGCGCTGATCGAACTCAGCGAAGCGCATGAACGGGCGGCGCGGCGCGCCGGGCTTGCCGCTGAAAAGCGCAAGTTCGTGCCGCATGTCACACTGGCACGCCTGCGTGGTGCATCAACGCTTGATGTCGCCGATTACCTCGCCTCGCGCGGCGGTTTTCCGCCCCTGCGGTTCATGGTCCAGCGTTTTGTGCTGTTCTCGGCGCGCGAGCAGACCGGCGGCGGGCCCTATATCATCGAGGCTGCCTTCGAGCCGGATCGGCGAGGCCCCATCCTGGGCAGCCTTGCCTAAGGCATGCTGCAAAAAGGGGCAACGGCCTTTAGATAACGCCGCATTTTGATGGAATCATCAAAATGCGGATAACGTGATCGGTATCAATAAGTTAGAGCATGTCTTCTGCGATTGACCGGTATCCACTTAATCGCGACATGCTCTAGATGCCCAGCAGCGCCTTGAGCCGGCGGTTGTGGCCATAAAGATCGGGGAAGTGAACCAACCCGCCGGCCTCGTCCACGAAGGTGGTGAAGTAAGCAAGATGCACCGGCACCTCGGCGGGCAGCCGTACCTGCCGCTCGGCTCCGCCGACCATGGCCCGCAGGCGGCCTTCGCTTCCTGCTTCACTCAGCAAGGCGCCGGCAAGGCGGAAGGGGTTCTCGACGCGCACGCAGCCATGGCTGAAGGCCCTGGTTGCACGCTGGAACAGGCCGCGGCTTGGCGTATCGTGCAGGTAGACCGCGTGCTGGTTGGGAAACATGATCTTGATGTGCCCCAGGGCGTTGCGTTCTCCCGGCGGCTGTCGAATGGCGACAGAACGGCCGGCCTGGGTCCAATCCACAGTTGACGGATCGACGACGCGGCCACGGCTGACCACCTCAAGCCCGCGTGCCTGCAGCGCATAGGGGTTCTGCTGGAGCAACGGCAGCATTTCCTTGAGTGCGATCGAGGGGGGGACATTCCAGTAGGGGTTGACCACCAGGAACTGGATGCGATCGGAGAAGATCGGCGTCTGCGTCTCCGGTTTGCCGACAATGACGCGGGTCTGCAAGACACGTTCGCCGTTCTGCTGCAAGGTCAGCGCAAAACTCGGCACGTTGACGAAAACGTGGTCATTGCCAAGATCGACCGGCAGCCAGCGCCAGCGTTCCATGTTGGCGATGATGTCGCCGACAGGGCTGGCCGGTTCATTGCCGCCGTTGAGGGCGGCAAGCGTGCGCGGCGTCAGCGTTCCGCTGGCCTTGAGGCCATGGCGGGCCTGAAACGCCTTCACGGCCATCGTCAGATCGGCATCATAGATCGGATCGGCGCTTTCCGGCATACCGAGACGCTGGCGCAGCAATGGCACGCGGCTGTCGGCCATTCCGGGACGCAGGACAGGGCCGGACGGCACAGGCGCCGGCTGGGCAACCGGTGCGGTCTTGCGCAGTTCCGCCAATTTGGCCTTCAGCGCGTGATAGCCGGAGTGGCGCGGGTGATAGGCCTCAAGCACCAGAGCCGGTTCAGCGGCCTGACGCAGGGCTTCGAGGACGCCAATCGGCTCGGCCAGGGGTGGCGAGGCGGTGATGAGCCGCGAGACCTGCATGGGATTGATCCGGCCGCCCCGCGCGTCGCGGGCATAATGGGCGGCTGCGACCGAGACGGCGATCTCACGCAGCATCGCATCCCCGGAACTGCGCGCCGCAGCAAGCAGCGGTGCGAAGCGACGGCCGTCCAGCCCATGTTCCTCGGCACGCTCGATCAATGCGACCAGGCGCTGGGCGCGCAGCGACAACCCATTGCCCTCCAGCCACAGCGGCGCACCGTCGCGGCTGGCATAGAAGGCCCGGATATTGGGCAGCAGGCCGGGTGGCAGAGGCTGAATGCGGCTTATCTGATCGAACA
>DAOMXG010000192.1:0-4200 GCA_035436995.1 Beijerinckiaceae bacterium
GCCATCGTCGGCCTCATCGATGCCGGGGCGCCGCAGATCCGCATCACCAACCGCACCCGCAGCAGCGCCGAGGCCCTGGCCGCCGAATTCGGCAACCGGCTCAGCGTCGTGGACTGGAGCGAACGCGATATGGCCACGGCAGGCGTCGGGCTGATGGTCAATACCACCAGCCTCGGCATGGTCTGGCAGCCGCCGCTCGACATAAGGCTCGACGATCTGCCGCGCGAGGCCGTGGTCAACGATATCGTCTATGTGCCGCTGGAGACAGGTCTGCTGCGCGCGGCCCGGCAGCGCGGCAACCGTGTGGTGGACGGGCTCGGCATGCTGCTGCATCAGGCGCGCCCGGCCTTCCGGGCCTGGTGGGGCATCCTGCCGGAGGTCACGCCCGGTTTGCGCCAGAGGATCGAGGAGACGCTATGATGCTTCCTGTGACAGTCGAGATGGTGCGGCAGGCCGAGGCCGTGCTGAAGGGCGCGGTCGCCCGGACCGATTGCAACAAGGCGCAGACGCTCGGCGAAATCGTCGGCGCCGAATTGTGGCTGAAGTTCGAGAACCACCAGTTCACCGCAACCTTCAAGGAGCGCGGCGCGCTCAACCGGCTCAACGCCCTGACAGCCGATCAATGCCGGCGCGGCGTCATCGCGATGTCCGCCGGAAACCATGCCCAGGGGGTTGCCTATCACGCGCGCCGGCTCGGCATTCCGGCGACGATCGTGATGCCCGAAGGCACGCCGATCGTGAAGATCGAGAATACCCGCCGCCACGGCGCCGAAGTGATCGTCACAGGCGCTACGCTGGAGGATTCCGCCCGCTTTGCCCATGAGCATGGCGCACAGAACGGGCTGACCTTCATCCACCCTTATGACGATCCGCTGGTGATCGCCGGCCAGGGCACGCTGGGGCTGGAGATGCTGGCCAGCGCTCCGCATCTCGATACGCTGGTCATTCCCATCGGCGGCGGCGGGCTGATCTCGGGCATCGCTGTGGCAGCGCGCGCCCTGCGCCCGGACATCCGCATCATCGGGGTGCAGTCGGCGCTCTATCCGTCGATGTACAACGTCATCAAGGGCGAATCGCTGCCGATGCGCGGCGATACGCTGGCCGAAGGCATTGCCGTCAAATCGCCCGGGCGCATCACCACCGAACTCGTGCGCGCGCTGGTCGATGACATCCTGCTGGTCAGCGAACCGGATATCGAACAGGCGCTGGCCCTGCTGATCAACATCGAAAAGACCGTGGTGGAAGGCGCGGGCGCAGCCGGGCTGGCGGCGGTTCTGGCCTATCCCGAAGCGTTCCGCGGTCGCGCCGTCGGGCTGGTCCTGTGCGGCGGCAACATCGATACACGGCTGATCGCCAGCGTTCTGACCCGGGAACTGGCGCGCGAAGGCCGGCTCAGCCAGCTGACGATCGATCTTGTCGACCGGCCCGGTCAGCTCGCCCGCATCGCGACCCTGCTGGGCGAGGCAGGGGCCAATATCGTCGAAGTGGCCCACCAGCGGGTGTTTTCCGATCTTCCGGCCAAAGGGACCCTGCTCGATGTGGTCATCGAAACGCGCGACCGGGCGCATCGGGATGCCGCTGTCGCCCATCTGAGGGGCGCTGGCTTCAAAGTCGATCTTCATACCAATCCTGGCGGCACGCACTGAAACAACCCTCCTCCGGCAAGGCGCGGCGTCGCCGACGCCACCCGGCGCGGGATTGACAGGGCCGGGACCGCTGCTAGATTGTTTAAACTTAAAATATCTGCCGGGCGCAGGCCGCGCATTGGTGGACGGGAGGATGAGGCGATCAGGAATGCACAGCAGCGCTTGAGAGGCGCGGAGCATACGTGCCATAGTCGCCGCAGCGTTCAAGGATGATCAGGAGGGGATCAATGACCAAACTCACTCGTAAGCTGGCTTGTGCCGCCGGCCTGCTGGCCCTGATGGCTTCGGCCGCAGCCGCACAGGAGCCGCTTAAGATCGGTATCGTCAGCGTGTTGTCCGGCCCGCAGGCGACGCTTGGCCAGCAGCTGCGCGACGGGTTCCAGCTCGCCGTCAAGGACATGGGCGGCAAACTCGGCGGCCGTCCTGTCGAACTGGTCATCGTCGATGACGAACTCAAGCCCGACGTTGCGGTGACCAAGGTCCGCACCGTGCTGGAGCGCGACAAGGTGGACTTCGTCGTCGGTCCGATCTTTTCCAACATCCTGCAGGCTATCCACAAGCCGGTGGTCGATTCCGGCACGATCCTGATCTCGCCGAACGCCGGAACCTCGAATTTCGCCGGCAAGCAGTGCCACGAGAACTTCTTCGTCACTTCCTACCAGAACGACCAGCCGCACGAGGTGCTGGGCAAGTATGCGCAGGACAAGGGCTTCAAGCGCGCCTACATCATGGCGCCCAATTATCAGGCCGGAAAGGACTCGCTGGCCGGCTTCAAGCGCCATTTCAAGGGCGAGATCGTCGATGAGGTCTATACCCAGCTCGGCCAGCTCGATTTCGCGGCGGAACTCGCCAAGATCGCTGCTGCCAAGCCGGATGTGTTCTTCGTGTTCATGCCGGGCGGCATGGGTGTCAATCTGGTCAAGCAGTTCCGGCAGGCCGGGCTTGCCGACAAGGTGCCGTTCCTCTCGGCTTTCACGGTGGATGAATCCACCCTTCCGGCGCAGCAGGATGCCGCCCTCGGCTTCCTCTCCGGCATGAGCTGGGCGCCCAACATGGACAATCCGCAGTCGAAGAGGTTCGTGGCGGGCTATGAAGCTGCTTACAGTATCGTGCCCGGCTCCTATGCCATGCAGGCCTATGACGCGGCGCAACTGATCGACTCGGCGCTGAAGCAGACCAAGGGGTCCACCGCCGACAAGGCGGCCCTGCGCGCGGCGCTGAAGAAGGCGGATTTCACCTCGCTGCGCGGCAAGTTCAAGTTCAACACCAATGGCTATCCGATCCAGGACTTCTATGTGGTGAAGGTGGCCAAGCGCGCCGATGGCAAGTTCCAGACCGAGATCCTGGAAAAGGTGTTCTCCGATTACGGCGATGCCTATGCCAAGGATTGCGAGCTGAAGTGAGCGGGCGCCGGTCAGTCCCTCCCCGTTCGGGGGGAGGGTCTCGCGATGTCCCCGCCCTACGCTCACCGTCATTGCGAGCGCGAGCGAAGCAATCCAGCTCCTGATCAAGAGACTGGATTGCCACGTCGGGCCACAGCCCTCCTCGCAATGACGGCAAGATCATGCCGCCTCGCCCATCTTCCCTCCCAGGTATTACGGATGAGAGATTTGACGGACTTTGTGCCCTCATGCTGAGCCTGTTCATCATTCAGGTCCTCAACGGGCTGCAATTCGGCATCCTGCTGTTTCTGGTCGCTGCCGGCCTGACGCTGGTTTTCGGCGTGATGGATTTCATCAATCTCGCCCATGGCGTGCAGTATATGCTCGGCGCCTATCTGGCGGTGATGTTCATCGGCATGACCGGATCATTTCCGCTCGGGCTGGTGCTGGCGCTCGCCGTGGCGCTGGCAATCGGGCTGGCGCTGGAATTTCTGGTCTTCCGCCATCTCTACGCCCGCAGCCATCTTGATCAGGTGCTGGCCACCTTCGGGCTGATCCTGCTGGTCAACCAGTCGGTGAAGCTGCTGTGGGGGGCTGCGCCGCTGTCGGTTCCCGTGCCGGAATGGCTGTCGGGCTCGGTGATGCTGGGCGATGGCATCCTCTATCCGGTCTACCGCTTTGCCATCCTGTTCGCCGGGCTGGCGGTGGCCGGGCTCTTATGGTTCATCGTCGAGAAAACCCGCACCGGCATGCTGGTCAGGGCGGGCGCCTCCAATGCCCCGATGGTCTCGGCGCTCGGGGTCGACATCAACAAGCTGTTCATGGTGGTGTTTGCCTTCGGCACCATGCTGGCGGGGTTTGCCGGGGCGATGGCGGCGCCGATCCTTTCGGTCGAGCCGAGCATGGGCGATTCGGTGCTGATCCTGGCCTTCGTGGTGATCGTGATCGGCGGAATCGGCTCGATCCGCGGCGCGTTCTTTGCGGCCCTGCTGGTCGGGCTGGTGGATACGCTGGGCCGGTCGTATTCGGTCGATTTTCTCAGGCTGTTCACCGGGCCGGCGGCGGCGCGCGGCATCGCCGGCGGATTGTCGTCGATGTTCATCTACCTGTTGATGGCTGTCGTCCTGTTCTTCCGGCCCAACGGGCTGTGGCCGGCGCGGGGGCGGGCATGA
>DAOMXG010000193.1:0-4147 GCA_035436995.1 Beijerinckiaceae bacterium
GGCTGCATCAGCCCGCCGACCCCGACGCCCTTCACGCGCCATTCGCCCGGCGCCAGCCGTTCCACGCTTGCTCCCAGCGCCCGCGCGGCCTCGGCGGTGCGGATCACATCCTCACCTTCGAGCAACCCGGAAACGCGGGTCTCGCCGACCGCCAGCAGGCCGAAGATCAGCGCGCGATGGGAGATCGACTTGTCGCCCGGCACGCGCACCCGGCCTCGAAGGGAGGCGGACCGCCCGGCGGTCATCGGCACTGGAAAAGACGAGTGAGACACAGGTTGCCAGGCTCCGGAAGGTTGGCGAAAGCTCCGGCTCGCCTAGCATGGCCATCCGCCCGGCGTCATCCTGCCTGTTCAAAATTCTTCAACGAGTATTTGACATCGGCGCCCTGTCCGACTAACCGGCACCGAACCTCAACCAACGGGACGATCGACGTGGCCAAGCCCGAACTCGGCATCAAGCGCCAGTGCCTCAGCTGCGGCGCCAAATTCTATGACCTGAACCGGGATCCGATCCTGTGCCCGAAATGCGGCGCGGCCTTTCAGGTTCAGCAGCTCATCCGGCGCGGCGAAACTGCCAAGGCGGCGGACGATGCCGACGAGAACGCGGCGGATGCCGCCGGCGCCGTCATGGTGCCGCTTGAGGAAGCCGATGCGGATGGAGCCGGCAAGGATCTTCCGGGCGATGACATCGATCTCGGAGAGGATCTGGGCGACGACGAGGATGATACCTTCCTCGAATCCGAGGAAGAGGAAGATGATGGCGATGTCTCCGATCTGATCGGCTCCGACATCGAGGATGACGAGGAGAGCTGAGCCGGGTTTGCGGCCTGTGCGGGCGGGGGCAAGAAAAATTGTCCCGCCCCCTTGCGAAGCTCAGGCTTCTGTGACATTTGCACCGCTCTCGGCGCGAGGTTCCGCCGAGGCCCGCATCGGTCCCCAGCCGTTGCTCGAAGATTTGGGGCTATAGCTCAGCTGGGAGAGCGCTTGAATGGCATTCAAGAGGTCAGCGGTTCGATCCCGCTTAGCTCCACCAACCTTCCCCGCCGCCTGATCGGGCCAGCAGGGCCTTAGCCGGATGCAGCGATGGCCTATTCAGTCAAGGAACTGTTCCGAACATTGCAGGGAGAGGGCGCCAACAGCGGGCGCGTCGCCGTATTCTGCCGTTTTTCCGGCTGCAACCTGTGGTCTGGTCAGGAAAAGGACCGGGCCGAAGCCGTATGCCGGTTCTGCGATACCGATTTTGTCGGCATGGACGGCACCGGCGGCGGCCGCTTCGATTGCGCGGATTCGCTGGCGCGCGCCATTGCCGAGGTCTGGGGGGAAGGGCGCCAGCACCGTTTTGTCGTTCTGACCGGGGGCGAGCCGCTGTTGCAGGTCGATCCGCCGCTGATCGATGCGCTGCACCGTCTGGGTTTTCTGATCGCCGTGGAAACCAACGGCACGATTGCCGCGCCGGCTGGCCTTGACTGGATCTGCGTCAGTCCCAAGGCCGGCGCTCCGCTGGAACAGACCACGGGCGACGAGTTGAAGCTGGTCTTTCCGCAAGCCGGCATGGACCCTGCGGATTTCGACTATCTCGGCTTCCGTCATTTCTATATCCAGCCGATGGACGGGCCGGATCGCGCCGCCAACACCGAGGCTGCTATCGCCTATTGCCTGGCCCATCCGCACTGGCGGCTTGGCCTGCAATCGCACAAGCTTCTGGGTATCCGATAGGGCCGTTGACGCTGCCGGCCGGCACCGCGCACAGTAATGCGACAGGGAACGGGAACCATGACGACAACGAGGCGCGCGCTGGTGTTGTTTTCGGGCGGGCAGGATTCGGCAACCTGCCTTGCCTGGGCGCTTGACCGTTTCGATCATGTCGAGACCGTCGGCTTCGACTACGGCCAGCGCCACCGCATCGAGCTCACCTGCCGTGCCGCCCTGCGCGCCGGCATGGCAAGGATCAATCCGGCATGGGGGCCGCGGCTCGGCGAGGATCACACATTGAATCTCGCCAGCCTCGGCGAGGTGTCGAATACGGCTTTGACGCGTGACATCGCCATCGAGATGGAGGCGGGCGGGCTGCCCAACACTTTCGTTCCCGGCCGCAACATCATTTTTCTCACCTTCGCGGCGGCACTCGCCTATCGTCGCGGCCTGCGCCACATCGTCGGCGGGATGTGTGAAACCGACTTCTCCGGTTATCCCGATTGCCGGGACGATACGATCAAGGCTCTGCAGGTAGCGCTCAATCTCGGCATGGACCGCCGCTTCGTGCTGGAGACGCCGCTGATGTGGATCGACAAGGCAGAAACCTGGCATCTGGCGGAAACGTTGGGCGGCCGGCCGCTGGTCGATCTGATCGTCACTGAGAGCCATACCTGCTATCTGGGAACGCGCGGGTTCCCTCACCCCTGGGGATTTGGCTGCGGCACCTGCCCGGCCTGTGACCTGAGGGCCAGGGGCTATGCCCGCTTTGTTGCGGACGGGGGAGAGGCAGAATGAGCAGCTATGTCAGGCTTGGAAACAGCGGCTTGAAGGTTTCGCGCCTGTGGCTGGGCACGATGATGTTCGGCCTGCGGACGCAGCAGGACGAGGCTGCCCGGATCGTCGATGCGGCGCGCGAGGCAGGCCTCAATGCGCTTGATACCGCAGACACCTATGCCAATGGCGCCTCCGAGACCATGCTGGGCGGCCTGATCCGCAAGGATCGCTCCCGCTGGGTGCTGGCCACCAAGGTGTTCAACCGCATGGGGGCGGAGCCGAATATGGCCGGCCTGTCGCGGCGCTGGATCCTGGAGGAATGCGACCATTCGCTGCGTCGCCTCGGCACCGACTGGATCGACCTCTACTATCTGCACAAGGACGATTATGACACGCCCCTCGAAGAGACCGTGGCGGCGATCGGCGACCTGATCCGCGCCGGCAAGATCCGCTATTTCGGCCTGTCGAATTTCCGCGCCTGGCGCATGGCGCGCGTGGCCGAGCTGTGTGATCGGATGGGAGTGCCACGTCCGATTGCCGTGCAGCCGCCCTACAGTGCGGTGACCCGCGGCATCGAGGTCGAGGTCCTGCCCTGCGCTGCGGCCTATGGCATGGGGCCGGTGGTCTATTCTCCGCTGGCCCGCGGCGTTCTGACCGGAAAATACCGGGCGGGCGAGGCGCCCGAGCCGGAAACGCGCGCCGCCCGCAAGGATGAGCGTCTGATGCAGACCGAATTCCGCCCTGAATCCTTCGCGATTGCCGAGACCCTGCGCGCCCATGCCGAAGCCACCGGGCGAACGGCGGTTGATTTTGCCATCGGCTGGGTGCTGGCCAACCGACTTGTCAACGGCGTCATTGCCGGCCCGCGCACGCTTGCCCAATGGCAGGCCTATATGCACGCCGCATCAAGCCCGTTCTCCGCCGAGGATGAGGCATTGGTCGATTCTCTGGTGCATCCCGGCCATGCCTCCACCCATTTCTATACTGATCCGCAATATCCGGTGACCGGGCGGCAGAACTGAGGCCGTCCTCGCCGGGGGCTGGACGGGCGGTTGCCAGCCACCAGCGTCGGCGCTACGCAGGTCATCAGACCACCGAACGGCAAGACGGACGGAGTGACCATGCTTCTGGGTGTGATTGCCGACGATTTCACCGGCGCGTCCGACATCGCCAACACGATTGCCAAAGGCGGCGGCGGTTCGCCCGGGCTGGCGACGGTGCAGTTTCTCGGTGTTCCAGCCAGGCCCGCGCCGGCAAGCTGCGAGGCCGGCGTTGTCGCGCTGAAAAGCCGGTCCATTCCAGCGCAGGAAGCCATCGCCCAATCGCTCGCCGCTCTTGACTGGCTGAAGGCACAGGGCTGCCGGCAATTTGTGTTCAAATACTGCTCGACCTTCGATTCCACCCCGGAGGGCAATATCGGCCCGGTGGGCGAGGCGCTGGCGCAGCGGCTCGGCGTTAGGGGCGTGATCGCCTGCCCGGCCTTTCCCGGCGCGGGGCGGACGATCTATCAGGGCCATCTCTTCGTCGGCGACCGGCTGCTCAACCAGTCGGGTCTCGAGAACCATCCGCTCAACCCGATGACCGATGCGGATATTCGTCGCTGGCTCGGCCGGCAGACCAGCACTCCGGTGGGGCTGGCAAGCTGGAACGGCGCCGTCGCCAACGGCGCCGCCGCGCTG
>DAOMXG010000194.1:0-4145 GCA_035436995.1 Beijerinckiaceae bacterium
CCGCCTCGGTCATCGAGGATGTCGTACGCCCCGATGCCGCGGGCCGCCAGCTTCTCAAGGATGCTTCCGAACGCTTTCGCCTGACTGCCCGTGGCTATCACCGGGTGATGAAAGTGGCGCGGACCTTGGCGGATCTTGAGGGAGCCGCCGACGTTGGCCGGCGGCATCTGGCCGAGGCGCTGGCCTATCGCCCGCGGCTGGACTGACCCCCACGGGGCGGGCGGCAGGCCTGTGGGGCATCAGGCTGGCAGCGAGATACGGAAGCAGGTTCCATCCGTAACGGCGACAAGGGTGACACTGCCGCCCTGTGCCTTCATCAGTTCGGCGGCGATCGCCAGTCCGAGCCCTGTGCCGCCGGCCCGGTTCGATCCGGCAAAGGGCTTGAACAGGTTGGCGCGGGCCTCTTTCGGGATCCCGGGGCCGGTATCGGCGATGTCGATTTCCACCTGCCCGGCGACCGCGCGGGCACTGACCGTCAGCCGTGCCGGACGGGCGGGGACGGCATTGCCGGCCATGGCCTCCATCGCATTGCGGCTGATGTTCAGCAGAACACGAAGCAGCTGGTCCGGATCGGCCGAGACACTCAGGCGGGGCGGAACTTCGGCGACGAAGTCGACCACACTGTCCTCGGTGATGCCGATGAGATCGCGCAGATCCTGCACCAGCGGGGCCAGTTCCACCTCGCGCATCAGCATGGGCTGTTCCTGCGCCCGGCCGAAAGCCAGCGTCGCCTGACAGAACCCGATCGCCCGGTCGAGTGCGCGGATCAGTTTGGGGGCTATGCGCTGCACCGTAGGATCGCGCACCATCGACAGCCGGTCGGACAACAGATGAGCACTCGACAGCATGTTGCGCAGGTCGTGATTGATCTTGGCGACCGCCAGCCCCAGGGCTGCCAGATGTTGCTGCTGCCGGAGTTGCTGGTTGAGGGTCCGCTGCATGCCGGCGAGCGATTCCTCGGCGCCGCCGATCTCGTCGCTGCGCCCTGACGGCACAATCACCCTCCGGCTGTCCTCGGCATCCTGGGCGAAGGACGAGATGCTTTCCGCCAGCCTTTTGACCGGCCGCACGATGAGGCGATGCAGGCTGAGAAAGACAAGGCCGGCGGTGATCGACGAGATGATGAGGGATAGCAGGAGGATCGTGCGCGAGTAGTTCAGCATCGCTGTGCGCAGCGGCGTCTCATCGAGCACGATCTCGATCATGTCGCCACCCGGGCTCTTCGGCCCCATCACGCGCACCAGCCTCTGGCCGCCGAACAGCAGCGTATCGAACGCCTCGAACACCGTCTCGATATTGGGAGTATCAACCAGGGTCAGATCGCGCGAAACATCGAGCGGCATGTCGGAAACCGCGAGCAACCTGCGGACACTGCCGGTCTTGTGCACGATGGTCCGCGAACCGACGCTGTCGAGCAACTGTGCCACCAGCGCGTCCGGAAGGGATTGGCTGGGGCTCGCCTCCAGCACCAGCGCGGCCGTGCGCGCGGCCGCCAGCCGATCGCGCAGCCAGGTGTTGCGGAAATTCGCGATCGAGGGAACGAAGATCAGCACTTCAGCCAGCATGACGAAGCCGAGCGTCAGCATCATCAGGCGCCCGGAGAGGCCAGGCCGCCTGAAACCTGCTTCGCCGCTCATCCGAACACCCGCATCAGCCTGATCATCCGCCCGATCCAGGGCGAGCGCAGCTTGGGTGTCAGGCTGTTGAGAGCGGCGCGGCGCGCAGCTTCGGAATAGGTCGGATAGGGCATGACGAGGTCGATGATCGCCGAAACGGTGAGTTTCTGCCGCATTGCCAGTGTCCACAGGTTGATCTGTTCGCCGGCATGCCCTCCGGCCAGCGTGACACCCAGAATGCGGCCCCGGCCATCTGTAACGATCTTGGCAAAACCGTCGGTAGCGCCGTCGATGCGTGCCCGGTCATTCTCTGCCAGCGGCCAGCGCAGGGCGGTGACGCCGCGGGCGCCGCTTGCCTGGGCGGAGTCCTCGTTGAGGCCGACGGCAGCGATTTCGGGATCTGTAAAGGTCACGCGCGGAATCAGGGAATCCTGCCGTTTGGCCGGCAGGCGGAACAGGGCGTTGCGGATCACGATACCCGCCTGATGGCTCGCCGCATGGGTGAATTGCGCTCCGCCGGCGCAATCGCCGATCGCATAGATGCGCGGGTTGGAGCTGCGCTGGCTCTGGTCAACTTCGATCCCGCGCGCAGTGTAGCGGACGCCCGCCGCCTCAAGCCCGAGGCCTTCGACGCGCGGTGCCCGCCCCGTTGCGACCAATAGATGGGTGAACGTCTGCCCTTTCCTGAGGTGCTCGCCCTCGACGTCGATGCGGATCGCGCCGGCACCGCCCGACACGGCGCGGATGCGGGCATATTCGATCAGGCGGACGCCTTCGCGCTCCAGCACCCGGGCGATCAGCCGGGCAGCATCGACATCCTCGCGGGGCAGGATGCGTTCTGCCTCGAACACCGTCACATCCGAGCCGAGCCGCCGATGGGCCTGGGCCAGCTCGATACCGATCGGCCCGCCACCGATGATGGCCAGCCGCTTTGGCGTCTCGGTCAGCGCAAAAATCGTCTCGTGGGTAAGATAGGGCACATCGTCCAGCCCCGGGATCGGCGGCACCGTCGCCGCCGCACCGCTGGCGATGACGAACCTGCGTGCCTTGATCGTTCGTTCTCCAACCATGACGGTGGACGGATCGACAAAGCGGGCCTCTCCCTCGATCACCTCGGCCCCCAGCGCCCGGTAGCGCGCAACCGAATCGACCGGCGCGATCTCGGCGATCACCGCATCGACATGACGCTTGACCGCCGCCCGATCAACGCCCGGCGCCCGTGCTGATATGCCGAACCTGCCTGCCTCGCGTACGCCCTGTGCTGCTCTTGCCGCAGCAATCAGCGCCTTGGAAGGAACGCAGCCTGAATTGAGGCAGTCACCGCCCATACGGGCTTGCTCGATCAGCACGACCTGCGCGCCCATCAGCGCGGCAGAGGCCGCCACTGACAATCCTGCGGCTCCGGCGCCGATCACGCACAGGTCCGGTCTCGGCAGGGTCTTGCTATTCGTTGTTTTGGCCATCCCGTCCGTCACCTTGGCCGCCCCGCGCGCCGGAGCGTGCCGCCGCGCATCGCTTTGCGCATGATAAACGACAAAATCATGACGCAACCCGCCGCCGCAAGCCAGCCCGCCAGCCTTTTTCACCTTTGGCGACCGCTCTGAAGGTAGCGATCAATTCGGGCGTCAGTGAAGGTTGGATCAGCAATTGACTTTTACCCAGGTTCCCGTTTAAAGCTCGCCGCAAATTACGCGTCCTGTCGGATGCAGCAGCGGCCGGCGCCATTCTGGCGCCGCTTTTGTTGCCGACAGTGACAGGAACCCGATCGGAGTTGTATCGTGAAGCGCACCTATCAACCGAGCAAGCTGGTCCGCAAGCGTCGTCACGGCTTTCGCTCGCGCATGGCTACCGCGGGTGGCCGCAAGGTGATCGCCGCGCGGCGTGCGCGCGGTCGCAAGCGCCTTTCGGCGTAAGGCGGTTTTTTCTCATGCCTGGACCGGAGGCGGAGGGCGAACCGGCCTGCCGTCGCAGTTCCGGGCAGGTGCCGACATTAAAGCATCGGCGGGATTTTCTGCTGTTGGCCAGGGGCGTGCGCCGTCATGCGCGCGCCTTTTCGTTGCAAGTTGGTCCGGCCGAAGAGGCCATCGGGCGTATCGGCTATACCCTGACGAGGAAGGTTGGCACTGCGGTTGAGCGCAACCGCATCCGCCGCCGTCTGCGCGCCGCCGTCGGCGCTGTCGTGGGCCTCAATCCGATGGCCTTCGATGCCGTGCTGATCGGTCGGCGCGAAGGATTGCACGAACCCTTTGACACCCTCTGCTCGGCGCTGGCAAAGGAACTGGCCAGTGCCAGTCGCCGTCTTCCAGCCACCCCGGTGGACGCCCCAGGCGTCTGAGCTTTCCGTCAGGACTATTCCACCATGCAGCCGCATCCCTCCGACAACAAGAACCTTCTGCTCGCCATCGTCCTGTCGGTCATCGTGATGGTCGGCTGGAACTATTTCTATGGCGTGCCGCAGATGGACAAGTCCAAGCAGGCCGCGCAGAACGCCCTTGTTCAGCCCCAGCAACAGGGCGCCGCGCCGACGGC
>DAOMXG010000195.1:0-4081 GCA_035436995.1 Beijerinckiaceae bacterium
GGCGCCCGGCCGCAGGAGATCGACGCCGCGCTCGAAGCCTATGGCTTTGCCATGGGGCCGTTCGCGGTGCAGGATCTCGCCGGTCTCGATATCGCCTGGGCGCGACGCAAGCGCCTCGCCGCGATGCGGCCGGCCGCCGAGCGCTACGTGCCGATTGCCGATCAACTCTGCGAGGCCGGCCGCTTCGGCCAGAAGACCGGCGCGGGATGGTATCGCTACGAAAACGGCAAGCGCCAGGTCGACCCGGCCGTGACCGACCTTGTTGTCGCCCATAGCCAGAATCGCGGCATCGTCCGGCACCCAATCCTGCCCGAGGAAATCCAGGCCCGTGTTCTGGCTGCCATGGTCAACGAGGGTGCCAAGATCGTCGCCGAAGGTGTCGCTGACCGCCCTTCCGACATCGATGTCGTGCTGATCAACGGCTACGGCTATCCGGCCTGGCGCGGCGGGCCCATGCACGAGGCGGATCGCACCGGCCTGCCGACCATCCTCAAGACCCTGAAACCGATGCAGGGTCGGGACGGCCCGGCGTTTGAAGCTTCTGCACTGCTCATCGAGGTTGCAGCAGAAGGCGGCACGCTTGGCCAGTTGAACAGCGACCCCTGAGAGCGGGACATTGACAGAGGTGCGGCTGGTCCCTAAGACAATCCAATTAGTAACTTTTGTTACTATTTTCAGGAAGAGGAGCCCATGAGCGAGCGTTACATGTCCGGCTTCGGCAACGGGTTTGAAACCGAGGCGCTGCCGGGAGCGTTGCCGATCGGCCGCAATTCGCCGCAGCGCTGCGCCTATGGCCTTTATGCCGAACAATTGTCGGGATCACCCTTCACCGCGCCGCGCGCCAGCAACGAGCGTTCCTGGCTTTACCGCATCAGGCCGACGGTCAAGCACTGGGGTCGCTTCCGCAAGGCTGATAGCGGCCTGTGGCGGACGGCGCCGGCGGTTGAGGTTGCGGCTCCTCCCGCGCCGTATCGCTGGTCCCCCATTCCCCTTCCCGCCGAGCGCGTCTCTTTCCTTGAGGGCGTGCGCACCATCACAACGGCAGGCGATGCCAACGCCACTGCCGGCATGTCGGCTTCGATCTACCTCGTGACCCGATCGATGACAGACAAATGCTTCTACAATGCCGATGGCGAACTGCTGTTCGTTCCGGAAAACGGTGGTTTGCGGCTTGTCACCGAATTCGGGATCATCGACGTTGCCCCCGGCGAGATCGCTGTCATTCCGCGCGGCATCAAGTTCCGGGTTGAACTCCCCGAAGGCCAGAAGGCGGCGCGCGGCTATCTCTGCGAGAATTATGGCGGCGCCTTCACCCTGCCCGAGCGCGGACCGATCGGCGCAAACTGCCTCGCCAACCAGCGCGACTTCTATTCGCCTGTCGCCCGGTATGAGGAGGTCGATCGGCCGACTGCCATGTACGTCAAGTGGGGTGGCTCATTGTGGGTAACCGAGCTCCAGCACTCGCCGCTCGATGTGGTGGCCTGGCATGGCAATTATGCGCCCTACAAATATGACCTCAGGCGGTTTTCGCCGGTCGGACCGCTACTGTTCGATCATGCCGATCCGTCGATCTTCACTGTGCTGACGAGCCCGTCCGAGACCGCCGGAACCGCCAATATCGACTTTGTCTGCTTCCCGGAGCGGTGGATGGTCGCCGAAGATACCTTTCGCCCGCCGTGGTATCACATGAACTGCATGAGCGAATTCATGGGGCTGATCTACGGCCAGTACGATGCCAAGCCTGAAGGGTTCGTGCCCGGCGGCTTTTCACTGCACAACACCATGCTGCCGCACGGTCCGGATGTGGACAGTTTCGAAAAGAATTCGACGGTTCCCCTCCGGCCGCACAAGCTTGAAAACACGATGGCCTTCATGTTCGAGACGCGGTTCCCACAACAGATCACTGCTTACGCGATGAATGCTCCCGAATTGCAGGACAGCTATTTCGACTACGGCCACGCGCTGAAGGATCATTTCGATCCCCGTCGCCGCGACAGATGAGGACTGGCACAGATGAAACTTGCAACGTTGAAGGATGGATCACGCGACGGGCGGCTCGTCGTCGTATCGCGCGATCTGACGCGCTGCACGGATGCAGCCGTGATCTGTCGCACCCTGCAACAGGCGCTCGACGGCTGGGAACGCTATGCCCCGGCGCTGGCCGACCTGGCCGAGCAGCTCGATCATGGATCCGTGCCATCGCAGCGTTTCCACGAACATGATTGCGAAAGCCCGCTGCCGCGCGCCTATCAGTGGGCGGATGGATCGGCCTACGTCAACCACGTCGAGCTGGTGCGCAAGGCGCGGGGCGCCGAGATGCCGCCGTCGTTCTGGACCGACCCGCTGATGTATCAGGGCGGCTCCGACAGTTTCCTGCCGCCGCGCGATCCGATCCTGATGCCGACAGAAGCGTTCGGAATTGACCTAGAGGCAGAGGTTGCCGTGGTGACCGGCGACGTGCCGATGGGCGTGACACCTGAGGCGGCCCGCGCGGCCATCCGCCTCGTCATGCTGGTCAATGATGTCTCCCTGCGCAACCTGATCCCCAACGAGCTGGCCAAGGGATTTGGCTTCTTCCAGTCCAAGCCATCCTCCTCGTTTGCTCCGGTGGCCGTGACCCCCGATGAACTGGGCGATGCGTGGAAGGGCGGCAAACTGCATCTGCCGCTGCTGTCGTTCCTCAACGGCAAGCCATTCGGCAAGCCCGATGCCGGTGTCGACATGACCTTCGACTTCGGGATGCTGATTGCCCATGCGGCCAAGACGCGGCCACTTGCCGCCGGAACGATCATCGGCTCCGGCACGGTCTCCAACAAGGGGGCTGATGGCGGGCCCGGCACGCCGATCTCTGCGGGCGGCGTCGGCTATTCCTGCCTAGCGGAGTTGCGTACCGTCGAAACGCTCACCAACGGCAAGCCGACCACGCCATTCCTGGCCTTCGGCGATACCGTGCGCATCGAGATGCGGGACAGAAAGGGCCATTCCATCTTCGGAGCAATCGAGCAGACGGTGCAGCGCCAGGATGGCCCAGCCGAATAATCAGTATTGTGAGGATCTGACATGAGCGGTTTTGCCTCGACGGCCGACATGACGCCGAAGAAAGTGTCTTTCAAGAAGCTGGGCGACGGGCTCTATGCCTATACGGCGGAGGGCGATCCCAACACCGGCGTCATCATCGGCGATGACGGGGTGATGATCGTCGATGCGCAGGCGACCCCGGCGATGGCGCAGGACGTGATCGCCAAAGTGCGCTCGGTCACCGACAAGCCAATCCGCTATGTGCTGCTGTCGCATTATCATGCCGTGCGTGTGCTGGGCGCCTCGGCCTACAAGGATGCGCACGCCATCCTTGCCTCGGACGAAACCCGAAAACTCATCGTCGAGCGTGGCGCGCAGGACATGGCTTCGGAGATAGGCCGGTTTCCGCGGCTGTTCCAGGGCAAGGAAACAATCCCAGGCCTGACCTGGCCAACCCTCACCTTCACCGGCGAAATCTCTGTTTGGCTGGGCAAGCGTGAGGTGCGTATTTCACAGCCTGGGCGCGGCCATACGGCAGGCGACACGATCGCTTATGTGCCGGACGCCGGGGTGCTGTTCTCGGGCGATCTCGTCGAGTTCCGCTCTGCCTGCTACTGCGGAGACGCCCATTATGAAGACTGGCCCAAGACGCTGAGAAAGCTGAAGAAGTATGACCCCGTTGCTGTCGTGCCGGGGCGTGGCGACGCCCTGATCGGCAGGCCGAATGTCGCCGCCGCCTTCACCGGAACGCACAATTTCCTGACCACGCTGTATTCGACCGTCCAGGCTGCCGTCGAGCGGGGCGAAACGCTGAAACAGGCCTATGATCAGGTGCGCAGGGTAATGGACGAACCCTTCGGGCATTACGCGATCTATGAGCACTGCCTGCCGTTCAACGTCTCTCGCGCCTATGACGAGGCCAGGGGGATCGATCACCCGGTGATCTGGACGGCCGAGCGCGATGTCGCCATGTGGAAGGCGCTGGAAAAAGGCCAGAGCTGACCAACCTAGGTCGTAGTTACCATTTAACGATTGCCTGGACGCGAGGGATTTTGGCTCAAGG
>DAOMXG010000196.1:0-4029 GCA_035436995.1 Beijerinckiaceae bacterium
GCAACTGCTGGCAGGTGCGCGCCTCGGCGGCGGCCGAGACCAGAAGTCCGCCCACCAGCGCCACGCCGGCCAGCGACAGGTTGAACCATTGACGGCGTTGCATGTTCGGCTCCCTCGGTTGCCACGTTTATCAGCAAATTCTAATCCGCCGCCGGCTCGCCGCCATGATATGGCGCAACAGAATCCCGCCCTGCGGGAGTAGACTGGGGGAGGGGTGTTTCCACCGCAGCGCTTGACTTTGGCGCGCACATGCCGTCGATGGCGCGGCCAATGTGTTTGCGGCAGATGCGGGGGAGGCCATGTTCAATCTGGAAGGCAAATGCGCGCTGGTGACCGGTGCGTCGGGGGGGATCGGCGCCGGCATTGCCGCTGCGCTGCATGCGCAGGGCGCGACCGTGACCCTGTCCGGCACGCGGCGCGATGCGCTCGACGGGATCGCCGCAAAGCTCGGCCAACGCGCACATGTTGTGACCGCCAACCTGTCGGATCGCGCTTCGCTCGAAGCGCTGCTGCCGTCCGTCGAGGCGGCGATGGGCAAGGTTGACATTCTCGTCAACAACGCCGGCATCACCCGCGACAACCTGTTCATGCGGATGAAGGACGAGGAATGGGACAGCGTGCTGGCGGTCAACCTGACCGCCGGCTTCGTGCTGGCTCGCGCCGCCGTGAAAGGCATGATGCGCCGCCGCTTTGGCCGAATCATCGGCATTACCTCGATCGTCGGCGTCACCGGAAATCCGGGCCAGGCCAATTACGCCGCCGCAAAGGCCGGGATGATCGGCATGTCGAAGGCGCTGGCGATGGAGATCGCCTCGCGCGGGATCACGGTGAACTGCATCGCCCCCGGATTCATCGAGACACCGATGACCGACGCGCTCAACGACAAGCAGCGCGAGGCCATCCTCAAGGATATCCCGGCCAGTCGCCTGGGAAGCGTCGGCGAAATTGCCGCCGCCGCCGTGTATCTCGCCAGCGAAGAGGCCGCCTATGTGACCGGCCAGACGCTGCATGTGAACGGCGGCATGGCAAGAATCTGACCCCTGCCGAGAAAAAACCGTGGTGGGCAGCCACACCACAACCTTGAGGACTGTTGACTTTCTCGCAGGTTCTAACAAAGGAAGGGCGACACTCCGGCAGTTGCGTGCCGTCAGCGGGACGCAGCCGGGTGCGTTTGTGAGTAAATTGGTTCAGTCGGTGGCCCGATCCGGACAACGACTTGAAGGACCAGGGTCTAACGAGGGAATTCCTATCATGGCCACTATCGCTGAGCGCGTGAAGAAGATCGTCATCGAGCACCTGAGCGTGGATGCTGACAAGGTTGTCGAGAAGGCGAACTTCATCGACGATCTGGGCGCGGACAGCCTCGACACCGTGGAACTGGTGATGGCATTCGAGGAAGAATTCGGCGTCGAGATTCCGGACGATGCGGCCGAGACCATCGTCACGGTGGGCGACGCGATCAAGTTCCTGGAGAAGAACGCGGCCTGAGCCTCCGGCTCGGGACCCGTGTTTTCATCAGGATCGGATATGTCCGGATTACGTCGCGTTGTCGTGACTGGCCTCGGCATGGTCTCTCCGCATGGCTGCGGAGTGGAACCGACGTGGTCGCGCATCCTGGCGGGCGAGAGTGCCGCTCGCAAGATCGAGCGCTTCGATGTCTCCGACATATCCTGCAAGATCGGCTGCCCGATCCCGCGCGGAACCGGCGCCGGGGAGTTCAACCCCGACGACTGGATGGAGCCCAAGGAGCAGCGCAAGGTCGATGATTTCATCATCTTCGCTCTTGCCGCTGCCCGCCAGGGGCTCGACGACGCGGGCTGGCACCCGACCAGTTACGAGGATCAGATCGCATCCGGCGTGCTGATCGGCTCGGGGATCGGCGGCATCTACGGCATTTCCGAAGCGTCGCTGATCCTGCGCGACAAGGGGCCGCGGCGGCTGTCGCCGTTTTTCATTCCCGGCCGGCTGATCAATCTGGCCGGCGGCTATGTTTCCATCGAGCACGGGCTCAAGGGGCCCAACCATTCGGTGGTCACCGCCTGTTCGACCGGCGCGCATGCGATCGGCGACGCGGCCCGGCTGGTGGCGATGGGCGATGCCGATGTCATGGTGGCCGGCGGTTCGGAATCGCCGCTTGAGCGCATCTCTCTTGCCGGATTTGCGGCCTGCCGGGCGCTTTCGACCAGTTTCAACGACGAGCCGCATCGCGCCTCGCGCCCCTATGACAAGGATCGCGACGGGTTCGTGATGGGCGAGGGCGCCGGTGTCGTGGTGCTCGAGGCGCTCGATCACGCGCTGGCTCGCGGCGCGAAGATCTATGCCGAGGTGATCGGCTACGGCCTGTCGGGCGATGCCCACCACATCACCTCGCCATCGCCGGATGGCGACGGCGCCTACCGCTGCATGGCGGCGGCGCTGAAGCGGGCCGGTATCACGGCTGCCGATGTCGATTACGTCAATGCCCATGGCACCTCGACGCCGGTGGGCGACGAGATCGAACTCGGCGCTGTGGCGCGGCTGGTCGGCAATTGCGCCGCCAACCTGTCGATGTCCTCGACCAAGTCGGCGATCGGGCATCTGCTTGGCGCCGCCGGCGCGGTTGAAGCCATCTTTTCTATTCTGGCGATCCGCGACCAGATTGCGCCGCCGACGCTCAATCTCGACAATCCGTCTGTGGAAACTCCGATCGATCTGGTTCCGCACAAGGCCCGGCCGCGCAAGATTGACGTGGCGCTGTCGAATTCGTTCGGGTTTGGCGGCACCAACGCGTCGCTGGTGTTCCGGCGGTATGCGTGACGGCGACAGGGGCTCTCCCTTTCGCCATAATTGAACGATAACGGTGCCGCTCAGGCATGCGGAGACGTGGTGGATGGCCGATAACTCCAACCCCCCGGAGGAGAAGCAGACGCGACGGCGCTCGCTGTTCAGCCCGCGCGACAAGCTGAAGCCTGTGGCTGCCCCGCCGCCGCCGCCGCGTCCCAAGCGCAAGCAGGGCGGCATGATCGCCGTCCTGTCCGCGGTGCTGACCGTCAGCGTCATCATTCTGGTGGCCGCGACCGCCGGTATCGGCTACGTCAAGCGCATGGTCGCCTCACCCGGGCCATTGCAGACGGAAAAATCCATTGTCATCGAGCGCGGCGCCGGCGCCGAGGAAATCGCCGAACTGCTGGAGCGCGAAGGCATCATCACCCAGCCGACGCTGTTCCAGGTGCTGGCGATGTCGCAGGTCTATGGCCGCCTCAAGGCGGGCGAGTTCCTGTTCAAGCGCGAGGCAAGCCTGTCCGATGTGATCGATACCATCGCCAACGGGCGGGCCATCGAGCATACGATCACCATTCCGGAAGGGCTGACCAGCGAGCAGATCGTGGCCAGGCTGAAAGAGAGCGATCTTCTAACCGGCGAGGTGGCCAGCGTGCCGCGCGAGGGGGCGCTGTTGCCCGACACCTACAGGATCGCGCGCGGCACTTCGCGGGATTCGCTGCTTGCCCGCATGGAGAAGGAGCAGAAGCGCGTTCTTGGTGAGGTCTGGAACAAGCGCGCCAAGGACGTGCCGCTGAAATCGCCCAGCGATCTGGTCATTCTCGCGTCCGTGGTCGAGAAGGAAACCGGCAAGGCGGACGAACGCAGCCGGGTTGCGGGCGTTTTTGTCAACCGGCTCAATCGCAACATGAGGCTGCAGTCGGACCCGACCATCGTCTACGGGCTGGTCGGCGGCAAGGGCACGCTGGGTCGCGGCATCACCCGCGCCGACATCCAGTCGAACACGCCCTACAATACCTATGTCATCAACGGCCTGCCGCCGGGCCCCATCGCCAATCCCGGCCGCGCCTCGCTGGAAGCCGCCGCCAACCCCTCGCGCACCCGGGAATTGTTCTTCGTGGCCGATGGTACGGGCGGCCATGCCTTCTCCGAGACATTGGAACAGCATGAGCGCAACGTGGCCCGCTGGCGGCAGATCGAGGCGCAGCGCGATAGCGGGGCGGCGCCAGGATTCGGGGCGGTGCCGCTGGCGCCGGGGGCGGCTCCCTC
>DAOMXG010000197.1:0-3980 GCA_035436995.1 Beijerinckiaceae bacterium
CGATCTGGCGCGACAGGATCGCCGAGATTTCGCCGGCAAAGCCTTCGAGCCGCGACTGGCTGCGGTTGAGATCCTTCTGGAACTTGTTGTAGGCAATCACCGCCGGAATCGCCGCGACCAGACCGATAGCGGTGGCAAACAGCGCCTCGGCGATGCCGGGCGCCACCACCGCCAGCGAGGTGTTCTTCGATGCTGCAATGGAGCGGAACGAGGTCATGATGCCCCAGACCGTGCCGAACAGGCCGATGAACGGCGAGGCCGAGCCGACCGTTGCCAGGATGAACAGCTTGGATTCGAGCCGCTCCACCTCGCGCTGGATCGACACATCCAGCACCTTGTCGATGCGACCATGCAGCGAATTGAACCCCTTGCCGGTGCCTTCAAACGCCCGCTTCCATTCGCGCATCGCCGCCACGAACAATGTCGCCATGCCGCTGGTCGGCCGCTGCGACAGCGTGCGGTAGAGTTCCTCAAGGCTCTGGCCGGACCAGAAGGTTTCCTCGAAGCGGTTCATTCCGGTCTTGAACCGCCGGAACATCAGCATCTTGTCAATGATGATTGCCCAGGTCCAGATGGATGCGGCAAACAGGCCGAACATCACCAGCTTGACCACGAAATGGGCATTCCAGAACATGCCGAACAGGGTCAGTTCGGCAACGGTGGCTGGTTCGACTGGACTCATACGGGATCTCCCTGGCCTGCCGGTCCGGGCAGGACATCGGCGCCAGATATCCGGCGGGACTGTGGCCGGGCTTTGGCGCGGGTTTTCGACCAAACTACGGCACAACGACGGCAATCCGCCGCAGAGCATCAGATCCGCAGCATATCCGATCAATCCGCCCTGAATGGTTAATGTTTGGTTGAGATGGCTCTGCTTTGCGCGCAGGGATGCCTGCGCAAGGTTCAGTCCTGCTCCCCGGCATCGCCGGCAAACAGCGCCCGCAGGCTCTCGGGCATGCGGCGGGGCTTGCCGCCAACCAGATAGGCAACCTGCACCAAGGCCGAACATAAGAGCTCCTCGCCCCTGAACAGCCGCTGGTCGATCTGCATGGTCGCCCCCTGCACCTTGAGTGTCCGCGAGCGAACCTCGACGATGTCATCCATCAGCGCCGGGCGAAGGAAGTCGATGTTCATGCGCCTGACGACGAAGGCTTCCGGCCCTTCGCTATTGGCGAACATCGCCCGCTGGTCATGGCCGAGATCGCGCAGCATCTCGGTGCGCGCCCGCTCGAAGAAATGCAGATAGCGCGCGTGATAGACGAAACCGGAAAAATCCGTGTCCTCGTAGTAGATGCGCAGGGCCAGGCTGTGCGTCGCTGTCATATCTCGAACGTGTAATCGGTCAGGATCGGCAGGATCGCCGCCTTCAGCGCCGGCAGCTGGCGGGTCAGCAATTGCCACATGTCGTAGGTCTCGATGCGGTAATCATTGTCCACCAGTTGCTCCGCCAGCGCCAGCACCGGCTGAAGCTCCGCACCCGGATGGCGCGGCCCCAGCACTTCGGCCAGCGTTTCGGATTCTTCAGATATGAGTTCGATCACCCGTTCGATGGCACGCTCGTAGAGGAAGTTGCCGCGGATATGATCGAACGCCTGCCCATGCGTCTGTTCGATCATCCCGTCGATCAGGGACACAATGGCTTGCAGCCGGCGCGGCACGTCGCGGATTGGCATGGTGGATCTACTCGTCAGATTCTGTGAACGGGGCCAATTGAGCCAGCTTGCAGTCGGCTCGGCAAGATCGGGGCTCAGGTGACATTGGTCTCGCCCCGCCTGCTGCGCGCGATACGGCCAGCCAGCGCCAGAACTATTCCAAGCAGCGCATAGGCCGGCAGGTAGATCATCCACGACAGGCTCCAGAACAGCCACTTGAGTTCCGGGGCACTGCTCTTGAAACCCAGCGGGGAGGGAATGATCCAGTGCACCTTGAGCCCTTCAAGTACCGGATCCACAGTCTCGACCTTGAGGGAAATGCGATTGATACCAGGAGCCAGTGGCAAGTTCTGACTGAAATCGGTCGGCAACCATGCATCCACCTTTTCCGGCTTCAGACTCGAAAAAGGTCGGTAAAAATGGGGAGGATTAAAGTCATATCCGGTTTGGCGATAGGCATGATACTGGCGGGTGACGCCGTCGGAACGCGTAACGGTCAGGCTCATGGGTGCAGCCGCCATCTTCCTGCGTTGGATCGCCTCCGGACTATCCTGAGCCTTGCCGACATCATCGCGCGGAAATCTCACGGTGAGCTGCATCATTTTCTCATGGAGCCGAAAAATCGACGTCTCGGCGACCTGTCCGGGCATCAGCAGCAACGTTCCGGATGGAGTGTAACTCACGACAAGTCCCATGACCGAATAGGCAAACAGCAGCGCCCCGCCAAGAGCATACAATCGCCAAAACAATTTCATGAAACTATTCTTCCCCGTCCGTAAACAGCCCGAACTGCGCCGGGGCTCGTTGCGGCGCGGCAAGGCCGAGGTGACGGAAGGCGTGGTCGGTCAGCAGCCGTCCGCGCGGGGTGCGCTGCACAAAACCCTGCTGGATGAGATAAGGTTCGATGATTTCCTCGATGGCGTCGCGCGGTTCGGAGAGTGCGGCGGCGATCGTCTCGATCCCCACCGGACCGCCGCCGAAATTGACCGCGACCATGGTCAGATACTTTCGATCCATCTGATCGAGACCGATCGAATCAACATCGAGATAGCCCAGCGCCTTGTCGGCCAGCGCCCGCGTGATCGACGGCGCCCCCTCGACGATGGCAAAGTCGCGCACACGGCGCAGCAGCCGGCCGGAGATGCGCGGCGTCCCGCGGGCCCGGCGGGCGATTTCGTTGGCGCCATCCTCGGCAATGCCGATGCCCATCACCCGCGCGGCGCGTTTGACAATCTTTTCCAGTTCCTCGACCGTGTAGAAATTCAGCCGCACCGGAATGCCGAACCGGTCGCGCAAAGGGGTCGTCAGCAGCCCCTGCCGGGTCGTTGCGCCGACCAGCGTGAACTTCGGCAGATCGATCTTGACCGAACGCGCCGCCGGCCCCTCGCCGATCATCAGGTCAAGCTGATAATCCTCCATCGCCGGATAGAGGATCTCCTCCACGGCCGGATTGAGGCGATGGATCTCGTCGATGAAGAGGACGTCGCGCTCCTCGAGGTTGGTCAGCAGGGCCGCGAGATCGCCCGCCTTCGAGATCACGGGGCCGGAGGTCGCGCGGAAGCCGACACCCATCTCCTTGGCCATGATCTGCGCGAGCGTCGTCTTGCCGAGACCCGGCGGGCCCGCGAACAGGACGTGGTCGAGCGCATCGCCGCGCGCCCGCGCCGCCTTGATGAAGATCTCGAGGTTCTGCCGCGCCTGCTCCTGCCCGACGAACTCGGCGAGCGACTGCGGACGGATGGTCGCCTCGAAGGCGTCCGTCTCTCGCTTCTGGCCGGTGACGAGGCGGGTGTCGGTCATAGGTTCGCTTGCCCGATGATCCTGTGGGTGTGCCGGAGTCGGGTTGATTTGGCAACCGCGCTCGTTCTCTTTTTGTCTGTCGTGGCCCGCTGCGCGGTCAGGCCGGAGCTTCCCGCCCGGGAAGTAGGCCGAGCCGCTTCGTCAGCCACCGGCAGATCAAGGCCGAGCCGACGGCCAGCGGCGCGATGCCCTGGGCGATGGAGACGAATTCGTCCGCGGGCTTGGCATCACCGACGGCAAGCAGCGCGGACATGGCGAGCGTCCCGAGCACGGCGGCCGACACCGCATGACCGTAGCCGTAGCGGCCGCGCCGATAGGTGATCGTGCCGACCACGACGGCCGCAACGAGCGCCGGCAAGCCGCCGAAGACGTACGACATCATGGTGAGACCGCCGATGGCGGAGACGATGCCGAGCGGTCCGTCGGCCCCGACGCCGTTCCTCACCGCCATCGGTATCAGGATGAGCCAGACGCCGACCGGCGGGCCCGCGAGCTCGGCGAACGCGCCGACGGCCAAGGCGCGCCGCC
>DAOMXG010000198.1:0-3955 GCA_035436995.1 Beijerinckiaceae bacterium
GGGCTTTCCGCCGCGATGGCGGAGCCGGCCGAGCCGCCGGTCGAAGTGCTGACCCCGGTCGACGAGCCGGAATCGCCCGCTGCGCCGGCGCAGCCTGACGATCCGTTGCAAGCATTCGAGGCTGAGCTGGACAAGCTCATTCCGCTCAAACCCGGCAGAAAGGCCAAGGCCCGCAAGGACAAGGCCGAGGCCGTCGAAGCCCCCATTGCGCCGGTCCCTCCCGTCCCATCCGTGCCGGCACCCGCCCCGGTCGTGGTGGCTGAAATGGCGTCAGTGCCTGGAGAGCCCGAGCCAGTGCCCGAGCCGCCCGCCCGGCCATCGCGGCCGGTTTTTGCCCCCGTTGTCGAGGATGATCCTTTCCTGCCAGCGCCCGAGGCTCCGCGCGAAGGTGCGGAGGTCGTCGGCGCCTATGAATCGGGCGGAGCGAAATACACGATGTTCTCCGATGGCTCGGTAATTGCCGAGGCCGATGGGCAGAAGCTGTTTTTCCGCACGCTGGACGATCTGCGCGCCTTCATTGATGGCGCCTTGCGGGACGGGAGCTGAACGCTGCCCTTGCCCCTGCCGTTGCCCGGCGGGTCAGTCCGGAGCGTCATTGGTGTCGCTCTTGTCCCTGGCATGCAGCCTCAGCGCCGTGCCGTTCACGCAATAGCGCAATCCGGTCGGCCGAGGGCCATCGGGAAAGACATGGCCGAGATGGGCGGCGCAATGGGCGCAGCGGATCTCGGTCCGGGTCATGAACAGCGAATTGTCCGGATGTTCGCTGATCGCCTGATTATCGATCGGGGCGAAGTAACTCGGCCAGCCGGAGCCGGACTCATATTTGGCTTCGGACGCGAACAACGGCGCATCGCAACAGATGCAGCGATAGGTGCCGGGGCGCTTCTCGTTGAGATAGGGCCCGGTGAAGGGGCGTTCCGTGCCGTGCTGGCGGGTGACGCGATATTGCTCGTCGGTCAGGCGCGCACGCCATTCGGCATCGCTGAACGGGCGATCGGGGCGTTTGGTCATGACTTGCTCCATAGGCATTGGCTGCGCTGGAAAGATAATGCGCGCTGGATTGCCGATTCAATGTCCTGCAAGCCAAGGTGCCGGACTTGTGATGGCCGGGCTTGCTTTTGCATCCTTGGAAACGTCACTTGTCGGCATGCAATGCCCCGAAACGGAAGTTGGAACAAGAATACAAGATTCAATATTGCTTCCAAATACTATCTGATCTATGTCTATGGCAATTCATGGATAGGAATCGGCCAAGTCACTAGTTTGGTCGACGGGGGCAAACCATTTTTCTCTCCATGAAGGGGATCTGCGCGACGAGATTGGGCAATAACGTGCCGTCGCTCAGGTTTTGGGCAATCCGTTCGCATGTTCTCACAACAAGGACAACAAGATGTCAGATGAAACAAGTTATATCGAATTGGCCGCTGAAATAGTCTCTGCCTATGTCAGCAACAATTCGGTTCCCTCTTCGGAACTGCCGGCGCTGATTGCCGATATCCATGGCGCTCTCAAGCGCCTCAATGGCACCGTTGTCGAGGAGCCGAGCGAGCCGCAGAAGCCGGCCGTTTCGGTCAAGAAGTCAATCGCGGCTGATTTCATCATCTGCCTTGAAGATGGCAAGAAGTTCAAGTCGCTCAAGCGCCATCTGCGCACCCAATACAACATGTCGCCTGAGCAGTATCGCGAGAAGTGGGGCCTTCCGGCTGACTACCCGATGGTGGCGCCCAACTATGCGGCCGCCCGCTCGCGTCTCGCCAAGGAGATGGGCCTGGGTCAGCAACGCCGTCGCGGGCGCTGATCGCAGCGGTCCCTGTCCGGGTTCGATTGGCGCCGCCCGAAGGGGCGGCGCTTTTCGTTTCCGGGGCTGGTGCCTCTGGCTGGTCTGCCGATGCCAAGCACTCGGCCGTCAGCGCCTGCGCCAGCCGGGCATGCCTTGCCAGATCATAGCTCCAGTGCCCTGATTGCCCCAGTCGGCGCTCGCGCAGCAGTGCGCCTTGCAGATAAGCAAGGATTTTGAACCTATCCGGCATGCCATAGGCAAACAGCGCGGGCAACAGCCGCGCTGCATCGCGCGACCGATCATAGCCGTGTGCCCCGCGCTGAACGAGGCTGTCCGACCACAGGCCGGCGCGTTCTTCGAGGTCTTTTGCAGCAATGCCCAATTTTGGCTTCGTCATCTGTCATCCAGCGTCAAGGGATAATAGTCTTGACATAAGAAAATAATCCTTATTCTCTGTCAAGGGTCAGCATGAGGAGAGTTCCATGGCCCCTGTCGCCCCTACGCCAAGCCACCCCGGACAAGCGGATGCGCCGATCAGCGCGGCCCGATCAGGCAGCGATCTGGGAGCAGAAGCGCGCATGCTGCTGGCGCTTCTCGATCGGCCGGGCGCGGAAGGGCGGGTCCGGGAGGGGCGGCTTGTCGTTTATGCGCGCCGGTCGGGCGTGACGCTTGCGCTCGGATCGGTGGCTGCCTGTGTCGTAGAGCGCCTGTTGCAGGCCGGAATGATCGTCACCGACCGTGACGGTGCGCATCAGCGCTACCGGTTGGCGCCTGGCGGCGGAGCCGTGCGGCCGGAGGCAGACACGGACGGAGTGCCGGACGATGCAGAGGCGTTTGCAGCCCCCCTGCGCAATCCGGCCGAAAGTCCGCTTGCATGGCTGTATCGGCGCGGCGGCTGGATCGGTCCGGCCGAATTTGCCGCCGGCGAGCGGTTGCATGCCGATCTGGCCTGCGCCTGCCTGTTGCCGCGCACGACGGCGGACTGGAACCGGTTGGCTGCGGCTGCTCCGGGCGCCGGGCTGAACCCGACCGAGGCCATGCTGGCTGCACGCCAGCGCGTATCCCGCGCTTTGGGCGTGGTTGGGTCGGATTTTTCCGGGCTGCTGGTTGATGTCTGCGGATTTCTCAAGGGGCTCGACCAGATCGAGCAGGAGCGGCGCTGGCCGGCCCGGTCGGCGAAGGTCGTGCTGGGGATGGCGCTGACCCGGCTGGCCCGTCACTATGGTCTGTCGAACAGCGCGGAAGGCAGCAAAGGGTCGCGGCGCGTCCATCGCTGGAGCGCCGAGCGCGGCCGCCCCGCCTTCGTCACCGAGGCTGGCCTGTCCGACCAGCCGAGCGACTGATACCAGGGGTCATGGCAACTCACCCTTGGTTCCTGCTTGAATTCTCATTATTTTTCAATGGGAAATGAAAATTCAAATTACGTCATCGGTCACTTCTCGTGACCGATGGTGTGGCGGGCATCTGCGCGGATCCGCTCGACCATCGCCGCCAGACCGTTCGAGCGTTGCGGGGTGAGGTGCTCCTTGAGGCCGATGCGGGCGAACAGCGCCTGGGCGTCGGTGGCGAGGATATCCTGCGCTGTGCGGCCGGAGAACAGGGCCAGCGTCAGGGCCACGAGCCCCTTGACGATATGGGCATCGCTGTCGCCGCGAAAGCGCAGGCGCGGTCCTTCCGGCGAGGGCTGCACCTCGCTGACCAGCCAGACCTGGCTGGCGCAGCCGCGCACCTTGTTCTGTTCACTGCGCTCGTCCGCATTCAATGCGGCAAGTGTCCGGCCCAGATCGATGATGTAGCGGTAGCGCTCTTCCCAATCGTCCAGAAAGGCAAGATCGTCGATGATACTGTCGAGGTCGGTGCTCATGGTCTCGTCATGCGCCAAGCCCGCCCGCTTGTCCACATCCTTGACCATGCGGCGAAAGAGCGGTTGCGCAAGGCGGCCGAAGCATTGCCGTAATATATTGAAAAACAAATCCTATTCCGTGAGACAGCGGGCGAGCCAGGCGCCCCGCTTTGTCATGGACGTGGCGACCGTCCAGACGGATAAGGACCCTTCGGCGGGTCCGCCGTCATGCGGTCGAGGCTTTCGCGTGCAGCCGCCCGGCAGATGTCCGGCTGGTGCTGGCACAGGGCCAGGGCCGATCGCGCCATCGTGCCGGCATCGGCAACCCCCGG
>DAOMXG010000199.1:0-3934 GCA_035436995.1 Beijerinckiaceae bacterium
TCATTGCGGCCGGACTGGCGCGCGACGGGCACGTCTACATCCTGGATGACGCAACGCTCGATGGCGCCCGGCCGGATGTCTGGGCCGCACGGGCGCTGGCGACCTACCATCGGCATGAAGCCGACGCTCTGATCGCCGAGATCAATCAGGGTGGCGCGATGGTGGCCGAAGTGCTGCGATCCATCGATGCCAGCGTTCCGGTGACAACGGTTCGGGCGACGCGCGGCAAGTTGCTGCGGGCAGAGCCGGTCGCCGCGCTCTATGCGCAGGGCCGGGTGCACCATTTGGGCGCCTTTCCGGCGCTGGAGGATGAAATGGCAAACTTCGGTCCTGACGGACTGTCGCAGGGACGCTCTCCCGATCGGCTCGATGCGCTGGTCTGGGCGGTGACGGCGCTCGCGCTCGATCGGGAGGGGTCTCCACGGCTCAGGCGGCTGTGATCTCTCCTCCTTGTCAGGCCGCCTGTGCTGCTGCAGGGCTGGATTCACGCTTGGTCCGCCGCGCGGCGATGTCCTTGAGCAGGGTATCGACCCTGTCGGTCGGGATTGGCCGCGAGAACAGGTATCCCTGCCCGCCGGAACATTTGTTGTCCTTGAGGAAGTCGAGCTGTTCGGAATGCTCGATCCCCTCGGCGACGCAGGCAAGGTCGAGGAACTCGCACATGTTGATGATCGAGCGGACGATATTGCCGATCTTGTCGTCGTGGCAGACGCGATCGACAAAGCTCTTGTCGATCTTGATCTTGTCAAGCGGCAGGTCCTTGACGTGGCTGAGCGAGGAGAACCCGGTGCCGAAATCATCGAGCGAGATGCGCACGCCTGCCGCCTTCAGCGTCTCGATCGTTTGCCGCGAGGCTTCGATGTTCTGCAGGATCGCCGTCTCGGTGATCTCGGCTTCAAGGCGGTGCGGCGGCAGGCCGGCTTCGGCCAGCATGCGGATGATCCTGAGCCCCGCATTCGGCTTGCCGACCTGATAAGCCGACAGGTTGAACGCCAGCATCAGATCGGCCGGCCATTGGGCAGCGATGCGTGCTGCCTTGAACAGCAGCCGGTCGGTCATCGTCTCGATCAGGCCAGTCTGTTCGGCGATCGGCACGAAGATGGCCGGCGAAACATTGCCGAGTTCCGGATGGGTCCAGCGGGCCAGCGCCTCGAAACCGGCAAGGCGACCGGTTTTCAGATCAACGATTGGCTGGAAATGCACCGTCAGTGCATCTGCGGCGACGGCCAGGCGCAATTCCTGCTCGATCGAGGCGCGCTCCAGCGCCGCCTTTTCGAGGCTGGCGGAAAAGATGCAGAAACTGCCGCGGCGTTCGGCCTTGGCGCGATACAGCGCCATGTCGGCGCGGTCGATCAGGCGGCTGGTCTCCTGACCCGAGCCGGGAAACGGCGCAAAGCCGCAGGAACAGGCCAGACGCGTGGTGATCGAACCGACGATGATCGGATCGCTGAATGCCGATGTCAGGCGCTGGGCAAGGTCGCTGATTTCGGCCTCGCCCTCGATATTGTCGACGATAATGGCAAACTCGTCGCCGCCGACACGGGCGATGGCGCCGAACCCTTTCATCGCGCCCATCAGCCGGCGCGACGCCTGCACCAGAACCTCGTCGCCGACGACATGGCCATAGGCATCGTTGATGGGCTTGAAACCGTCAAGATCGACCATGCCGACGGTAAAGCAGCGCAACACGCCGCTGGTGGTCATCGCCACGCGCTCGCTGAGCAGCCGCTCGAACGCCCGACGGTTCGGTAGGTTGGTGAGTGTGTCGGTGTAGGCCATCTCCGTCACGGCCTGACGGGCGGCTTCGGTCTGGCGCTGGCGCTCATCGATGAGGGTGCGGGAATTGAGGATTTCGGCAAAGCGGTTGAAGCTGTCGAGCAGGATGTAGATCATCATTGCCGAGACAACGGCAAAAATGCCCGCGATGATGATCATCTGGGTCGAGCCGCTCAACACGAAGGCCACGATCAGCGGAATTGCCGAGCTGATGACGACGGTGACGGAGGCAATCGGCAGCACCGAGAGGCAGAAGGCGCTGGCAATCGCGGTGATCCAGATGGCCACGACGCACAAGGACTCCTGATAGGGATTGGCATAACCCATCAGGAGGACGCCGGTGACCGAAAAGGCAAAGGTGAACACCGGGCCAAGGATGGCGGTGCCCAGCATGTTGCGGCGGATGCTGGCAATATCGGCGGAATATTCGGTGCCGCGCTGCTTCAGCCAGAACTGGCGCCGCACCAGCATGATCGCGGCGACGCTGCCGGGAATCCAGTAGGCCAGCCAGGCCGGCGCCGCCCTGGAGAACGTCGCCATCAGGGCGATGCATGTGCCGATGCACACTGTGTAGAGGAACGGGATCGTCCGAGTCAGCGTCTTGTATTGCTCGCGTGCCATCTCTTCGGAGGTCGCATCGAGACGCAGGCCGGCAAAGAATTTCTGAAAAGACGATAACATTCGGATGCACACCCCATTGAATGTGCGGAAACATATGCCGCCGCGTCAGTAGAAGCCAGGTAACGGCATTGGTTAGAATTTGAATGGATTGGGCCACCCCGTGGATCTTGCTGAAGTATCTATTAAGTCGTTATCCGAAAACCAGCCTCTCACCAAAGCTTGCCCTTTTGCCGCCGTCGGCCTGGCCACGACAGTGCCTGGAGCATGGCGCGATCAAGCAGGAACCGGTCAGTCGCGTTAGCCATGCTCCAAGTTATTGATTTCGATCACTTTATCCAATTTCTGGCGATTCCACCAAAAATCGGCGTGATCGAGCCGATTGCCCCGATGCGAGAGACTCATGAAACATCTGCTGAAACGCTTCCTGCCAAGAGCCGAGGATACCAAGGTCTCGCGCGTCGCCCCGATGATCGCGCTCGCCGGCATCGGCCGTCCGCTGTGGACGGAACGGTCGTCGGCCGAGCTGACTGGGCTTGGCTACATGAAGAATGCCATCGCCTATCGCTGCATCCGCATGATCGTCGAGGGGGCGGCGAGCCTGCGCTACGATGTGTTCCGCGACAGCGAGGAACTCGAAAACCACCCCCTGCGCAGCCTGCTGCTGACGCCGAACCCGCGTCAGACCGGGGCCGATCTGTTCGAGGCGCTCTATGTGAACCTGCTGTGCTTCGGCAACGCCTACCTCGAACTCGTTGCCGATGGCCGCACCCCGCGTGAACTCTATGCGCTGAGACCCGATCGCGTCCGCGTCGTGCCGGGTGCTGATGGCTGGCCGGAAGCCTATGACTACGCGGTCGGCGGCCAGTCGGTGCGGCTGAGGATGGACGGTGCCGCATTGCCGCCGGTGCTGCATCTCAGGATGTTCGATCCGCTCGACGATTACTACGGCATGGCCCCGCTCGCCGCCGCGCAGGTGCCGCTCGACATCCACGCCACCGCCAGCGCCTGGAACAAGGCGCTGCTCGACAACTCCGCCCGCCCGTCCGGCGCGCTGGTCTATGCCACCGACGGCGCCAACATGACGGATCAGCAATTCGCCCGGCTGAAGGAGGAGCTTGAAACCACCTTCTCCGGCGCGCTCAACGCCGGCCGGCCGATCCTGCTCGAAGGCGGGCTCGACTGGAAGCCGCTCGCGCTCAGCCCCAAGGATATGGATTTCACCGAGGCCAAATCCGCTGCCGCGCGCGAGATCGCCCTGGCGCTCGGCGTGCCGCCGCTGCTGCTCGGCCTGCCGGGCGACAACACCTTTGCCAATTACGCCGAGGCCAACCGTGCCCTGTGGCGCCAGACAATCCTGCCGCTGGCGCAGCGGACGATGCAGGCGCTCGCCCATTGGCTCGCCCCGGCCTATGGCGCCGGATTGCGGCTCGAACTCGACCTCGACAAGGTCGAAGCGCTCGCCCCCGAGCGCGATGCCCTGTGGAAGCGGCTGGAAGGCGCCACCTTCGTCGAACGCGACGAAAAGCGCGACCTTGCC
>DAOMXG010000200.1:0-3923 GCA_035436995.1 Beijerinckiaceae bacterium
TTCTCCCCGGCCTGACGGGCGATGGCAGCGGCGTCGGCAAGGCGCGGCCAGCGCAGCCACAGCCGTGCGGTTTCGATGCGGAAGACATCGTCGCGGGTCAGATCGGGGAACATCATCTTTCTCCAGCCCATGAATGCGCAAAGGGGAAGTGGTGAACCACTTCCCCTTTGGTTTTTCGGGTTTCCGGAGATTTGGGTCTCTTGACCCAGTTGCTCCTGAAGCCTGCCGCCGGGGGTGGTCACCGGCGGGGCTCCTCTGCTTGCCCTGCCGTTATTCGGCTGCCGCTTTCGGCGCCGGCGCGACGTTGACGTAGGTTCGGCCGTTGCCCTTCTGGACAAAGGCAACCTGGCCATCGACCAGCGCAAACAGCGTATGGTCAACGCCGAGACCGACGTTGACGCCCGGATGCCACTTGGTGCCGCGTTGGCGCGCGATGATATTGCCGGCGAGCACGTTTTCCCCGCCGAACTTCTTCAGGCCGAGACGCTTCGAATGGGAGTCGCGCCCGTTACGGGACGAACCGCCTGCCTTTTTGTGAGCCATGATATGCTCCTGAACCTTCTGGCCGGCCTTATACCGGCAAATTCCCGATCACGAAAGCCCTGAACAACGGGCCTTCCGGCTTCCTTGACGTCAGCCGAGTTACTTGTCTGCCTTGGCCGCTTCCTGGTCGACCTTGGCGCGCGGCGGCTTGCCGGCCATCAGCTCCTTGGCCTGCTCGACCCATTCCTCGCGGGTGACACGGCCACGCAGCCCCAGCTCCTCGTCGAACTTTGCGATATCCGCCTCGGTCCAGGCCGCGATCTGCGCCCAGGACGTAACGCCGGCGGCCCGCAGCTTCTTTTCCAGTGTCGGGCCGATACCGCCGATCAGCGAAATATCGCTGGGATCATGCTTGGGCGCCTCAGCCTTGGCCGCAGGCTTGGCCGCCTTCGCCGCCGCCTTCTTGCCGTCGGTCAGGATATCGGTGATGCGGACGACCGACAGATCCTGCCGATGGCCGCGCTTGCGCTTGGAATTCTTGCGGCGGCGCTTGTGGAACGAGATCACCTTGGGGCCGCGCGCCTGCTCGACCAGTTCGCCGACGACAGAGGCGCCGGCAACGGTCGGCGCGCCGATCAGCGCGGTTGCCCCGCCGATCATCAGCACCTCGCCGAAGGTGATGGTGTCGCCAGCCTCTCCGGCCAGGCGTTCGATGGTAATCACATCATTGGCGGCAACACGATACTGCTTTCCGCCGGTCTTGATCACTGCAAACATGGTCGCTTCGCTTTCGTAAGTCCGTCATCGGAGCGGCAAACCGGTCCGTGCCGTCTTCTTGTGGTTCTTTTGGAATGTCGATCCCGCCGGCCGAAAGCTGACGAAACCAGCCGGTCCGATACAGCCAAAGCTCCGGACCGTCAATGCGAAAACGCCGGCGGCCGCGGCTGCCGGCGATCAGATCCGCAGCGCGGCAATCGCTCAGGCCGAAGCCTTTTCCGCATTCTTCTTGACCAGCGCCTTCTTCAGGGCCAGCGCATCGCGCGACAATTCGCAATCCTTTGCATCAACCAGGAAGGCATCCAGCCCGCCGCGATGTTCTACCGTGCGCAGCGCATTGGTCGACACACGCAGCTTGACCGCCTTGCCCAGCGCATCCGACAACAGCGTGACATTGGCCAGGTTCGGCAGGAACTTGCGCTTGGTCTTGCGGTTGGAGTGGCTGACCTTGTGGCCGGACAGCACACCCTTGCCGGTGAGTTCGCAACGACGCGACATAAGCGAACGCCTTTCTTGTCAAATCGACCTGGATCGCCGACAGGGTGCATCACCCGCCCGCGCGGATCTCTCGGCCAGATAATTCCGGAACGAAGCCGGGGCTATAGGGTCTCGGGCTGTGAAGGTCAAGCTGGAAATCCTTGCCGGCTCGCCTGGAGAGCGCCATACATTTCAAGAATGCGCCATACATTTATGGTTAACCGTTGCTTGCTTAGGATAGCGCATTGAAGCGGCCCTTGCCTGGGCCAGGACAGCGTTGGGAATCGTGGTGATGGTCGTCAAGATGCTGAAAAGCTCAAGCGGCAGGCTGCTGGCGGCCGGTCTGCTCCTCTGTTCGGGCGTTTCGGCCCGTGCCGGCTCGGTCGATGTGCAATATGCCGTTTCGCTGGCCGGGTTGACGCTTGGGACTGCGACCTTGTCAGGCTCGATTTCGCCTACCCGCTATTCCCTCAATGCCCAGGCCCATCTCACCGGCCTTGCCGGCATGGTGACGGGGGGCAAGGGCGCCGCCGCCGCGACCGGTCAGTTCGCGGCCGGACAGGTTGTACCCGGCAATTATTCGCTGACGGCCTCCAACAGCGAGATCACCCGCACCGTCCAGATGGGCCTGACCTCCGGAAATGTCGACAAGGTGGTGGTCAATCCTCCGCTCGATCCCAGGCCGGATCGTGTCCCGGTGACCGGAAGCCATCAGCGCGGCGTGCTCGACCCGCTCGGCGCGGCCCTGCTTTCAAGCCCGGCCAAGACCCCGGAGAGCGCCTGCAACCGGACGTTGCCGGTTTTCGACGGCGCCCAGCGATTCGACATTCAGCTGAGCTATGCGGGCACCCGCAACGCCGCCGCCAAGGATGGCTATTCGGGGCCGGTCGTGGTTTGCAAGGCCCGCTACACGCCCATCGCCGGCCACCGTGCCGAGCGCGCGGCGGTCAAATACATGGCCAACAACCGCGACATGGAGGCCTGGCTGGCACCCAGCGGGATCGAGGGCGTTTACCTGCCTTTCCGCGTCTCGATCAAGACGATGATCGGCACGACTGTCATTCAGGCGGTCAAATACCACATCGAACCGTCCGAGACGACCGCAGGCCTCCGACGCTGAGGTCGGACGATGGCACCAAACCAGGCCAAAGGCCTTGCGCGATGCCGTTATGGTGCAGCCTGTGCGGCAAGGATTGATCCGCGCCAATGCGGCCGAAGCGCGATCCGGTCAAATTGCACTGCGAGAGTGGTCAGGCTTGGTTTTGCCATCATCTGCGGGCAGAGACGCCTGCCTGGCAGTCGGGCGGCCGGTTCCTGCGTGGGAGGAGGCATTTTTTGATGCTATCCTCATCCCTGACGGAAATGGCGATACGGCTGGCGCCGATCCGGCATCTGGCCGTTGCGCGGGAGGTTTGCATCGCGTGAGCAAGGGGTGGCTTTCCCGTCTGGGGGTACGGAGCCGGCTGGCGCGTCTGGCCGGATCGGCCGTGCTTGCTGCCGGGCTGCTGGGCCCATCGGGCACGCAGACGGCGATCGCCAACGGCGACACCCGCTCGCTCACCCTCTATCATTCGCATACCCAGGAAAACATCACCGTCACTTTCCGCCGCGACGGCTCCTACGATCGGTCGGCGCTGGAAAAGCTGAACTGGTTCCTGCGCGACTGGCGCAACGACGATGCAACCCAGATGGACCCGCGCCTGTTCGATGTCGTCTGGGCCACCTGGCGTGAAGTCGGATCGGGCGCCGCGATCCGCATTGTTTCGGCTTATCGGTCGCCCGGAACCAACGCCATGCTCCGCCGCCGATCCTCCGGTGTGGCCAAGAACAGCCAGCACATCCAGGGCAAGGCCATGGACCTGCACATGCCCGATGTGTCGATGGCCAAGGTGCGCGAGATCGGCATGCGTCTGCAGCGTGGCGGCGTCGGCTATTACCCCACGGCGGGCACGCCCTTCGTGCATCTCGATGTCGGATCGGTGCGATCCTGGCCGCGTATGCCGCGCAATCAGCTTGAACGGCTGTTTCCCGATGGCAAGACCGTGCATATTCCCGCCGACGGCACTCCGCTGGCGGGCTACGAGGCGGCGCTGGCGGAAATCCAGACACGCGGCGGCTCGGCGCTGTCCTATGCCGAGATCACCAGCCCGCGCACCGCAGGATCGGCCTCTGCCGCCTCCACCGCC
>DAOMXG010000201.1:0-3892 GCA_035436995.1 Beijerinckiaceae bacterium
CACCTTGGGGCCGGTATAGGCCGCCGCCGCCACCTCCGCCGGCCTATACCGGCCCCAAGGTGGATGTTCCGGCCGCCGCGCAGGCTGACCCGTCGCCTGAACAGCCAAAGGCGAAATCCACCAAAAAGAAACCAAACAACAAGAAAGCTCCGGCAAGATCAGCCTCGCCGGGCACCTGACAGCCAGCCCCGGCGATCCGGCCGCCTCTTCGCGATCCTGAAAGTTCTGGCGCGGGAAGGGGACTTCGCATATGGAGCGGAGCACGGATCGAACGCGCGTCGAGGAGTTTGATCCCGTGTCAGAGTTGTATCGTCCCGCCTTCGGACAGCGCCAAACCGAGAGCTTTTTCGAGATGCAGGAATTTCACCGCGTTCGTCGTCTGCCGCCCTATGTTTTCGAGCAGGTCAACAAGATCAAGGCCCAGGCGCGTGCCAACGGGGCTGACATCATCGACCTCGGCATGGGCAATCCGGACATGCCGGCGCCCAAGCACGTCATCGAGAAGATGATCGAGACCGTGGGCAAGCCGCGCACCGATCGCTATTCGGCCTCCAAGGGCATTCCCGGCCTGCGCCGCGCCCAGGCCAATTACTACGCCCGCCGCTTTGGCGTGAAGCTGAACCCGGACACCCAGGTCATCGCCACGCTCGGCTCCAAGGAGGGCTTTGCCAACATGGCGCAGGCCATCACCGGTCCGGGCGATGTGGTGCTGGTGCCAAACCCGTCCTATCCGATCCATGCCTTCGGCTTCCTGATGGCCGGCGGGGTGATCCGCTCGGTGCCGTCGGCGCCGGACGAGGAATATTTCCGCGCGCTGGAGCGGGCGGTGATCCACTCGATCCCCAAGCCGATCGCGATCGTCACCTGCTTCCCGTCGAACCCGACGGCCGAGGTCTGTGATCTCGACTTCTACAAGGAGCTTGTCTCCTTCGCCAGGAAGCACGAATTGATTGTCCTGTCCGATATCGCCTATGCCGAAGTCTATTTCGACGACAACAACCCGCCGCCGTCGATTCTTCAGGTTCCGGGCGCTTTCGATGTGGCGGTCGAGTTTTCCTCGATGTCCAAGACCTTCTCGATGGCCGGCTGGCGGATGGGCTTCTGCGTCGGCAACGAGAAACTGTGCGCCGCGCTCGGCCGGGTGAAATCCTATCTGGATTATGGCGCCTATACGCCGATCCAGGTGGCGGCGACCGCCGCGCTCAACGGACCCGAGGATTGCATCCGCGAGATGCGTGATACCTATCGCAAGCGCCGCGATGCGATGGTCGAGAGCTTTCGCAATGCCGGCTGGGACATTCCCGCGCCCTCCGCCTCGATGTTCGCCTGGGTGCCTATCCCGGACAAGTTCAAGGCGATGGGCAGCCTCGAATTCTCCAAGCTGCTGGTCGAGAAGGCGGAAGTCGCCGTCGCCCCGGGCATTGGCTTTGGCGAGCATGGCGATGATTTCGTCCGTCTCGCTCTGGTCGAGAACGAGCACCGCATCCGCCAGGCGGCGCGCAACATCGGCAAGTTCTTCAAGACCGCCGACGCAACGCTGCACAACGTGGTGACGCTCAAGACGGCGTGAGGGGAACCGGCGTCATTCCGGGCTCCGCTTCGCGGCCCCGGAATGACACCGCAGTCGTGCTGGATGACGCCGGCGCTCAATGGTTCAGTGTCTGGTAGAGGTCGTCCCACTCCGGGTTCATCTCCAGGATCAGGCGGATTTTCCATCCGCGCCGCCATTTCTTCAACATCTTTTCGCGGGCGATGGCTTCGTTGATGTCGGCATGCGACTCATACCAGACCAGCATCGAGACATCATAATCGGCGGTGAAACCCCTCACGGCCTTGGTCTTGTGTTCATACACGCGGCGGCCCAGATCGTTGGTGACGCCGATATAGAGCGTTCCGTTGGGTTTGCTGGAGAGCATATAGACCCAGTAGGCGCGCTCCAACATTTGCCTCCCCTGTCATTCCGGGGCGGCGCAGCCGAGCCCGGAATCCATCTTCCGCAGCCTATTGGCCTGCACCACACTTGCAAGATGGATTCCGGACTTGGCCAAGGCCAATCCGGAATGACAGCGGCAGCGTTCAATCCATCTCGATGATGCAGGTTTCGCAGCCCTTGACGCCCTTGTTGGATATACCCCTCTCGCCGACCTCGGCCTTGATGACGCCGCTGATCACCGCGCCGGCCTTGACCTCGACGGTTTTCAACAAGCGCTCGCCGGCAAATATCTTGTAAGCGCCGGCCTCCTTCGCGACGACGCGGAACCGGCCATCGGCGTTGGCGGCGGTGTGTTTGGCAGTCGCTCCGGGGTCTTTCTTGACAATGACGTCGACGCCCTTAACTGGCTTTTTCTGCGCAAACGCAGGCCCGACAGCGAACAAAAGGGCGAGGCGACGGCGACAAATTTCTACACGATATCCTCCTGCTTGCAATGTTCGATGGCCATATCGGCAAGTTCAACCATGCCCCGCGCCAGTTGAACAGGGACTGATACCAGCGGCCCTGACAATTGACCGTCAGGGGCAATTGTCAGGCGGCTGGTCAGGAGCGAATGCGACGCCGAGCAGGGCCGAAGGCCCGGTTGCGAGGGATGGCCCGGGAAATGACCGACAGGTCATTTGTGAGGGCCACTGGTATGAAATAGAATTTGTCTGCCGTTCATGTGGATTTCTCGACCGCGCACATTCTGCTGTCATTCCGGGGCCGCGAAGCGGAGCCCGGAATCCATCTCCGAGGTTTGCTTCGCAAACCAGCCACGCCTTCTTTTGCACATCCCGTGCGCGACAGCTCCTTCGCCGGGCGAAGGAGCGAAAGCCTGTTCTATTTCACCGCTGCTGCAAAGATGGATTCCGGACAAGCCTGACGGCTTTCCGGAATGACACTCCTCTCGCCATTGCCCCGCCGCGCCAACTCCGCTAATCGATCCTCTTGCTGCATCGCACATAAGAGACAGGTCATGGCTGAGGCGCTTCGGGTAGGCATCGCTGGGTTGGGCACGGTCGGCGTCGGGGCGCTGCGCATTCTGACCACCCGCGCCAATGAGCTGGCGCTGGCCGCCGGCCGGCCGATCACGGTCACCGCCGTGTCCTCGCGCGACCGGAGCCGCGATCGCGGCATCGACCTCAAATCCTATCGCTGGTTCGACAACCCGGTCGATCTCGCCCGCGCGGACGACATCGACGTGTTCGTCGAGACCATCGGCGGCGCCGAGGGGCAGGCGCACGAGGCGGTCAAGGCCGCGCTGAATGCGAAGAAGCCGGTGGTCACCGCCAACAAGGCGTTGCTCGCCAGGCACGGCGCTGACCTCGCCCGCCTTGCCGAGAAGAATGGCGTGGTGATCGCCTTCGAGCCGGCGGCGGCGGGCGGCATTCCGGTTATCAAGGCGCTGAAGGAGAGCCTGGTCGGCAACACGATCACCCGCGTCTCCGGCATCATGAACGGCACCTGCAACTACATCCTCAGCCGCATGGAAGCGGAGGGGCTGACGTTTGCCGAGTGCCTGAAGGATGCCCAACGGCTTGGCTATGCCGAGGCCGACCCCACCTTCGATGTCGAGGGGTTCGATACGGCGCACAAGCTGGCGCTGCTGACGGCGCTCGCCTTCGGAACCGAGGTCGATGCCGAGGCGGTCTATGTGGAAGGCATTTCTGGTGTCACGCCGCTCGATCTGAAGATGGCCGATGAGCTCGGCTTCCGCATCAAGCTGCTCGGCGTCGCCGAACGCACCGCGCAGGGCATCGAGCAGCGCGTGCATCCGACGATGGTGCCGAAATCCTCGCAGCTTGCGCAGGTGATGGGCGTGCTCAACGCCGTCTCCGTTCTGGCCGATCCGGTGGGCGAGCTCACCTTCGTCGGCCCCGGCGCCGGGGCAGGGGCCACCGGCAGCGCCGTGGTGGG
>DAOMXG010000202.1:0-3883 GCA_035436995.1 Beijerinckiaceae bacterium
CTGCGCAAAGGCGAGCGCGATAGCGGTTGCCGGCTTACGCTGGCGATCGGTGCCACGCCCGAAGGCAGCGCGACGCTGGCCACCGGCTGCGAGGATCGCGGTGTCCTTTCCTTCGCCCCCGCGCGTTGGCACATGGCCGGCGGCACGCTGTGGCTGACAGGCGGCCGCGGCCGACTGAGCTTCGAACGCAATCGCAAGGGCGGCTGGGACAAGGCCCCCGGCCAGGGCGAGGCACTGCTGCTCGCCCCCGAGGCGCCCTGATCGTCCCGCGCCCGCGCCTCAATCGGCGAGGTGCTTGATCATGTGCACCAGGTTGCGATCCGGCTGCCGTTCGATCTCCTCGACATGGAAGCCCTTGCGCAGATACCAGTCGACATTGCGCGTCAGCGCCTCCCCGGTCACCAGCCGAATGGTTCGGTAGCCCCAGTCGCGGGCGCGGAATTCGGTCGCCGTCAGCATGGCGTTGCCATAGCCCCCGCCCTGCACCTGCGGCAGGGTGGCGACGCTTTCGAGATACAGGTCGTCGGCGCGCGGCCTCAGGATCAGCACACCGACCAGCTTACCCTTGTCTCGAACGCCCCACACTTCGGTCTCGTGAAAGATGCGCCCGTAGTCCCATTGCAGCGGCAGCGGTTCGGCGCCGAGAATCTCGCGGTTGCGGGCATAGGCTTCGCGCTGGAACGCCTCGATCTCGTCCCGGTCGACGACTCCCACCCGCGCCAGTTTCAGCGAGCCGACGTCGATGTCGCCGATATTGATCTGGCCGAGCGCGATCTTCTGCTCGCCGCGCGGTCCGAAATTGCCCGGCGCCAGCCAGCGCTCGAACGCCCGCTCGGCCAGGGCCCAGTCGCGGTCGATGATCGAGAACCACGCCGTGTCCCGGTTCCGACCCTTCACCACCATGTGCTGGCGGAACACCCCTTCGGCCACGAAACCAAAGCGCAGGGCGGCCCGCCTGGACGCCTCGTTGGCATTGTTGCACTTCCATTCAAACCGCCGGTAGCCGAGATCACGGAATACATGGCGACCGGCGAGATGGATCGCCTCGGTCGCCGCCGGGGTGCGTTGCAGCAGCGGCGAATAGAAAATGTGGCCAACCTCGATCACGCCCGATTCGGGGCGGATTTCCATCAGCGTGATGACGCCGAGCGCCCGTTCCGAGTGCCGGTCGACCACCGCATAATAGAGCGGATCGACCAGCGTCTGACGCTGGCCAAGCCAGTCGAGAAACGCCGCGCGATCCGGCCACGGTCCATAGGACAAATAGTCCCACAGGCTGTCATGATTCTCGATCGCCGCCCACAGGTCGGCGCCATGCCGGGCGGCATCCAGCTTTTCCAGCCGGCAATGCGTGCCTTCCAGCACGCGGCCATCGGGACGAAGCGAGGCGGTCCAGCGGGAAAGATCGGCAGGCATTGTCGCAAACACCTCATGCTGTCTGCCGTTGCAGCGCCCCCAGATTGAGGTCCGGCAACAAAGCAGAACAGGAGCCTGGAGCATGCTGCGATTAAGTGGAAGCCGCTTAATCGCCGGAGCATGCTCTAAACTATTGATAATGATCACGTTATCTCACGTTTTGATGATTCCATCAAAATGCGGCGTAATCTAGAGACAAAATCGCGGCAGAGCGAGCGGCAAGGATGCCGCACCCTTGGCGCAAGCGCCGTTTGACCCGCGCTGGATCAATGGTTGTCGCGAGGGATGCCCTTGGTCTTGTCAATCCTCTGGTATTTGACCGCCGGTTTCAGCACCATGCCATTGGACAATTCATCGACCATGCCGCGCTGGATTTCCTGCCACGGCGTCTGGTGACCGGGGAACTTGTAGCGCTTCTTCTTCAGCTCCGCCCGCCGCTGCGCCATTTCCGCATCGGAAATCAGCAGGGTGACCGTGCGCGTGTTGAGGTCGATGCGGATCGGATCACCCATCCTGACCAGCGCCAGCCCGCCGCCGGTCGCCGCTTCCGGCGAGGCATTGAGGATCGATGGCGACCCTGACGTACCCGACTGCCGGCCATCGCCGATACAGGGCAACGCATTGATCCCTCGCTTGAGCAGATAGGCCGGCGGGCGCATGTTCACAACTTCCGCCGCGCCAGGGTAGCCGACCGGCCCGGTGCCGCGCATGATCAGCACGGTGTTTGCATCGAGCTTGAGCGCCGGATCGTCGATCCGCTTGTGGTAATCCTCCGGCCCATCGAACACCGCCGCCTTGCCCTCGAAGGCATTGGGGTCCTTGTTGTTGGACAGATAGCGGGCGCGGAATTCCTCGGATATGACCGAAGTCTTCATGATCGCCGAATCGAACAGGTTGCCCTTCATGTTGAGGAACCCGGCCGAGGATTTCATCGGCTTGTCGTAAGTCTTGATGACGTCGCGGTTTTCCGCAAACCGGCCTTCGCAATTTTCATGCAGCGTCTTGCCGTTGGCGGTGATCGGTGTCCTGCTGATCTTGCCCTTGGCGATCAGTTCCGCCACCACCGCCGGCACGCCGCCGGCGCGGTAATAATCCTCGCCGAGATACTCGCCCGCCGGCTGCAGATTGACCAGGAGCGGGATATCGTAGCCGAGCCGCTCCCAGTCGTCGTTGGTGAGCGTCACCCCGATATGGCGGGCGATGGCGTTGACATGAATCGGCGCATTGGTTGAGCCGCCGATGGCCGAATTGACGCGGATCGTGTTCTCGAACGCCTCGCGGGTGAGGATTTTCGAAGGGCGCAGATCCTCCCACACCATCTCGACGATGCGCTTGCCGGTCCAGTAGGCGCATTGCATCCGGTCGCGGTAGGCGGCGGGAATGGCGGCCGCCCCCGGCAGGGTCATGCCCATCGCCTCGGCCAGCGAATTCATCGTCGAGGCCGTGCCCATCGTATTGCAGAACCCGACTGATGGCGTCGACGAGGCAACGATCTCGATGAACTGCTGATGGTTGATCGCGCCCTTGGCGAGTTCCTCGCGCGCCTTCCAGACGATCGTGCCCGAACCCGTGCGCTCGCCCTTGAACCAACCGTTGAGCATCGGTCCCACCGGCAGCGCGATCGCCGGAATATCCACCGTCGCCGCCGCCATGATCTGCGCCGGCGTGGTCTTGTCGCAGCCGGTGGTCAGCACGATTCCGTCGATCGGATAGCCGTAAAGCACCTCGACCAGCGACAGATATTGCAGATTGCGATCAAGACTGGCCGTCGGCCGCTTGCCGGTCTCCTGCACCGGATGAATCGGAAATTCGCAGCAGATTCCGCCCGCTTCCCGGATACCTTCGCGGGTGCGTTTGGCAAGCTCGATATGGTGCCGGTTGCACGGCGTGATGTCCGATCCGGTCTGGGCGATGCCGATGATCGGCTTGCCCGACTGCAACTCCTCAATCGTCATGCCGAAATTGAGCATGCGTTCGACATAGAGCGCGGTCATGTCGATATTGTCGGGATTGTTGAACCAGGCGCGGGACCGGAGTTTGCGGATCTTGGCGGGCGTGGGCTTGGATGACGACATGGTGCTGGGACCTGCTTGTGTTCTGGCTGCGGCGTCAGGGCGAACCCGCCGGGCCATGCTGCTGAAACGGACGGGCAGCATTGTCCGACAGGACCAGGATGCCGAAGCAGACGGAACGCTCGATTGCTTCGATAGCGAACTTCGCAGAAGGTCCGCTGCGAATGCAACTGGCAATCGCGAATTTGTCTGTTATCAGACAACAAAACCTGCCCGTTCGGAGCCTGCCATGCTCGACATCGTCCCTGCTTTCGGCCGCATCGGTGAAGAAAACGCCTTCGCCGTGCTTGCCCGCGCCACCGAACTGCAACGTCAGGGCAAGGACATCATCAACCTCGGCATCGGCCAGCCGGATTTCGCCACGCCCCCCAACATCGTTGAGGCCGCCATCAGGG
>DAOMXG010000203.1:0-3872 GCA_035436995.1 Beijerinckiaceae bacterium
AGGTTTTCGCATTTTCTTGACGCGAACCGGAATCCACTTCGTTCGAAAATGCTCTATAGCGCCAGCGCCCGCCCGTCCTGCATCATCTGGAAGGTGGAGCGGCCGAAATCGCGCTGGCGGAAGGTGTCGCCGACATCCTCGAAGGCATAGAGCCGCTGCTCGCGCCCATGCTGCACCGGAATGACGATGGTGCCGCCCGGATTCAATTGCTCGATCAGCGCGTCAGGCACATCGCGCACGGCGGCATTGACCAGAATGCGGTCGTAGGGCCCCGCCTCGGCGAAGCCCTCGCGCCCGTCGCAATGCTCCAGGCGGACATTGACGATGCCGAGGCGCCGCATGGCGCGCGCCGCATTGAGATGCAGCGTGTGATAGCGCTCCAGCGTCACCACCTGGCAGCCGAACTGGGCCAGAACGCCGGCCTGATAACCCGATCCGGTGCCTATGTCGAGCACACGCATGCCCGGCTGAAGCTCCAGCGTGCCCAGAACCTCGGCGATCAGATGCGGCGGTGTCGCCTCGGCCCCGCAATCGAGCGGCAGGGCATAGGGCGCATAGACAAGGCGCGGATTGGTGCGCGGCAGGAAGGCGCCGCGCAAGGTCTTTTCAAACGCCACCAGCAGGTTCTTGTCGCGCACACCGCGCGCGCGCATCGCCATGATGAACTGCGCGAGCGCGGCATCCGGTGCCGCAGCGTCAGGCATGCCGGCCGGATCGGGGGCGACAGACGACCAGGCCGCAGCGCTCCCCGCACTCATCCGTCGAAAGCCTCCGCAAGCCGGGTGACGGTGGGCATGTCGGTCAGGTCGAGCCTGAGCGGCGTGATGGAAATGTAGCCGTCCTGCATCGCCGCCAGATCGGTGCCTTCCGCCGGGTTCTGCCGCGCCGGGTTGAAGCCGATCCAGTAATAGGGATGGCCGCGCCCGTCGTGGCGCGCGTCGATCTTCATGATCTCGGCATCGCGCCGGCCCTGCACGGTGACCCTGACGCCCCTGACCTCCTCATCCGGCACGGAGGGGAAGTTGAGGTTGATCAGCACGCCCTCCGGGATGCCCAGCGCCAGAATGCGGCGGATGAGATCGGGACCGAACTTCTCCGCCACCTCGTAGCGGATGCCGGCGCGGTTCTTGAACGGATAGGCCTGCGACACGGCGATCGAGGCAATGCCGAGCAAGGTGCCTTCCATCGCCCCGGCGATGGTGCCGGAATAGGTGACATCCTCGGCGACGTTCTGCCCCTTGTTGACGCCGGACAATACCAGATCGGGCCGCGCCTCCCGCATCACGTGGCGGATGCCCATGATGACGCAATCGGTCGGCGTGCCTTTGACGGCAAAGCGCTTCTCCGAGATCTGTCGCAGCCGCAAAGGATCGTTGAGCGACAGCGAATGGGCAACGCCGCTCTGGTCGCTCTCGGGCGCGATGACCCAGACGTCATCAGTCAGCGCGCGGGCGATACGCTCGAGGCTGTCCAGCCCCTCGGCATGAATGCCGTCGTCATTGGTGATCAGGATTCGCATCCCGTCACCCTTGCCTCACTTTGTGATTCTGTCGAGACCACCCATGTAGGGCCGCAGCATTTCCGGCACGACAATCGCGCCATCGGCGGTCTGGTAGTTCTCCATCACCGCGATCAGCGCACGGCCGACCGCCACACCCGAGCCGTTCAGCGTGTGGACAAAGCGCGTGCCCTTGCCATCCTTCGGCTTGCAGCGGGCATTCATGCGCCGGGCCTGGAAATCGCCGCAGACCGAGCAGGAGGAAATCTCGCGATAGGTGCCCTGCCCCGGCAGCCAGGCCTCGATATCGTGGGTCTTCTGGCTGCCAAATCCCATGTCGCCGGTGCACAGCACCATGGTCCGATACGCGATGCCGAGTTTTTCCAGAACCGTCTCGGCGCAGCGCGTCATGCGCGCGTGCTCGTCGAGCGATTGTTCGGGCGCGGTGATCGACACCAGTTCCACCTTGTTGAACTGATGCTGGCGCAACATGCCGCGCGTATCGCGCCCGGCCGATCCCGCTTCCGACCGAAAGCAGGGCGTCAGCCCGGTGAAGCGATAGGGCAGTTCCGCCTCATCGACGATCTGGCCCATGACCAGATTGGTCATCGACACTTCGGAGGTGGGGATGAGCGAAAAATCATGCTGCACACCGAACAGATCCTCGCGGAACTTCGGCAATTGAGCCGTGCCGTAAAGCGCGGCGTCCTTGACCAGCAGCGGCGCCTGAATCTCGCGATAGCCATGCTCGCCGGTATGCAGATCGAGCATGAACTGGCCGAGCGCGCGTTCGAGCCGCGCCAGCGGGCCTTTCAGCACGACAAAGCGCGCGCCGGACATGCGGCTGGCCGCCTCGAAATCCATCATGCCAAGGGCTTCGCCGAGTTCGAAATGCTGCTTGGGCGCAAAATCCATCGCCGGCGGCGTGCCCCACTTGCGCACCTCGACATTGCCGGTCTCGTCGCGACCGACCGGCACATCGGCCAACGGCATGTTGGGGATGACGGCAAGCGCCTCGTCGAGCGCCTTCTGCGCGGTCTGCTGTTCAAGCTCGAGCGCGGCGATCCGGTCCTTCAGCGTGGCGACCTCCGCCTTCAGCGCCTCGGCGCGGGCGGCATCCTTCTGCGCCATCGCCTGGCCGATCTCCTTGGAGGCGGCATTGCGACGGGCAAGCGCCGTCTCGGCCCCGGTGATCGCCTTGCGGCGAGCATCATCAAGATCAAGCAGCGCCCGCGATTGCGGCGCCAACCCGCGCCGGTTGAGGGCCTCGTCGAAGGCAGCGGCATGGTCGCGGATGAAACGGATGTCGTGCATGGCGCAAAAAGGATCGCAAACAGGGTCGGAAACGGTGGCGCTGTTAGACCGCTGTTGCCCGCCAAGAGCAAGGGCGAAATTGTCGCCGCAGTGTGTCAGCTCTGGTCGCTGCCGTTCGCATGCTTCTTCTCGGCCCATTTGACCGAGTAGATCGACAGTTCGTAGAGCAGCATCCCGGGGATCGCCAGCGAGAACTGGCTGATGATGTCCGGCGGTGTCAGCACGGCGGCGATGACAAACACGATGACGATGGCATAACGCCGCTTTTCCCTGAGGAATTCGCTGTCGATCAGCCCGACGCGCCCCAGCAGGGTCAGCACCACCGGCAGCTGGAAGGTGATGCCGAAGGCGAAGATCAGCGTCATGATCAGCGACAGGTAATCATCGACCTTGGGCAGCAGCGAGATATTCGAGCCGCCATCGGCCACCGTCATCTGCATCGCCAGCGAGAATTTCATCAGCAGCGGCATCGCCACCGTCATCACCACCAGCGCCCCCAGAAAGAACAGGATCGGCGTGGCGATGAGGAACGGGCGGAAGGCATCGCGCTCGTCCTTGTAGAGGCCGGGAGCCACGAATTTGTAGATCTGCGTCGCGATCACCGGAAACGCCAGAAACGCCCCGCCAAACACCGCAAGCTTGAGCTGCACGAAGAAATATTCGAGCGGATGGGTATAGATCAGCGGCGCCTTCTCCGGCCCGCCCGCCGCCCAGATATAGGGCCAGACCAGCACGCCGTAGATATATTTGGCGATGGCAAAACAGAAAATGGTCATGGCCAGAAAGGCCATCAGCGCCGTGATCAGCCGTGTGCGCAATTCGATGAGATGCTCGATCAACGGAGCTTTGGAGGCGTCAATATCCTCCTGCCCGGGCCGTGGCAGTTCGGTCATGCGGTGTCTCCGCCTGCCTTCGAGCCCGCCGCCTTGGTCCGCTTCTTTGCCGGGGCGGCCTCAACGGCAGGAGCGGCAGCAGCCGCAGCAGGGGCAACCGGCGATGGCGCTGGCTCGATCGCCGGCGGGCCGACCTCGGGCACGGGATCGAGCGCTGTCACCGGCGG
>DAOMXG010000204.1:0-3854 GCA_035436995.1 Beijerinckiaceae bacterium
TTAGAGCATGTCTTCTGCGATTAACCGGTATCCACTTAATCGCGACATGCTCTAACAAAACCGTTTGGTCAAATTAGCGCGCGGATTTTAAGCAATCGGCAAGAAAGCGGGTTAATGAAGAGTAAAACCAGTGGCCCTCACAAATGACCTGCCGGTCATTTCCCGGGCCGTCCCTCGCAACCGGGCCTTCGGCCCTGCTCGGCGTCGCATTCGCTCCTGACCAGCCGCCTGCCAATTGCCCCTAACGGTCAATTGTCAGGGCCGCTGGTATAATACCTGCGGTCCTCAGGACTGACCGTTCCGCCTTCGGCAGATCGGGTCCGTTTCGGACCGAAATCCCTCGCATAAGCTCGGACACCCGTTCGGGCTTGCAGTGGTCATCGGTCAAACCCGGTGACCACTGGTATAACCTACTCCGCCGCCGCCGCCGGACGGCTGGGCTGGCGCACCTGGCGCTCGTGATTGAGCAGGTCGGCGATGAGGAAAGCCATCTCGATCGACTGTTCGGCATTGAGGCGCGGATCGCACTGGGTGTCGTAACGATCCCCCAGCGCCGCCTCGGACAGCGCGCGGGCGCCGCCGGTGCATTCGGTGACGTTCTTTCCGGTCATTTCGAGATGCACGCCGCCAGCATAGGTGCCTTCGGCCTCGTGGATGGCGAAGAAATTCTTCACCTCCTGCAGGATGCGGTCGAACGGCCGGGTCTTGTAGCCGCCGGCTGCGGTGATGGTGTTGCCATGCATCGGATCGCAGGACCAGACCACCGTGCGGCCTTCGGCCTTCACCCGGCGTGCCAGCGCCGGCAGGTGATCCATGACCTTGTCGGCGCCGAAGCGGCAGATCAGCGTCAGCCGGCCGGCTTCATCTTCCGGGTTGAGGATGTCGATCAGCTGCATCAGCCCGTCCGGCGTCAGCGACGGGCCGCATTTGATGCCGATCGGGTTCTTTACGCCGCGGCAGAATTCCAGATGCGCATGATCGGGCTGGCGGGTGCGGTCGCCGATCCACAGCATGTGGCCGGAGGTGGCATACCAGTCGCCGGAGGTGGAATCGATGCGGGTCAGCGCCTGCTCGTAGCCGAGCAGCAGCGCCTCATGGCTGGTGTAGAAATCGGTGGCGCGCATTTCCGGATGCGTTTCCGGATCGATGCCGATGGCGCGCATGAAATCGAGCGCATGGGTGATCTTGTCCACCAGCTGCCGGTAGCGGCCCGACTGCGGCGTGCCATCGACGAAGCCGAGCATCCAGCGCTTGGCATTGTCGAGATTGGCATAACCGCCGGTGGCAAAGGCGCGGATGAGGTTCAGCGTCGCCGCCGACTGGCGATAGGCCTCGATCTGCCGGCGCGGATCGGGGATGCGCGCTTCCGGGGTGAAGTCCATCCCGTTGATGATATCGCCACGGTAGGAAGGCAGCGTGAGCCCGGTCGCCTTGTCGGTTTCGGTGGGCGATGAGCGCGGCTTGGCGAACTGGCCGGCAATGCGGCCAACCTTGACCACCGGCATGGTCGAGGCAAAGGTGGTGACCACCGCCATCTGCAGGAACACGCGGAAGAAATCGCGGATATTGTCGGCCGAATGCTCGGCAAACGCCTCGGCGCAATCGCCGCCCTGCAACAGGAACGCCTCGCCCGCCGCGACCTTGGCCAGCAGCTTCTTCAGCTTGCGCGCCTCTCCGGCAAACACCAGCGGCGGAAACGATGCCAGCTGCGCCTCGGTCGCCTTCAGCGCCTCTGCGTCCGGATAGTCCGGCACCTGCTGGATCGACAGATGGCGCCAGCTATCAGGGGACCAGGACTTCACAGGCATGACGTTACTCCACCACGCGGAAAACAAAAAACTTGCCGAAAAGCGCCGATAACGACGTCGGACGGCCGAGCTATAGCCCAAGCACTCCGGCTTGGCGAGGGGCAAGGCGCCTACTGCGCATCGCGCTCCCAGCGGCTCGTGCGCGTCCGCAGGGTCACCAGTTCTTCCGCCGCTGTCGGGTGCACGGCCATGGTGGCGTCGAAGTCGGCCTTGGTGGCGCCCATGCGGACCGCGATGCCGAGCAGCTGGGCCATTTCGCCGGCAGCCTCGCCGGCGATGTGGACGCCGAGCACCCGGTCGGTCTCGCCATCGACGATGATCTTCATCAGCACACGGTCGGCGCTGCCCGACAGCGTCGCCTTCATCGGGCGGAACTCGGTCCGGTAGATGTCGACGATTCGATGCTTGTCGCGCGCCTGCGCTTCGGTGAGGCCGACGGTGCCGAGTTCAGGCTGCGAGAAAACCGCTGTCGCAATGTTGGCGTGATCCACCGTCCAGGGCTTGTTGCCGAACAGCGTATCGGCCACCGCATGGCCCTCGCGGATGGCGACGGGGGTCAGGTTGACCCGGTCGGTGACATCGCCCACCGCGTAGATATGCGGCACCGAGGTCTGCGAGGCGGCATTGACGGCAATCGCATGATGGTTGTGGCGCAGGGCGACGCCGGCCTTGTCCAGCCCGAGCCCCTCGACATTCGGCACGCGGCCGAGCGCCAGCATCACCTGATCGGCGGCGATGGTCTCACCTTTCGCTGTGGTGACGGCCAGACCGTCGCCCTTGTCGATGCGGGCGATGGTATCACCCAGCAACAGCCGGATGCCGCGCTTCTCGTAGGCCGTCTTCACCGCGTTGCGCAGATCGTCATCGAAGCCGCGCAAAATGTTGTCGCCGCGATGAACAAGCGTCACCTCACTGCCGAGCCCGGCGAAAATGCCAGCAAATTCCACCGCGATATAGCCGCCGCCGGCAATGACAATACGGCGCGGCTGTTCGGCGAGGTCGAAGGCTTCGCTCGAGGTGATCGCATGTTCGACACCGGGGATCGCCGGCAGGAACGGGCGGCCGCCGGTGGCAATCAGGATATGCCGGGCGCGGATGAGCCGGCTGTCGGCAACAAGGCGGACCGTATGCGCATCCTCGAACACGGCGCGGGATTTGACCACCTCGACGCCGGCGCTGGCCTGACCGCGCGCATAAAGCCCTTCCAGCCGGGTGATCTCGGCTTCCTTGGCTTTCACCAGCGTCGGCCAGTTGAAGCTCGCATTCGGCACCGACCAGCCGAACCCCGCCGCCTCCTCGAATTCATGGGAGAAACGTGAAGCATAGACGTAGAGCTTCTTGGGAACGCAGCCGCGGATGACACAGGTTCCGCCCATGCGGAACTCTTCCGCCAGCAGCACCTTCGCGCCGTATCCTGCCGCAATGCGCGCCGAGCGAACGCCGCCGGAGCCGCCACCGATGACACAGAAATCAACGTCAAAGCCGCTCACAATGCCCCCCCAACTTCCTGCCGGCCCGATAGAGTCCGGCACAGGCCAGAACCGGCGGCAACGAAGCGGTCACGTCCTACCCCGCAAGATCAGGGCCCCGCCTCACAAGGGCGCGCCGCGCTTTTTCATGTCCTCGCGCAGCTTGTCGACGATCGTCTGGCTCAGCCGCTGCGTGTAGGGTTCCATGTCGCGGAACATGTCATCAAGAATGCCCGGCTGGGCACCGACGAATTTCTGCCCCGCCGCCGACTTGAAGAAGGCCGCGACGTCCTTCAGGTCGCTCTCGCTAAGCCGGGCGCCGAAGGCCTGCGCCACAATGGTCTGCGATTCAGTGACCAGCGTATCGAATTCCGGTTGCAGGGCCTTGATCGACTTGTCGATCTCCGCTGCCAGTTCAGGCCGCATCTGGGTGAACAACTGGCGGGCCTTGTCAATCGTCTGCGGGACCAGCGTATCGGTCGAACGGGTCATGCCGGACAATTTGGCGACCTCAAGGGCCGAGGCCAGATGCGAGGCTGACAAGGCCGGAGCCGCCGGGGCCGGCGCAGCGATCGGC
>DAOMXG010000205.1:0-3818 GCA_035436995.1 Beijerinckiaceae bacterium
GACCGTGAGTTCCGGCGTGCCGGAAAAGGCGCGGGGCGAAGGATGGGCGTTCAAAGGCATCACTTTCGATCAAGACGGCGCATCGCCGCTCAGGTCAAGTGTCAAACCGGCCTGCGGCGAAGCAGCGCCCTTGTGTCACGCCAGCGCTGAACGGTAGATGAGCACCATGAAGGGATTCGTGCTCTGCGCCGACGATTTTGGCCTGACGGCCGGGATCAGCCATGGCATCCTGGAGCTGCTCGCCGATGGCCGGCTGAGCGCCACCGGGGCGATGACCAACAGGCCGCATTGGCCGGTTTTTGCTCCGGCTCTGCGGGCCTTTGACGGTCGCGCCGATCTCGGCGTGCATCTCAACCTGACCTGCGGCGCCCCGCTCACCGCGATGGCGGATTTCGCGCCGGAACGGCGATTGCCGGGCCTGCCGCGCATCCTGTCGCAGGCGATGCTGCGCCGCCTGCCGGAACACGAAATTGCCCATGAACTGACGGCGCAGCTCGATGCCTTCGAGCTTGCCATGGGCCGCGCGCCCGATTTCATCGACGGTCACCAGCATGTCCACGGCCTGCCGGGCATCCAGCCGATTTTCCTGTCGGTGATCCAGCGGCGCTATACGGTCGGCCACCGGCCGTATGTGCGCGTCTGCGGCGACCGGGTCTGGCGCATTCTCAGGCGCGGCGCCTTTGCCGCAAAGGCGCTGAACGTCCGCCAGTTGACGCGCGGCCTCGACCGGCGCCTTGCCAATCTCGGCTTTGCCACCAACGATGGCTTTGCCGGCTTTTCCGATTTCAACCCCGATGGCGATTATGCACGCGCCTTTGCAAGCTACCTTGCGGCACCCGGCGCGCGCCATCTGGTCATGTGTCATCCAGGGTTTGTCGATGAGGAATTGCCGACGCTCGATCCTGTGCTGCATTCGCGCGAGCGTGAACTCGAATTCCTCGCTTCGAACGTTTTCGCCGATCTTTGCCACGCTGCCGGCATGGCTCCGGTGCGGATGGCAAGGGCCGGCGCCGCTCTGGCAGGATGAGTGCCCGGGCCGAGGGGCCGCTCTTGTTGCCTGCATGAGACCGGGTATAACCACCCTTATGCGTATTCCTGCCCGTCATACCTGGCTGGTGATGCCAGCCATTCTCGCGCTGCTGATGACCTTCGTCGTCTCCGGCATTTCAACCCTGCGCGCCATCGGCCCTGGCCCGGAGTTCCTGGCCAAGTGGATGGGCTCCTGGGCCTTGTCCTATGTGGTGGCATATCCGACGCTGCTGGTGGTGATGCCGGTCGTTCGCCGCATCCTGGCGGCGATCATGGAGCCCGCGCCGAAAGGCTGAAGGCAGCCGGACTTACGAAACGCTGGGTTTTTGCCTCAGCAGTCCCGGATGCGGTGGCAGGTGACGGGCCATCGCCGGAGCAGCCCGGATGTCGCGTGGCGGACTGGCAGGAGCGGGGGCCCTGACAGTCTGTCGCCAGTTGTGTGGATTGACGCCCCACAGGAACCCGGTGAAGAACCACAGATGGCGCCAGCGCTCTGCCTCATGCAACAGGGCGCAGGCAAAAATGCCGAGCCAGGACAGGTAGATCAGCACCATGAGGCTGTCGCCGGTCTGCCGGTAGTTGCGGATCGTCAGGATCACTCCGAAATAGACGACCGCGGTCCAGGCAAACCCGGCCAGCCAGCCGTAATTGACAAAGGAACTGAGCCAGAAATTGTGGATCGGCTCGGGGAAGATCGCCTCGAATTGCAGCACGCCCATGCCAATCGGATCATTGATCGTAAGATTGAACGCCTTCAGATAGCGGTTGAGGCGCCCCATTTCGCCGACGTCGTAATCCTTGGCGAGCGTTGCGCGATCACTCAGCTTTTCGGCAAATTCGGGAATAACGGCCACCGCGATGGCTCCGGCAATCACGGCAACGGCCGCAACAGCCGCCAGGTTCATGATGGTCTTGGCAAGGCGCTTGCGGTTGAGAAACAGCGTCAGGACCAGGCCGGTCAGCAGGGTCGCCGCGACGGCGACGCGCGAGAACGCCACCATCAGCCCGATTGTCAAAAGGGCGAGTGCGGCGATGTAGCGCCTGCGGGTCTTTGTCGTCAGAATGAAGTAGATGCAGCCCAGAACCGCCGGCGGCAGGAAGGCGGCATACATGTTGGGATCGTCGAAGAAGCCCTTGCCCCGCCCGTCCCAGATGAGTTCGTCGATCTTCAGCACAAAGCCGATCGTGGCGAATGTTGCCGCCAGGCAGGCCGAGCCGATCCAGAATTTGTAAAGCCGTTCGATCTGCTGGCGTCCCCAGTGCATGTTGACCAGGCAGGCCGTGATGCCGATCGACATCGCATAGCTGGTCTTGGTCAGTTGATAGACCACCTCGCCATCGTAGGTGAAGGGCATGGACGAGGTCATCAGACCGGCCCACCAGGCGAGGATGAGAGCGAGGAAAACCAATCCGCGCCGCGTCAGCCTCTGGCCGCACAGCGGAGTCATCAGCAAGGCCAGGGCGAAAGCGATATCGACCGGCGAAGGGCGCGAGATCGTAAAGTTGACGAGCACGACGGCCAACAGGAAAATGCCGGTGCGCAGCCGGTCCATCTGCTCGCTGAAGGCCGTCCTGACCATGATCCTTTCACCTCTCCTCTGCCCGTTCCCGCAAGCGGAAATGGCAAGCGAATCGGGCCCGGGCCGATCCTGATCGACGACCCTAGGAGAAGTTCGTTAAGCTCTCGCTAACCATAAGGGCAAGGAGCGGAGGCTGGCACATTCTCAAGCGAAGCGGAGTCCACTTCGCTTGAGAATACCCTGGTCGGGCGCTTATTTCATCGCCGCCTGGAACATCTCGTCCACATAGTCCCAGTTGACGAGGTGATCGACAAAGGCCTTCAGATAGTCGGGCCGGCGGTTGCGGTAGTCGATGTAGTAGGAATGCTCCCACACATCGCAGCCGAGGATCGGCGCGGCGCCATGAACCAGCGGGCTTTCTCCATTGGGCGATTTCATCACCACGATCTTGCCGTCCTTGACCGCCAGCCAGGTCCAGCCTGAGCCGAACTGGGTGATGCCGCCCTGGATGAAATCCTCCTTCATCTTGGCGACCGAGCCAAAGCCGTCGATAACCGCTTTTTCCAGCCTGCCCGGCAGCTTGTCGCCGCCGCCGTTCGGCTTCATCCAGCGCCAGAAGTGCAGGTGATTGTAGTGCTGGCCAGCATTATTGAACAGGCCGGCATTCTTGCCGAACGAGCCCTTCACGATGTCTTCGAGGCTCTTGCCTTCCCATTCCGAGCCCTTGAGCAGGTTGTTGCCGTTGTTCACATAGGCCAGGTGATGCTTGTCGTGGTGATACTCCAGCGTCTCCCGCGACATGTAGGGTTGCAGTGCATCATGGGCATAGGGCAGGTCGGGCAGGGTGAAGGACATGGGCTTTCCTCGCGCTCGTTGACAAAAAAGACATGGGGTCGCGGCGGACCTTGCTGGCAACGTAGGGATTGATCGGCCGTCCGACAACCGGGGCGAGCGGCAATTTCGCTTCGTCACAACAATGTCAGGGCAGGAAATATTCGGCAGCGCGGACGGTTTTCTTGGCACTTTCTTTGCAATTTTGCGGCGCCATGGGCGAATCAGCCGCAACGTCATGTTGCGCGCTTGCGATTCGGGGAGGCTCTGATGGCCCATCTCGTCCTTGGTGTCGGCGGTTTCATGGTGCTTGCCGGCCTGATCGCGCTGGTGGTTGGCATTGACATGTTGCCCACCGAGCGGGGCGTTGCGGCGGTCATCGCCTCGGTGATGGCATTGTCGGCCGGCGTGATCACCATGGCGCTCGGCGTCGCGATC
>DAOMXG010000206.1:0-3773 GCA_035436995.1 Beijerinckiaceae bacterium
GGGTGCGGTGCGCAAGATCCGGCGCAGGTCAGCGCCGAGGTTGCCCGCGCCGACCAGATAGGCAACCGCAGCGTGCCGGTCGCCCAGCGCCGCCCGGTCGGTCAAAGGTCCGGCCAGCCGCTCGGCCAGAAGGCGCCCACCGGCAGGGGTCACAGTCCGGTCAATGGTAGCGAGGAGACTGCCTGTCCGCTCGCCCCCGAGCGTGCGCATCAGTTCGAGATTGGCGCGGGTCGCTGCATCGATCTGCATCAGCGCATCGGCGCCCTCGCGGCGCGGCGGCATCAGCGGCGGGCGGGTGCCAAGCTGCGTGCGATCGACATAAGCGAGGACGGCGCCGGCGGCTGCCAGTTCGGCACGGGAGAAGCGGCCGAAGGCTTCCAGCGTTGCCACGCCGAAATAGCGCCTGAGCCGTTCATCGGCCGAGACCGCATCGAATCCTTCACGCGGAACGGGCGCAACCGCACATCGGAGATCCCGCCAGACGGACTGGGCCGCCGTATCCTCGCGGATGGCATCCGGCAGCAGCAATTCGCTGGGTTCCAGCCGCGCCAGCGTTCCCGCAACAGTCACCTCGCTCGCCTCGATCAGGGTGAACCGGCCGGTGGAAATGTCGACCGCTGCGAGCCCATAGCTCCAGCCGGCCTCCCCGGAACGGACGCGGGCCAGCGAAACCAGCAGGTTGGCACGGCCGGGATCGAGCAGCGCCTCCTCGGTGAGGGTGCCGGGGGTAACAAGCCGGGTCACGTCGCGGCGCACCACGGATCTGGAGCCGCGCTTGCGGGCCTCGGCCGGATCCTCGAGCTGTTCACAGACCGCGACGCGATGGCCGGCTGCAATCAGGCGCTGCAGATACTCGTCGGCGCGGCCCACCGGAACGCCGCACATCGGGATATCCTCGCCCAGGTGCTTGCCCCGCTTGGTCAGCACGATGCCCAGCGTCTGGCTGGCGATCTCGGCATCGGTGAAGAACAATTCGTAGAAGTCGCCCATTCGATAGAACAACAAGCTGTCCGGATTGGCGGCCTTGATCTCGATATACTGGGCCATCACCGGAGTGGGGCGCGCATCGGCCGCTGCGACGAGACGGCCCGGGCCGGGCACATAGGCTTGTTGCGGGATATCAGGCGACAGGTCGTTCATGGCCCTGTTCTACCCACGGTTTGCTCTTTAGGCCACCGCTTCCGCTTTGCCGGCGCAAAACGCGCACACTTTTCCTGGCAGGCGACTTGTTATTGCCGGCCGCTGTTCTTAGTGTCGAACCCTTCATGCCGCAGGATTGTCCCATGAGTGAACTCGATTCCAGCCATCGCTCCAAGCGCCCCACCATCACCGATCAGGAGGCGCTGGATTTCCATGCCCGCGGCAAACCGGGCAAGCTGGAGATCGTACCGACCAAGCCGATGGCGACCCAGCGGGATCTGGCGCTGGCCTATTCGCCGGGCGTCGCAGTTCCCGTCAAGGCGATCGCCAAGGAACCCTCAACAGCCTTCGACTATACCGCACGGGGCAATGTCGTTGCGGTGATCTCCAACGGCACGGCTATTCTGGGCCTGGGCAACCTCGGGGCTCTCGCGTCCAAGCCGGTGATGGAAGGCAAGGCGGTGCTGTTCAAGCGCTTCGCCGATATCGATTCCATCGACCTTGAGGTCGACACCGAGGACCCGGATACGTTCATCAACGCGGTGCGTTACCTCGGCCCCTCGTTCGGAGGCATCAATCTCGAGGATATCAAGGCGCCGGAATGCTTCATCATCGAGCAGCGGCTGCGCGAGGTCATGGACATTCCGGTGTTCCATGACGACCAGCACGGCACTGCGATCATCGCCGCCGCCGGCCTCATCAATGCTCTGAAGATCACCGGGCGGGACGTCAAGTCCACGCGGCTGGTGGTCAACGGCGCCGGCGCGGCGGGGGTTGCCTGCGTCGAACTGCTCAAGGCGATGGGGTTTGCCCCCAACAACGTCATCCTGTGCGATACCAAGGGCACCATCTACAAGGGGCGCACCGCCGGCATGAACCAGTGGAAGAGCGCTCATGCCGCCGAAACCAAGGCGCGCACGCTGGCCGAGGCATTGAAGGGCGCTGATGCGTTCTTCGGCCTCTCCGCCAAGGGCGCGCTGACTGCGGACATGGTCGCCAGCATGGCGTCCAATCCGATCATCTTTGCCATGGCCAACCCGGACCCGGAAATCCTGCCGGAAGAAGTCGCTGCCATCCGCGACGATGCGATCATGGCCACCGGGCGTTCGGACTACCCCAATCAGGTCAACAACGTGCTTGGCTTTCCCTACATCTTCCGGGGGGCGCTCGATGTGCGCGCCACCACCATCAACATGGAGATGAAGATCGCCGCCACGATGGCGCTGGCAAATCTTGCCCGCGAAGATGTTCCCGATGAGGTTGCCGCCGCCTATGGCGGCGTGCGCCCGCGGTTTGGCCGCGACTATATCATTCCGGTGCCGTTCGATCCGCGGCTGATGGCCAAAATTCCAGCCGCTGTTGCCCGTGCGGCGATCGATACGGGTGTCGCCCGCAAGCCGCTTGCTGATCTTGCCAAATACGAAGCTTCGCTGTCGGCACGGCGCGACCCGGTGGCCGCCGTGATCTCGCGGGTGTTCGAGCGGGTCAAGCGCAACCAGCGCCGGGTCGTCTTTGCCGAGGGCGAGGAGGAGCCGGTGATCCGCGCCGCGGTGTCCTTCGTCAATCAGGGGCTGGGCAAGGCGATTCTCGTTGGCCGGGAAGAACGCATCCTGGCAACCGCCCAGAATGCCGGTGTCGATATCGATCGTGACGGCATCGAGATCCGTTCAGCGGCCAAATCCGGCTCGCGCAATGCAGTCTATTCGCAGTTCCTTTATGCCCGCCTGCAGCGCAGGGGCTATCTGCAGCGCGACTGCCAGCGCCTGATCAATCAGGATCGCAACCATTATGCCGCCTCGATGGTGGCTCTGGGCGATGCCGATGCGCTGGTTACAGGGCTGACCCGTAACTATTCACAGACGTTGGCGGATATCCGCCGCGTCATCGATGCCAAGCCCGGACACCGCGTCATCGGCGTGTCGATGGTGCTGGCGCGCGGCCGCATGGTCATGGTTGCCGATACGGCGGTGCATGACATGCCGACCTCGATTGAACTGGCCGACATAGCGGTGGAGGCCGCCGGATTTGCCAAGCGGCTCGGCTATGTGCCGCGCGTGGCGCTGCTGGCGTTCTCGACCTTCGGCTATCCGGAGAGCGAGCGCTCCAGCCGGGTGCAGGAGGCGGTGCAGATTCTCGACAAGCGGATGGTCGACTTCGAGTATGATGGCGAGATGGGAGCCGATGTGGCGCTCAATCCCGAGGTGATGGCGGCATTCCCGTTCTGCCGCCTGTCGGGACCGGCCAACATCCTGGTGATGCCGGCATTCCATTCGGCAGCGATCTCGACCAAGATGCTGCAGGAGCTGGGCGGCTCGACCGTCATCGGCCCGATGCTGGTTGGTCTCGACAAGCCGGTGCAGATCGTTTCGATCAACTCAAAGGATTCCGACATCGTCAACATGGCGGCACTGGCAGCGGCCGGCATCGGGGGTTAACCCGTAGGCCGACCCGCCGCAGCGTCCGGGACCGCGCATGACCGCCCATCCCTTCGCTGATCCCCTGCCGATCGACGCCGTGCTGGGCAGCATCGCGGACGCTCTGGCCGTGCGCACGGCGCTTGATCTTGTCGCGCCAGCGGGTGTGCTCAGGCGCAACTGAAGATCAGCATGGCCGACAAAGAAATCGTCAAGCTT
>DAOMXG010000207.1:0-3738 GCA_035436995.1 Beijerinckiaceae bacterium
AACCCACGCGCTCGCCGACCTCGGCGAACGGGCGCGCAGTCAACGGAAAATCGCGCTGGAATCCATCCACCAGCGCCCGTGTCGCCGCGTCGAGATCGCCGCAGGGAAGCACGACCGCCATGGCTATTTCCCGATCACATGGGCGCGGGCGGTGAAGAAGATGCCGGATGGCTTCTGCGCCGCAAGCCGCGCCTTTTCGGCAAAGGTCCGGGTATTGTAGACGATCACCGTATCGGTATCGCGCACCGACACCCACGCCTCGTGGCCGCGCGGGGTGAATTCGAGATGCAGCACCGCCGGCCCCGGCTCCAACCTGCGGACGACGGCAAGCGTCTCGCTGTCCACCACCTCGACCACGTTGTTCTTGGGGTGGGCATAATTGACCCAGATGTGCCGGCCATCCGGCCGTGCCACCGCGAACACCGGCTGGCCATGCGTTTTCACCCGGCCGATTTCCTGCAATGTGGCAAGGTCGATCACCAGCAGTTCGTCACGCCCGACCGCCGGCAAAAACAGCTTGTTCTGCGTGGCGCCCCAACCCTCGAAATGCGGCATCTTGTAGACCGGCAGCGGCTCCTGCCCGCGGCCATAATTGGCCAGCACGCGCTTTGCCCTGAGCGGCTCCTGCCACAGGTCGACATGCACCACGCCATCCTCGCCGAACAGGCCGGCGAAGTAATGCCGGCCATCCGAGGTGACATTGGCGTCATAGGGCAGTTTGCCGATACCGGTCAGCTTGGTCAGCTGCGGTTCTGCCCCTTCGGGCAATTCAAGCTTCCAGATCTCGCCGGCATCATAGAGCGTGTAGACGAAGGCGCGGCCCGGCACATCGACAATGCCGACGGTTTTCGATTTCGGTGCGGCGGCGGAAACCGCCGGCACATCGGCAACCAGCGCCAGCGTCTCGGCATCGAACACCTTGACGCCGCCGGGCTCGTAATTGGAAACGGCGATCAGCCGGCCATCGTCGGAAATCGCCCCGCCGATGGAATTGCCGCCCTGCACGATGCGCGCGGCGATGCGGCCTTCGAGAATGTCGATCTTGGTCAACCCGCCATCGCGGCCGAACAGATAGGCAAAGCGCTCATCGCGTGAAAAGCTGATCGAGGCATGCGACAGGTCGCCGAGCCCGGTGACGCGCTTGAGAATGGAACGGCCGGTTGTCTCGACGATCAGCACGCTGCCGTTGGCGCGTTCGATGATGACGCCGAGATCGCCGGTGCCGCGCAGGGCAGGGGCGGGCTGCTGGGCCATGGTGGGCCCGGACACGGCGGCAAGGGGGGCAGCGGCCATCAGGCCGCGACGGCTGATCATCTGATCTCTCCGCTTTTCAGCATGTCGGCGATGACACTGGCCTCGGGGATGCTGAGCAATGGCCGCCACGGCGGCATCGGCGTTCCGGGCAGGCCGTCAAGGATGATGTCGCGCACGGTCTCGACCGGGAAATTGGCCAGCGCCTCACGGGTCAGCGGCCGGCCCAGCCCGCCGTTGAGCGTCAGCCCGTGGCAGGAGCCGCATTCCTGGACAAGCAGGTGCTTCAGGCGCTCCCGGTCAGGTTCGGCCGAAGCGGCGGCGCTGGCCAGCACCAGCACTGTCAGGCTCGCAGGAAGGAAGGCCGGTTTCGTCACCAATGTCACCCGTGCTCTGGCCTGGACGCCAGCCAACCGCATTGCCGACGATGATCAGGATGGGGCTGGGAAGATGGGCCCGCTCCAGATCGACCGGCAGGCGGTCGAGGCGGGTGAACATTCGCCGTTCCTGCGGTGTCGTGCCTTGACTAATGCAAAGCGTCGGCGTTTCCGCGGGCAGGCCGTTTTCGATCAGCTTTGCTGACAATTGCGGCGCTGTCGCGTGTCCCATGTAGAAAACAACGGTGGTTTGCGGGTCCGCCAGCCCCTTCCAGTCCAGATCGAGCGGCTGGTCGGCGCGGCAATGTCCCGTGACAAATCTCAAGGACCGGGCAAGGCCGCGATGGGTCAGGGGAACACGCGCGGACGAGGCGCATCCCTGCGCGGCGGTGATGCCCGGCACCACCGACCAGGTGATTCCATGGGCTTCCAGCGCCTCGATCTCCTCGCAGGCGCGGCCGAACACGAACGGATCACCACCCTTGAGCCGGACAATGTTCTTGCCCTGTAGTGCGAGGTGGACCAGCAGGTCGTTGATCTCTTCCTGCTTGTAGGAATGGCGGCCGGCTTCCTTGCCGACCGAGATGCGCATGGCGCTGTCCGGGGCGACTTTCAGCACGGCATCCGAGACCAGCCGATCGTGCACCACCACTTCGGCCTGCGCCAGCGCCTTGACGGCCTTCATCGTCAGCAGTTCGGGGTCGCCCGGTCCGGCACCGACAAGCGCCACATGTCCGATTGCCATGTTACTTCTCCACGCTGATGGTGCCGATCATCCGGTCGGTTTCCCAATGCGGGCCGCACAGAACCTGATGGTCGCCATTGGGCAGGCGGGTATCGACCTCGATCACGCCTTCGTAAAAGACGCGCTCGGATTCCGGCTGGCCGGCCTGCTTCAGCCACACCGAATGCGAGGTACGCTTGTCGACGTTGATGTAACGCAACTTCTCGCCGGCCCTGACCGTCACCTTTTCCGGGCAGAACCGGTATTTGAACATCAGGACGGTCCTGACCGGTTCGGCGGTATGGTCGCGGCCGTAGAGGTCCTTGTAGCGGGCGGCCGCCTCGGCACAGCGTTCGGCGGTATCGTCGGCCGGCTGGGCCAGAACCGGCGCTGCCAGTGAGATCAACACAGGAACGAAAAGCCGCCGCATCGCTCTGCCCTCACTGCGCCTTGGCGACCACCTCGCCCTCGCCGTCGACCGAGAATTCGTAAGCCAGCGAGACGTGGTGGAAGCGCGAGGCGGTGAAGTCCTCGTGCAGCGCGAAGGAGACAACGTATTTCTTGCCCGGATCGAAGCTGATCTCGCCGGGGGCTGCCCCCTTGAGCGGGCGGGCGATGACCACGGTCCAGGTATCGCCATCGAGCCCACCCGAGGCTTCAACCGGCGAAAGTCCGGTCATGACGCGCTGGGCGCCGACAAGACCATGTTCCGGCGCTCCGCCCGAGCGGTAGCGCAACAGTTCCATGACCTTGCCTTCGCCGGCGAGCTTGGCGAGGTCGTCCTTGCCCTTGAGCTTGTCCCAGCCGCCGCGCGGGGAATCACGCAGCTCGATCGAGGCGCGCGATTCGTTGAGATATTTGGTGACGCCTGCCGCCAGATCGAGGCCGCCGTCGGCCGGGAAGGCCTTGAGAGCGTCCGGCTTGGGCGCATCCGGCATGTTGCGGGCGTCGTGGTGGCAGGTCACCCAGCAGCCGGCCGCATCGGCCTTCTCGACACCGGCGCCGGAGAACATCACCGACAGCTTGGTCTCGTTGGCTGCGTCCATCTTGCCGCCATCGACGCCGTCCATCGGCGTATGCGGCGCCTTTGGGAACTGGAAGCGGAAGTAGACCTTCTCCTTGTCATGGGCGGCCTGAACCTGCACATCGACCGAGCCACGCTTGCCCTTGATCGGCGTCGCCTCGGCCTTCGAGCCGGAGACGATCTTGGCGCCCATGTCGCGCACTTCCTTGTCATGGCAGGTGACGCAGCGGTCGCCGCCGCGCAGGAAGGCGCGGGCTCCGCCATGGTCCTTGCCGGTGACCACCCATTCGTACGACGCCTGGCCGGGATAGAAGAACCCGATTGTCCTGGCCGGCACGTTCGCCCAGTTGATCTTGCCGCCG
>DAOMXG010000208.1:0-3663 GCA_035436995.1 Beijerinckiaceae bacterium
GCATGGTGGCACTGATCGGCCGGGTGACCAGCACCATCGGATCGCCCTTGGACAAGAGCAGGGCGCGGCGCAGGAACTCCTCCATCATCGGGCCCAGAATGAAGCCGAGCAGCAGCGGTGCCGGCTCGCAATCGAGCTTCTTGAAGATGTAACCGATGACGCCGAACAGCGCCATCAGATAGACGTCGAAGTTGGCGTTGTTGAGGCTGAAAACGCCGATGGCGCAGAACACGATGATCGCCGGGAACAGATAGCGATAGGGGATGGTGATCATCCGCACCCACATGCCGATCAGCGGCAGGTTGAGTACCAGCAGCATCAGGTTGCCGATCCACATCGAGACAATCAGACCCCAGAACAGCTTTGGTTGCTCGGTCATCACCGAGGGGCCTGGCTGGATGCCCTGGATGATCATTGCGCCGATCATCAGCGCCATCACCGGATTGGCCGGGATGCCGAGGGTGAGCATCGGGATGAACGACATCTGCGCGCCGGCATTGTTGGCCGATTCGGGCGCAGCCACGCCCTCGATCGCACCCTTGCCGAACTCGTGCTTGTTCTTTGAAACCTTCTTTTCCAGTGCATAGGCGCCAAAGGCCGCCAGCGCCGCGCCACCGCCCGGCAGGATTCCAAGCAGGGAACCGAGCGCCGTGCCGCGCAGGGTCGGCGCCACGATGCGCTTGAAGTCCTCTTTCGTCGGCCACAAGCCTTCAACCTTCTTGATCGAGACGTCGCGGGTCGATTCATGCTCGAGATTGGCGATGATCTCGCCGATGCCGAACATGCCCATGGCCACGATGACAAAGCCGATGCCGTCGGCCAGTTCAGGCAGGCCGAAGGTGTAGCGCTGGGCGCCGGAGTTCACGTCCGTGCCGACGAGCCCGAGCAGCAAGCCGAGGATGATCATGCCGAGCGCATGCAGGATCGAGCCATGCGCCAGCACGATCGAGGCGATGAGGCCCAGCACCATCAGCGAGAAATATTCGGCCGGGCCGAACTTCAGCGCCACTTCCGCCAGCGGCGGCGCGAACAGCGCGATCAGCAGCGTACAGACCGTGCCGGCAAAGAACGAGGACAGCGCGGCGGTGGCCAGCGCCCGGCCGGCCTTGCCCTGCCGCGCCATCTGGTAACCGTCGAGCGCAGTGACGACGGAGGAGGTCTCTCCCGGCAGATTGACCAGAATGGCCGTTGTCGAGCCGCCGTATTGCGCGCCATAAAAAATGCCGGCGAGCATGATCAGCGCGGTCACCGGCGGCATGGCGAAGGTCGCCGGCAGCAGCATGGCGATGGTCGCCGCAGGTCCAAGTCCCGGCAGCACGCCGATCGCCGTGCCAAGGAAAACGCCCATCAGCGCGTAAAGCAGGTTGATGGGAGTCATCGAGGTTTGCAGGCCGAGCCAGAGGTTGTCGAACAGTTCCATGGTCCTGCTCCCCTCAGCGCTGCCACGACGGCGGCACGATGCCGTCAAACCACGCCCCGAAGATCGGCATGGGAACACCCAGCCCTTTGACGAAGACGACGATGCAGAAGATGGTCAGGCCGATCAGCACCAGCAGCGCCTTGAGGTCGAACTCGGATTGTTCCGAGGCAAGGGCCGAGATCACCACAAGGGCCGGCAGCGCGAACACCAGCCCGGCCTTGCCAACAAGAAAGCCGAACACCAGCACCCCGACAGTAATGATTGTCAGCTTCTTCCAGGCGATCCCGCCCACGGGAGGGCCGTCCGTCGAGAACGAGCGGAAGATCGAGATGGCACCAAATCCGAACAGGATCCAGCCAAGCGTCAGCGGAAAATAGCCCGGCCCCATCCGAGAGGCCACACCCATCTTGTACTCGCGTCCGAACCACAGGAACCCGAGGGCGAGCAGGACATACAACAGCCCCGCCCAGAAGTCCTTTTCCGACCGGATTTTCACCACTGAATTCCCCCCAGAGCCGTGACTTAAGTCTATTGTTCCTTGGTGTTACATCGCGCGTTCGGGAACGTCTACCGTGCAGCAAAAAAAAGCCGATTTGACGGTCATGTCTCGCAGGCAAAGACCAAGCGCCGCTTGCCGCTCATGCCTTGCTACGGCACCAGTGCGCGATCTCATGGTGCGTTGCAAACCACACACCCGGCAAGGATCTGGCCAACCCGAACAGTTCCTCCAGAACCCAGATGCGCGAGCGCCGGCCGATCAAGGCAGGGTGCAGGGTCAGCTGGAACAGGCCTCCCTCATCATAGGCCCGCTCCAGGTCACGCCGCAGTATCTCGAATACAGCATGCGGTGAGGTCGTGCCGGCCGTGTCGCCCGCCCCCCAATATGTCGCATCGTCGCGTTCCGCAGCAGCCGGCAGCGAAACCAACCCAGTCGGCTGCCCCGCCATCGTCAGATCGAACGGGTCATCATCGGACATCAGCGACGATTCGTATATGAAACCAAGATCACACAACACAGCCGGTGTTTCCGCCGAGAGGCCGCTGCCGGGAGCCTGGTAGCCCGTCGGCGCCTGCCCGACGAGGCGGGCGATGGTCTCCCGCGCGCCGGTGATCAGATCCCGTTCCACACCGGGTGGCAGCTGTGCCGGCACCTCGCCGATCCAGCCGGCAAGCGCAATCTCGTGCCCTGCTCCGGCTATGGTGCGCAGCTCGTCACCATACAGCATGGCAGCGACAGCCGGCACGAAAAAGGTCGCCGGCACACTATGCCGCTTCAGCGCGCCCAGCACGCGCCCCAACCCGGCACGCGCGCCATAATGGCCCTGGCTGAGCCGGGCCGGCGTTGTCATGCCGGCGGCGAGCATGCCGATCTCGTTGTCGAAATGAACCGCGATGGCCACGGCTGCGCGGGCTCCGTTTTTCCATTTGCGCGGCTTCAGCGATCGGCCGGCGCGCACGCTTTCGATGAGAGAGCGCCAGCGGTCCTCAGGCCAACTCCAGATTGGATCGCCGCCGGAACTGCTCATGCCATCTCTCCTGAATGGCCCGCCGTCCTTGCGGGCCGGGTAAAAATGCCGAATGCTTAGCGTTAGATCACGCTCACACTTTGATTGAAGCATCAAACCGTCAGCGTGATCATTTTCAAAAGTTTAGAGCATGCTTGTCGCGATTAGCCGGCTTCCACCTAATCGCAGCATGCTCTAGAAGGACTCGCTCACCTATCCTGCGCCAGTGTGGCATCGGGTTTCAAGATGTCGGAGACGCCCCTAGCCCCCGGTTCACCGGCGCCGCCTGCTCTGCCGATGCGTCATCAGGACAATGTGCAGGCCAGCTTTCTGCTGATCGCGGCCCTGGCCCTGTTTACCTTCGAGACGCTATGCGTGCGCCTGCTGAATGGCGTGGCAACGCCGCCCCAGGCGGTGCTGTTCCGCTCGCTTGCCCAGCTGGTCGTGGTTGGCACCTGGATGCTGTGGCGCCGTCAGTTACCGCTGTTGCGCAGCCCACACCTCAAACTGCACCTGGCGCGGGGAATCGTGTCAATCGTCAGCTGGTATCTGTATTACCGAAGCTTTCAGAAGCTTGAGTTTTCGCTTGCAACGCTGCTGTCCTTCGCCAGTTCGCTGTTTGTTGTGCTGCTGGCAGGTCCGGTACTGGGTGAGCGCGCGCATCCGGTGTCCTGGCTCGCCACGCTTGCCGGCTTCGGCGGCATCGCGCTCGCGGCCGGGGCGGGAGGCGGCGCTGTC
>DAOMXG010000209.1:0-3595 GCA_035436995.1 Beijerinckiaceae bacterium
CCTGCAACTCGCCGCAGCAATTCTATGGATGCGTTGAATGTCGATTCAGCCTAGCGGCGCGCGATGAAGGCGCCGCCGGCGATCAGCAAGCAGGCGAGCGCCAGCGACAGGCTTGCCGTTGTCGTACCCGTCGCTACCAGCACCAGAGTCGACAGGACCGGCGTTGCATAGGAGGCTACGCCGAGAAAGCGGAGATCGCCCAGCTTCATGCCGGTATCCCACAGGAAAAAGGCCGCACCGACCGGCCCAAGCCCAAGGCCGACCAGTGCCAGCCAGCCGGATGGCGTCGGCGTCACCCAGCGTTCGATGGTCAGATGGCAGAGTGCGGCAAGGCCAGCCGTTGCCAGGCAATGGCCCACGACGGCCCCGTTCGGCACCGAGGCCATGCGTCGCGACAGCACCGAATAGGACGACCAGATGAAGGCGGAGACCAGGGCCAGACCATAGCCCAGCCGGTGTTCGGGGGAAAACGTCAGGGCGCCCTTGCCGAGCGCCAGCAGAGCCATGCCGGCGAGCCCCATCAGCGCCGCGATGACATGGCGGAGGGACAGGCCGCCACCGGGCAGCAGCCCGCTCATCAGCACAATCAGCAGCGGCCAGAGATAGGCAACGAGGCTGGCCTCGGCGGGCGGGGCCAGCTTGAGGGCGGTGAAGTAGATGGCATGGTAGCAGAACAGTCCATAGAGCCCGAGCGCCCAGGCAGCGGGTGGCTGGACGAGTTCGGCAAGCCTGTGACGCGCCGCAAGAACGGCAAGGCCGGTCAGGCCTCCGATGGCGAAGGTGATCGCCATGACCTGAAACGGAGGAATGCCCACTGTCGCCGCGGTGAGAAGCGCCAGCAGACTCCACAGCAGGATGGCGCCAAGGCCGGCCAGGGTGGCGGAACGGGAGGCTTGAAACAACATCGGCCGCGCATAGAGCATGCTGCGATTAAGTGGAAGCCAGTTAATCACAAAAGCATGCTCTATCCTATTGATAAAGATCACGTTGTGTTTTGATAATTCCATCAAAACACAACGTGATCCGGCATGCGCGGCCGTGTTTCGTCACCGGCCCGAGGCCGGGTATTGATCCGCTTCCTGACGATCAGATCATGTACTGGCCGCCGTTGGCCGAGAGCGTCGAACCGGTCATGAAGCCCGAATCGTCGGAGGCGAGGAAGACGACCGCGCGGCCGATTTCCTCCGGCTTGCCGAGACGGCCGACTGGAATCAGCGGCAGGATCTTGGCCTTCAGCACCTCTTCCGGAATCGCCGCCACCATCTCGGTGCCGATATAGCCGGGGCAGATTGCGTTAACGGTGATGTTCGAGCGCACACCTTCCTGGGCCAGCGCCTTGACGAAGCCGATGTCACCGGCCTTGGCGGCGGAATAATTGGCCTGGCCGGCCTGGCCCTTCTGGCCGTTGACCGAGGAAATGACGATGACGCGGCCGAACTTGCGGGCCTGCATGCCTTCCCACACGTTGCGGGTCATGTTGAACAGAGAATTCAGGTTGGTGTTGATCACCGCATCCCAGTTGGCCTTGGTCATCTTGTGGAACATGCCGTCGCGGGTGATGCCGGCGTTGTTGACCAGCACGTCGATCGGGCCAACCTCGGCCTCAACCTGCTTGATGCCGGCGGCGCAGGCGTCGAAATCACCCACGTCCCACTTGAACACAGGGATGCCGGTCTCGGCCTTGAACTTGGCGGCGGCCTCATCATTGCCGGCGTAGCTCGCCGCAACCTTGTAGCCTGCCTCCTTCAGAGCCAGCGAAATCGCCGCGCCGATGCCGCGGGTGCCGCCGGTAACCAATGCAACTCTTGCCATAATCGTTTCCTCTCCAGACTGAACGGGGGCCGGCCGCAGTTAAGCACGGTCCGGCAAGACGCCCGGGCGGTGGGGCCGCCCGGGCTTGCAGGGTGATGTCAGCGCTCGACGCACATGGCGATGCCCATGCCGCCGCCGATGCAAAGCGTGGCCAGGCCCTTCTTGGCGTTGCGGCGCTTCATTTCGTAAAGCAGCGTCGCCAGGATGCGGGCGCCCGAGGCGCCGACCGGGTGGCCGATGGCGATGGCGCCGCCGTTGACATTGACGATGTCGGCGTTCCAGCCGAGATCCTTGTTGACCGAAATCGCCTGCGCGGCAAAGGCCTCGTTGGCCTCGACCAGATCGAGATCGGAGATCTTCCAGCCGGCCTTCTCGAGCGCCTTGCGCGAGGCCGGGATCGGGCCGGTGCCCATGATCGCCGGATCGACGCCGCAGGTTGCCCATGAGACGATGCGGGCCATCGGCGTGATACCGCGCTTCTTGGCCTCGGCGGCGGTCATCAGCACCGCGGCGGCGGCGCCGTCATTGATGCCAGAGGCGTTGCCGGCGGTCACCGTGCCGTCCTTGGAGAAGGCCGGACGCAGCTTGGTCATGCCATCGAGCGTGGCGCCGTGGCGTGGATACTCGTCGGCGTCGACGACGATATCGCCCTTGCGGGTCTTGACCGTGATGGGGCAGATCTCGTCCTTGAACTTGCCGGCCTTCTGGGCTGCCTCGGCCTTGTTCTGGGAGGCAACGGCGAACTTGTCCTGCTCGTCGCGGCTGATCTGGTACTTGGTGGCGACGTTCTCGGCCGTGGTGCCCATATGGTAGCCCTGGAAGGCATCCCACAGGCCGTCGCGCAGCATCGAATCCATCATCTTGAGCTCGCCCATCTTCACGCCCGAGCGCAGATAGGCGGTGTGCTGGGATTGGCTCATCGATTCCTGACCGCCGGCCACGACGATGTCCGCGTCGCCATTGGCGATCTGCTGCATGCCGAGGGCCACCGCGCGCAGGCCGGAGCCGCACAGCTGGTTGATGCCGAACGCAGTCACTTCCACCGGAATGCCGGCGGCGACGGCGGCCTGACGGGCCGGGTTCTGGCCCTGGCCGGCTGTCAGGATCTGGCCCATGATGACCTCGTCGACTTCATTCGGGGCAACCTTGGCGCGGGAAAGGGCTGCCTTGATGGCCTCGGCTCCCAGCTGGTGCGCCGACATGTCGGCAAAGGCGCCAGAAAAGCTGCCGACCGGGGTGCGGGCGACGCTGGCAATGACGATTTCGTTACGGGCCATTCGGGTTCTCCTCAATCCTGTATGTCAGCGGGCTTGCTGCAAGCTCGGTCTTCTATCGATCCAGCGACAGAAAGCATTGCGAGGGCTTCCGTCAAGAGGGATAAGATTAGGTAATTGGGCGTGCATGAAGGCCATCCACGCAGCGCAGCTTTACCGTCCTTGAGCGAAACTGCTGAAGGTTTGCGCAAAACCTGTATGTTGGGTTAGACTGCCGACCCTAGCGGAGCCACCCTGCCGTCCGCGACTCGCTGGAGCCAAGGATCCAAATGGCGCACGACAAGACCGCCCATGTCATCAAGAAATATGCCAACCGCAGGCTATATCATACCGGCACCAGCGCCTATGTGACGCTCGACGACCTCGCGGACATGGTCAAGTCCGGACAGGATTTCATCGTCAACGATGCCAAGACCGGCGAGGACATCACCCATTCGGTGCTGACGCAGATCATCTTCGAACAGGAAAGCAAGGGCGAAAACCTGCTGCCGGTCAATTTCCTCAGGCAG
>DAOMXG010000210.1:0-3586 GCA_035436995.1 Beijerinckiaceae bacterium
GCCCGCGCCGATGGCCGGCGCCGCCAGCCCGGCCGCAAGGAGCCTCATCGCGTCGCGCCGGTGGATCATGGCTGGCCTGCCGGACGATAGTGGACGATCGCTTCGCGTCCCGGCTCGGCCAACGCCCGCAGCACGATCGCGATATCCGCCGGCGTCAGCGCCTCGACAACGCCGGGAAAATCCTTCAACCGCTCATAGGGCAGGCCGGCCGAAAGCCAATCGGAGAGGCGTGAGGCAGCCTCCTGCGGATCGGCCAATTGGCGCTCATGGACGACCGCCAGCCGTCGCTTGAGCCGGCCGAGGGTGCGCTCATCCAGCCCTTTCTCCGCCAGCACGGCGAAATAGCCGGCAGCAGTCTCGGCGATGCGGTCGTCCGGAACGTCGCTTTCAGGCACCACCGTCAGCGAGGCCTGCAACACGCCGTGCAATCCGTTTTCGATCCGCGCGGAACCGATCGACAAGGCGATTTCATCATGCTCGACCATGTGGCTGTGCGGACTGCCGGTTATCCGGCTCTTGAGGAATTCGTTGAGCAGCACGACCACGGCCTTGAGCCTGATCGGATCGGGGCGCAGCAGCTGAACCGCCTTCCAGAAGGCAACCGACGGCTCGCCGATGCGCGGATCCTGATGCGAAAGAACGATCCGCTCCGGCTTCAGCGCCGGAGGGTTGGCAAGCCAGGCCCGCTCGGGTGGCGGATCGGCGGGCAGGGGCGCCAGATGCCGCTCGGTGAGGGTCCGCACCAGAGCCTCGTCCACCGGGCCGGTGACGAACAGATAGACGTTGGACAGCCGATACCATTGCGCATGGAAGGCCCGCGCCGACTCGACCGTCAGCAGGTCGAACCGCGCCGGATCGCCGATGGCCCACTGGCCCATCGGGTGTCCGGGAAACAGGAAGCGGCTCACCTCTTTCCACATCGGCGCATGCGCATTGCCGCCGTAGCGCCAATCGTATTCCTGGCGCACCACAGCACGTTCGCGCTGGGCGTCCTGCTCGGTGATGGCGAAATAGCGCAGCCGTGCCGCATAGAAGGCAAAGAGCTGTTCGAGCCGGGCCGGTGCATCGGCCGCCCCGGCCGGGAAGGAATGGACGTAACCGGTCGCCTTCAGATTGGTCCAGCCATTGGAAAATCCGTCGGCGAAAAAGCGCAGGGCCTGATCGGAATGCTGGCTGTTGCGCCCGACCAGGATCAGATGTTCGAGATAATGGGCGATGCCGCGGCAATCGCCGCCCGGCTCGTCACCGCAGCCGGCCAGCACCAGCATCTGGAAACGCACGGTGCTGGCGCCGGGGTCGGGAATGAAGAACACCCGTTCGGTGATCCGTCGCTCCGGCCCTGCCTGAGCATTGGCCAGCCCGGCAACCATCAACAGCAGAACCGCGATCACTCGCATGCCTGACCTCCGATCCGTCATCGGATGTTGCGACAACGCCCTCGATCGCTCAAGTGGCAAGAGGTCGCGCGGCCTATTTGACCATGCCGAAATAGCGCGGCACCGCCAGCGTGATCTCCGGAATATAGGTGATCGCGATCAGCGCCAGCAGCAGCGGCACCAGCCAGGGCAGGATCGCCATGGTGGTCCGCTCGACCGACATCTTGGCGACCCGCGCCAGCACGAACAGCACCATGCCGAGCGGCGGGTGCAGCAGGCCGATCATCAGGTTCAGCACCATGATAAGGCCGAAATGCACCGGATCGATGCCAAGCTTGACGACGATGGGCAGCAGAATCGGCACCAGGATCGAGATCGCGGCGATCGTGTCGATGAAACAGCCGACGATCAGGATCAGCACATTGGCCAGCAGCAGGAAAACCCATTTGTTCGAGGTGAAGCCGAGAATCGCATCGGTGAGCAGCTGGGCAGCCTGCGAGACCGTCAGAAGCCAGGCGAAAATCGACGCCGCCGTCACGATGAACAGCACCGAGGCGGTCGTCTCGATGGTGTCGAACGTCGCCTTGGCCACCAGCTTCAGCGTCATCGACCGGTAGCGCACAAGGCCGAGGAACAGGCTCCAGATTACCGCGGCCACCGCCGCTTCGGTCGGGGTGAACCAGCCCATCGTCATGCCGCCGATCAGGATCACCGGCGCCATCAGCGCCATCACCGCCGAGAAGTCGAAATACCAGTCGGCGGCCAGCAGTAGCGCCAGCCCGAGTCCGACGGCAAGATTGACCGACATGCCAGCCTGAATCATCAGCCAGACCGCCAGCGGGAAGGCAAGCACGATCAGCACCTCGACCAGAGCACCGCCAACCTCGCGCCAGGAGAACGGCGTATCGGCGCCCCAGCCGTTCCTGTGGGCGAAGAAGGCCACCGTGCCCATCATCAGCAGTGTCATGAACACGCCGGGCACCAGCCCGGCCAGAAACAGTGCGCCGATCGAGACATTCGCCATCATGCCGTAGATGACAAACGGCAGCGAGGGCGGAATGATCGGCCCCAAGGTCGCCGACGCGGCCGTGACTCCGACGGCGAACTCAGTCGAATAGCCGTGGTCCTTCATCGCCTTGATCTCGATGGTCCCTAGACCGGCGGCATCGGCGATGGCCGTGCCCGACATGCCGGCGAAAATCACCGATCCGATGATGTTGACCTGCCCGAGCCCACCCTTCATCCAGCCGACCAGCGCCACCGCAAAGCGATAGATCCGCCCGGTCACGCCGGCAATGTTCATCAGATTGCCGGCAAGGATGAAAAACGGCACCGCCAGCAGCGGGAAGCTCTCGACGCCGGCGATCATGCGCTGGGCCAGCGTCACATCGGGGGTCACGCCCGAATAGAGGATATAGACAAGCGAGGACAGCGCCATCGACAGGGCCACCGGCAGGCCGAGCACCATCAGGATGAGGAAGCCACCGATCAGGATCAGCATGTCAGAGCGCCTCCGAGCCGTCGAATGCACCGGGGCGGGTCAGCACCGAATAGCGGCGCGACCAGTTCTGCCAGGCAACCTGGACCGAGCGCAGCAGCATCAGCACGAAGCCGCCGAACACGATCCAGTAGAAGATCCCCTTGGGATACTGGATGGTCGTCATCTGCTCTTCCGCCACCAGATCGATGTAGCGGTAGACGATCTTGATCGCATAGGCGAAAAACCCGACCCGCAGGATGTCAATCACGGTCGAAACGGCAAATCCGACCCGCTCCGACATGTAGCGATAGAGAAAATCGACCTGGATGTGCCGCGACAGCCGCACACACATCGACGAGCCGAGAAACACGATCACCACCAGGCAATAGGTGGCGATTTCCTCGGTCCAGGCAAAGGAATCGTTGAGCACGTAGCGGGTGAAGAACTGGAGGAAAACGCACAGGGCCATCAGCCAGAAGATGCTCAGCGTCAGCCAGTCCTCGACGGCGATATGGCCAAGGTCCACCGCCTGCTGTTCGTCAAAGGTGTGCGCCAGTTCGTCGGCGTCGACCTTGCTGTGGATTTCGTTGGCCATCGTGCCCCAAGCCCTCGCCACGCTGGCTCCTGCCGGGAGCCAGCCGATTGTCCTGCCATCCGCTGCGACCGGGAGGCGGCGCCGGCAGGCGGATGAGGGGGCTTGCCCTCACCCGGCCCGCCGCCGCACGCGTCG
>DAOMXG010000211.1:0-3539 GCA_035436995.1 Beijerinckiaceae bacterium
GCCTTCGGGACCAAGATCGATCACCCAGTCGGCGGTCTTGATCACGTCGAGATTGTGCTCGATCACCACCACCGTATTGCCCTGATCGACCAGTTCATGCAGCACCTCCATCAGCTTGGCGACATCGTGGAAGTGCAGGCCGGTGGTCGGCTCATCGAGAATGTAGAGCGTGCGCCCGGTGGCGCGCTTGGCCAGTTCCTTGGAGAGTTTGACCCGCTGCGCCTCGCCGCCGGACAGAGTGGTCGCCTGCTGGCCGACGGAGATGTAGTTGAGCCCGACCCGCGCCAGCGTTTCCATCTTGTCGCGGATCGACGGCACCGCCCTGAACAGCTCGGCCGCCTCCTCGACGCTCATGTCGAGCACATCGGCGATCGACTTGCCGCGGAACTTCACCTCCAGCGTTTCGCGATCGTAGCGCTTGCCCTTGCAGACATCGCAGGTGACATAGACATCCGGCAGGAAGTGCATCTCGATCTTGATCACGCCATCGCCCTGGCATGCTTCGCAGCGACCGCCCTTGACGTTGAAGGAAAAGCGCCCCGGCTGGTAGCCGCGCGCCTTGGCCTCCGGCAGGCCGGCGAACCATTCGCGGATCGGCGTGAAGGCTCCGGTATAGGTCGCCGGGTTGGAGCGGGGGGTGCGGCCGATCGGCGACTGGTCGATGTCGATCACCTTGTCGATCATCTCCAGCCCCTCGATCCGGTCATGCGGGGCAGGGTGCTCCAACGCTCCGGACAGCTTGCGCGCCGCCGCCCGATACAGCGTTTCGATCACCAGCGTCGACTTGCCGCCGCCGGAGACGCCGGTGATGCAGGTGAACAGGCCGAGCGGCACATCGCAGGTCACCGATTTGAGATTGTTGCCGCGCGCATTGACTATCCTGAGCTGCCGCGCCTTCTGCGGCGTGCGCCGGCGCTTCGGCATCGGCACGGTGAGGCGACCGGAGAGATATTGCCCGGTCAGCGAGTTCGGATCGTCGAGTATTTCCTGCGGCGTGCCACGGGCAACGATCTCGCCGCCATGGATGCCGGCGCCGGGGCCGACATCGACCACATAATCCGCCATCCGGATGGCGTCCTCGTCGTGCTCGACGACAATCACCGAATTGCCGAGATCGCGCAGGCGCTTCAGCGTGCCCAGCAGGCGGTCGTTGTCGCGCTGGTGCAGGCCGATCGACGGCTCGTCCAGCACATAGAGCACGCCGGTCAGTCCCGAACCGATCTGTGACGCCAGCCGGATGCGCTGGCTTTCTCCGCCGGACAACGAGCCGGAGCCGCGCGCCAGCGTCAGATATTCGAGGCCGACATCATTGAGAAAGCGCAGGCGTTCGCGGATTTCCTTGAGAATGCGTCCGGCGATCTCCGCCTGCTTGGGGGTGAGGGCTTCGGGCAGCGCGGCATACCAGGTCGCCGCATCGCGCACCGACAGCCGTGCCACCTCGCCGATGTGCCGGCCGGCGATCTTGACCGCCAGCGCCTCGGGCTTCAACCGGTAGCCGGCACAACTGGCGCAAGGCGTCTCAGCCATGAACCGGCCGATTTCCTCGCGGGCCCAGTCGCTGTCGGTTTCCTTGAAGCGCCGTTCGAGGTTGGGGATGACGCCTTCGAACGGCTTCTTGACCTCGTAGGCGCGCAATCCGTCATTATAGGCTAGGGCGACGACCTCGCCGCGCGATCCGAACAGGATCGCATCGCGCCCCTTTTCCGGCAGCGCGCTGAACGGCACGGTCATCGAAAACCCGTAATGCCGGGCGAGCGCCTCCAGCGTCTGGGCATAATAGGGGCTGGTGGATTTGGCCCAGGGGGCGACAGCGCCCTTCTTGAGGCTTAGGCCGGGGTCCGGAACGATCAGATCGGGGTCGATCTTCAGTTCCGAACCGATGCCGCCGCAGGTCGGGCAGGCGCCGAACGGATTGTTGAACGAGAACAGCCGCGGCTCGATCTCCGGAATGGTGAAGCCGGAGACCGGGCAGGCAAAGCGCGAGGAAAACGTCAGCCGCCGGGGCTGGCCGGATTCATCCGTCTCGTCCGCCCATTCGAATATGGCGATGCCATCGGCCAGTTCCAGCGCGGTTTCAACGCTGTCCGCCAGGCGCGAGCCAAGGTCCGGACGGATGGCAATCCGATCCACCACAACCTCGATGTCGTGCTTGATGTTCTTGTCCAGGCTCGGCGTATCGGCCAGTTCGTGCAGGACACCGTCGATCTTGACGCGCTGAAAGCCGCGTTTAAGAAATTCCGCCAGTTCCTTGCGGTATTCGCCCTTGCGGCCGCGCACCACCGGAGCCAGCAGGTAGCCGCGTGTGCGCTCGGGCAGTGCCAGAACCCGGTCCACCATCTGGCTGACCGTCTGGCTCTCGATCGGAAGCCCGGTTGCGGGCGAATAGGGCACACCGACCCGCGCCCACAACAGCCGCATGTAATCGTAGATCTCGGTGACGGTTCCGACCGTCGAGCGCGGATTGCGGGAGGTCGTCTTCTGTTCGATCGAAATGGCCGGCGACAGGCCGTCGATCTGGTCAACGTCCGGCTTCTGCATCATTTCGAGGAACTGGCGGGCATAGGCCGACAGGCTCTCGACATAGCGGCGCTGGCCCTCGGCATAGATCGTATCGAAAGCCAGCGACGACTTGCCCGATCCCGACAGGCCGGTGAACACCACCAGCCGATCGCGGGGGATGACAAGATCGACGTTCTTGAGATTGTGCTCGCGTGCACCGCGGATCGCGATGACGCGGCTATCGGAGGTCGGGCGGGCGGAATCGAAAAGATCGTCGAGCGGAGACATCAGCAACCAGACATCAGGCGAGGGGCAATCCGAAGTCCAGGCAAAGCCCGGCCGTCAGGGGGTGTCGTCAAGATAGGCTTGGTCAGGCGGGCGCAACAACCCCTAGAGCATGTCGCGATTAGGTGGAATCCGGCTAATCGCAGAAGACATGCTCTAACTTATTGATACCGATCACGTTATCCGCATTTTGATGATTCCATCAAAATGCGGCGTGATCTTGTCCAACAAGTTATGGCGCTGGCCTGCGGCCTCATTCGTCTCCGCGCTCCCAATCCTCTTTCACCGCAGCGACATAATCGGCATAGCGCCCCGCCAGGATGGCGGCGCGGGCGCCATCGACCAGATCGCAGTAATAGGCGACATTGTTCCATGTCAGCAGCATGTCGCCCAGCATCTCGCCCGATTTGATCAGATGGTGCAGGTAGGCGCGCGAAAAATCGCGGCTCGCCGGACAGGAGGACGTCACGTCGAGCGGCCGGCGATCCTCGGCGTGGCGGGCGTTCTTGAGGTTCATCTTGCCGAAGCGGGTGTAGGCGGTGCCATGGCGTCCGGCGCGGGTGGGCATGACGCAATCGAACATGTCGATGCCGCGGCGGATCGCTTCGAGAATATCGTCTGGCGTGCCGACGCCCATCAGGTAGCGCGGCTTGTCGGCGGGCAGAAACGGTTCGGTCGCCTCGATGGTCGCCAGCATCTCGGCCTGCGGCTCGCCCACCGCCAGCCCGCCCAGCGCGTAGCCGGGCAGATCGAGC
>DAOMXG010000212.1:0-3536 GCA_035436995.1 Beijerinckiaceae bacterium
AGAGCATGTCTTCTGCGATTGACCGGTATCCACTTAATCGCGACATGCTCTAGCCGGAAAAACGCCTTGGGATTTCCCGATTCGGCGCCATGATCATCCTCCGGTGATCGGACCGGCGATGCGCGCCGCAGGAGGATTTCATGGCAAAGAATACATCCGGCCAGGCGGCAACCATCGCATTTTTCCCTTGTCATGCGGCCTTGCTCGCCTCAGCGGCTGTGGTGCTGGGCATGGGGACGGCGCATGGCGCCGAGATCGAGGCAAGGTCGCGCATCCAGGCGGTGACGGTGTTTCCCGATGCCGCAATCGTGACCCGATCGGTTCCGGTGGAGTTGGAGGCAGGCAGCCATGTGCTGGTGCTGCGTGGTCTGCCGGCCAGTCTTGATCCTGCTTCGCTGCGGATCGAAGGCAAGGCGACGGGGGCGCTCAGCCTCGGGGCGGTCGACATGCGGTTGGTCCCGATCGATCCGGCAAAGGCAGGCGGGGAGAGCGAGGCAAGGCTGAAGGCGGCGCGCGAGGAGCGCGACCGGCTGGCCGCCATCCTTGATGGCCATGAGGGACGCAAGGCGATGATCCAGCGCTTTGCCCAGTCCGGGCCCGAACGCGGGGAATCAGCCGAGGGGCTGAAGATCGACCAATGGGCGTCCGCCTGGGCGACCGTCGGGGAAGCGCTGGTCAAGGTCAACGAGGATGTGCGCCTGGCGCGGCGGGCGGTTGACGAGGCCGAGGCAAAGCTCAAGGCGGCGGAACAGGCCGAGACCGGGCGGCGCAACCGGACAGCGCCGGAACGTGATTTCACCGTGGCGCTGGAAGCCGGCGAAGCCGTCAAGGCGGAACTGACGCTGTCCTATCGGGTCAGCGGTGCCGGCTGGCGGCCGGGCTATGACGCCCGGCTTGCAACCGGTGTGGGCGGGCGCGGCGCGACGTTGTCGCTCAGCCGCCGGGCGGTGGTGACCCAGCGCACGGGCGAGGACTGGAGCGATGTCGAGATGGCGCTCTCGACGGTGCGGGCGTTCCGTGGCACGGCGGCGCCGGACGTGATTCCCCAGCGCGTGGGCTTTTACGAGCCGCCGATGCCGGTGCCGATGGCGCGGCAGGGCGCGGGACGGATGGCCGAAGCCGAGACCGAGGACGGCACACGGCTGAAGGCAGCAGCGCCGCCACCGATGATGGCAGCCCGGCCGATGAACGAGGTGGTTGCGCCAAAGGTCGCCGAGGTCGAGAGCGGCGATTTCCAGACCAGCTACCGCCTGCCCGGCAAGGTCAGCCTGGCCCAGGACGGCACGCAGAAATCCTTCATCATCCACAGCCGCGAGATCGCTCCCGATCTCCTGGTGCGTTCGGCCCCGGCGCTTGATCCGTCCGCCTATCTGGAAGCCTCGTTCATCAATCAGGAGGATGCGCCGCTGCTTGCCGGCGAGGTCAACCTCATTCGCGATGGCAGCTATGTCGGCAAGGGGCGGTTCGGTTTCGTCGCGCCGGGGGAGAAGGCCATTCTCGGTTTCGGGGCAGATGATCGTGTCAAGGTGATGCGCGTGCCGGTCAGGCGCAAGGAAACCGATCCGATGCTGGTCGGCACCAACAAGACCGATACGCGCGAGTTCAAGATCACCGTCAGGAATCTGCATGACATGCCGATCAAGGCCGAGATCGTCGATCAGATGCCCTATTCGGAAATGGCCAACCTGACGGTCGAGCCGCTGAACGGGATGACGCAACCGACCGAAAAGAGCCCCGGCGACCGCCGTGGTGTGATGGTCTGGGCCTATGAGATCAAGCCGAAGGAGGAGAAGGAAATCCGTCTCGGCTATCGGTTGCGCTGGCCATCGGATCGCGAGATCAGCTTCACCCGGGTGCCGGTGCCGAAATAGCCGCACCACCTCCGCGCTTTACGCTGCCCGGCCCGGCGGCTATAGCGACAGGACGTCAACCGGACGACGCGCCGTCGTCGTGCCGGTCGTTTGTGTCTCAACTGGCAGAGAGCCAAGAGGACGAATACGCGCTATGGCCAATGTTGTGGTGGTCGGCGCCCAGTGGGGCGACGAGGGCAAGGGAAAGATCGTCGACTGGCTCTCCGAGCAGGCCGATGTGGTCGTGCGCTTCCAGGGCGGGCACAATGCCGGCCATACGCTGGTCATTGACGGCAAGGTCTACAAGCTGTCGCTGCTTCCCTCCGGCATCGTGCGCTCCGGCAAATTGTCGGTGATCGGCAATGGCGTGGTGGTCGATCCGTTTGCGCTGGTCGAGGAGATCGAGCGGCTGAAGGGGCAGGGCGTTGCGGTTACGCCCGCGTCGCTGCGGCTGGCGGATAACGCGGCTCTGATTCTGCCGCTGCATCAGGAACTCGATGGCTATCGCGAATCGGGGGCGAGCGCGGGCACCAAGATCGGCACCACCAAGCGCGGGATCGGGCCCGCCTATGAGGACAAGGTCGGCCGCCGTGCCATCCGTGTCATGGATCTGGTCGAGCCGGCGGCGCTGGATGGCAAGATCGCTCGGCTGCTCGCCCATCACAATGCGCTGCGGCGCGGACTCGGCCTGCCGGAGGTAGATGGCGCGGCGCTGAAGGCCAGGCTCGTCGAGGTGGCGCCGAAAATCCTGCCCTATATGGATCGGGTGTGGGACCTGCTCGATGGCAAGCGCAAGGCGGGCAAACGCATCCTGTTCGAGGGGGCGCAGGGCGCGCTGCTCGATATCGATCACGGCACCTATCCCTATGTCACCTCGTCCAACACGGTGGCCGGGCAGGCGGCGGCGGGTTCGGGCCTCGGGCCGGGGGCGGTCGGCTATGTGCTCGGCATCGTCAAGGCCTATACCACGCGCGTCGGCGAGGGGCCGTTCCCGACCGAACTCACCGACGAGACCGGACGGCTGATCGGCGAGCGCGGGCGCGAATTCGGCACTGTCACCGGCCGGGCAAGGCGTTGTGGCTGGTTCGATGCGGCGCTGGTGCGCCAGACCGTGTGCAACAACGGCATCGACGGTATCGCACTGACCAAGCTCGACATTCTCGATGGATTCAAGACCATCAGGATTTGCACGGGCTATCGGCTCGATGGCAAGGTGCTCGATTTCCTGCCGGCCGGCGAAGCGGCGCAGGCGCGGGTCGAGCCGATCTACGAGACGATCGAAGGCTGGGCTGGGGCAACCGCCGGGGCGCGTTCCTGGGCTGATCTTCCGGCCCAGGCCATCAAATACGTCCGGCGCATCGAGGAGTTGATCGGGGCGCCGGTGGCACTGTTGTCGACGTCGCCGGAACGTGGCGATACGATTCTGGTGCGCAACCCGTTCGAAGGCTGATCGCAAGGCATGGCCGATTATCTCCCGCTCATCCAGCGTGCAGTCGCAGCGCTCGATCCCAATACGCGGGAGCGGCGTGAGGCGATCTATGCGCGGGCCCGGGAAGCACTGAACCGACAGCTGCTGAGCCTTGATCCACCGATCGCGACGGTCGATCTTCAGCGCGAACGCAATGCGCTCGACGATACGATCCGCATCGTCGAGACAGCCTACGCGCCGGCACAGGTCGCACCGCC
>DAOMXG010000213.1:0-3529 GCA_035436995.1 Beijerinckiaceae bacterium
CCCGCGTTGCGCAGGCAGCAGGGTCGGACAATCCCGCGCTTGCCCGCCGCATCATGGATGCGCGCTTCTTTATCGAGAATCACGCCTCGACCGCCGGCGGACTGGAAATTTCCATTCTGGAAGGAGCGGACGAGATCAACGCCGCCTATGCGGAAGGCGCCTGAAACCGGGCGGCGGCGGGCATGTGCGGCCGTTACGCGCTGACCTTGCCGCCCGCAGCGGTGCGGGCCTATTTCGCCTACCGTGAGCAGCCGAATTTCCCGCCGCGCTACAACATCGCGCCCACCCAGCCGATCGCGCTGGTGCGGCGGCAGGACGGGGCGCGGCAGTTCGCTTTGGCCCGCTGGGGATTTCTGCCGGGCTTTGTCAGGGACATGCGCGAATTTCCGCTCATCCTCAATGCGCGCGCCGAGGGCATCGCCGACAAGCCGTCGTTCCGTGCCGCCATCCGCCGGCGACGCTGCCTGATCCCGGCCGATGGCTATTACGAATGGCAACGCGCCGGCCGCTTCAAACGCCCGTTCCTGATCCGCCGGCCGAACCGTGGCCCGATCGCTTTTGCCGGACTGTGGGAGACCTTCCATTCCCCCGATGGCAGTGAGATGGACACGGCCTGCATCATCACCACCGCCGCCAATGCGACCATTGCCGCCGTGCATGAGCGCATGCCGGTGGTGATCGAGCCCGGCGATTTCGACCTCTGGCTCGATCCCGGCAGCAGCGGTGGCGATGTGCTGGCGCTGCTCCGGCCCGCGCCGGATGATGCGCTGGAGCTGTTGCCGGTAAGCGATGCCGTCAACCGGGCGACAACCGAAGGGCCTGAGGTGCAGGAACCCGCCTGAATGGTGCGCAAAATGCAAGCATTGCACGAAAAAGGGCGGCCGAAGCCGCCCCTGCATGCCTTGAAGTCCAGACGATGGCTTACAGCACCACAACCTTTGCGCCGTCCTTGACGCGGTTGTAGAGGTCGATCACGTCGATGTTGTACATCCGGATGCAGCCCAGCGACTGGTTGCGACCGATCGACTCCGGCTCGTTGGTGCCATGGATGCGATACATCGTATCCTTGCCGTTGTCGTAGAGATAGATCGCCCGGGCGCCGAGCGGGTTCTGCGGGCCGCCGGGAACGGTGCCCGGCAGGCCGGGGTTGAGCGCGCGGGCATCGTTGCCCGGTGTCCAGTTCGGCCATTCCGCCTTGCGGCCAATGATCGCGGTGCCGGACCACACATAGGCATCCTGCCCGACGGCGATCGGATAGCGCAGCGCCATCCCGTTCTCCTCGATCAGGTAGAGGAACTTTGCATCCGAATCGACGACGATGGTGCCCGGGGTCTTTTCGCCTGTCGGGTTGTGGATGCGGTAGCGGGCGCGGATCGGATCGAGATCGGACGGCATCGGCGGGGCGAGCGCCATCAGTTCGAGATCGCGCCCCTTGAGGGTCGGATCCGCAAACGTTTCATACTTGCACCCCGCCAGCGACAGCGCCACCACCGCCGCCGCAATCATCCTAAGCCCGTTCATTGCCCAACCTGCCGTATCGTGAGGTCATTCACGATCTGTGAACCATCTTTCTTCACGAAGCGTAAACCACGCATCGTTTTCTGCGCCTGTGCGCAAACACACCCATGAACGTCTGATTAACCATTTCATCGTCCGTGTCCATGCCGAATGTCGCGGGTAAGGCCAAAATGTCTGATTGTCTCCCCGGCTGTGGCATGCATGCTAGAGCATGCTGCGATCAGGTGGAATCCGGCTGATCGCAACAAGCATGCTCTAAGCCATTGATAACGATCACGTTGTCTAACGTTTTGAGGTTTCAAACAAAACGGGAGCGTGATCCGGAGTGCCATTGAGGAGAGACCGGTGCCGACCCTGCTGATCGAGGATGAGCTGTTTCAGCGCCATGTGATGCCCGACGGCCATCCGGAACGTCCCGCCCGGTTGCAGGCGATCCGCCAGGTGCTGGCGCAGGATCAATTTGCCTCACTGCGGCGGGAAGGGGCGGTGCGGGCTGCGCCTGAGGCAGCGGAGCTTGCCCATCCGGCGGCGCATGTTGCACGCATCGCCAGCGCGGTTCCGCAAGGCGCCTTCCATTTCTTCGATGCCGATACGCCGATGTCCCCTGAGAGCCTGGAGGTTGCCCTGCACGCGGTCGGCTCCGCCCAACGCGCGGTCGATGCGGTGATGACCGGCGAGGTGTCGAATGCCTTCGTCGCCGCCCGCCCGCCTGGTCATCATGCCGAGCGCGACACGGCGATGGGGTTCTGTTTCTTCAACAACATTGCCATTGCCGCCCGGCATGCCCAGCGCGCCCATCGCGCCGAGCGCGTTGCCATCGTCGATTGGGATGTGCACCACGGCAACGGCACACAGGACATCTTCTGGTCTGACAGATCGGTGCTGTTCTGCTCCACCCATGAGATGCCGCTTTATCCCGGCACGGGCGCCGGCCGCGAGACCGGCGAGCACAACACCATCGTCAATGTGCCGCTCGCTGCCGGCGACGATGGCCGCGTTTTCAAGGAGCATCTGCGCGATGCGATCCTGCCGCGCATACGCGCCTTTGCGCCGGATCTGATCCTGATCTCTGCGGGGTTCGATGCCCATCATCGCGATCCACTGGCCAATATCCGCCTGACCGAGCAGGATTTCGCCTGGGCCACCGAGGCGATGATGGAAGTCGCCGCCATCAAGTGCAACGGCCGGCTCGTGTCGCTGCTTGAAGGCGGCTACGATCTGCAGGGGCTGGCCTTTTCCGTCGGCGCCCATGTCAACACGCTGATGGGGGCGTGATCGCTTAGATCACGCCGCATTTTGATGGAATCATCAAAATGCGGATAACGTGATCGGTATCAATAAGTTAGAGCATGTCTTCTGCGATTAGCCGGATTCCACCTAATCGCGACATGCTCTAGCCCACCTGCGCGCGGTGCCTGAGGTAGTGATCGGCCAGCACCAGCGCCATCATCGCTTCGCCCACCGGCACGGCGCGGATGCCGACGCAGGGGTCGTGCCGGCCCTTGGTGAGGATGTCGATTTCATTGCCGAACCGGTCGATCGACTTTCTCGGGCTCAGAATCGACGAGGTCGGCTTCACCGCAAAGCGTGCGATGATCGGCTGGCCGGTGGAAATACCGCCGAGTATGCCTCCGGCGTGATTGGCCATGAAACGAACCTGGCCGTCATTGCCGATCCGGATTTCGTCGGCATTGTCCTCGCCGGTCAATTCGGCTGCGCCGAATCCTGCCCCGATCTCCACGCCCTTGACTGCATTGATGCTCATCAGCGCGCTGGCAAGATCAGAATCGAGCTTGCCATAGACCGGCGCGCCGAGCCCGGCCGGAACACCCTCCGCCACCACCTCGATCACCGCTCCGATCGAGGAACCGGACTTACGGATGCCGTCAAGGTAATCGGAAAACATCTCCACCGATTGCGGATCGGGCGAAAAGAACGGGTTGCGATCCACCTCCTCCCAGTCCCAGCGCGACCGGTCGATGCGGTGCGGGCCGATCTGAACCAGCGCGCC
>DAOMXG010000214.1:0-3470 GCA_035436995.1 Beijerinckiaceae bacterium
TCGGTCAGCACGTCGCGTACAAACGACTGGTCGATCTTGATCTCGTCCAGCGGCACGGCGGCTTTCGCGGCGGCGATTTCGGCGCGTTTGGTGGTTTCGATCCGGGCGAGAATGTCAGTCATGGCGGTGTTGAACCCGGTTTGCGCGCATTTGTCGAGCGGTTTGCGCGGTATTGCCGCTTGCCAGGGACATCGGCCGGGTTGACCGCTGCACCGCCGCGCCCCTTAATGCCGCCGGCACCGGCGCGCAAGATCGCCGGAGCGCGGGAGAACGCCATGCAGAGTGCCCCCTTCGATGTCGCGCAAACCCGCGTGAGCCTGCCAGAAGCGCTGCTCAACGCCAAGGCGCGGTTTGGCAGCGCCAAGGAGATCCTGGAAGATCCCGAACGGACGCCGCTCACCTACGCCCGCCTGGTCCTTGGCTCGCTCATTCTTGGCCGCAAGCTGGCCGCCCTGACCGCCCGGGGCGCCCGCGTCGGGGTGCTGCTGCCTTCGGTCAACGGCGTGGCGGTGACGCTGTTCGGCCTGCTGTTTCACGAGCGGCTGCCGGTGCTGCTGAATTTCACGGCGGGTGCCAAGAACCTGCTGTCAGCCTGCGAGACGGCCGAAATCGACGTGATAGTCACCTCGCGCCGTTTCATTGACACCGCCAAGCTCGACGATGTGGTGGCAACGCTCGGCATGAGCCGCACCATCGTCTACCTGGAGGATGTCCGCAAAGCCATCACCGGGATCGACAAGGTGGTTGGGATGGCGCGCTCACTGGTGGCACAGGCCATCGCCCGGCGGGCCTGCCCCGATCCGGACGCGCCGGCGGTGATCCTGTTCACCTCCGGCTCGGAAGGTGTGCCCAAGGGTGTGGTGCTCTCCCATGCCAATCTGGTCGGCAATGCCATGCAGATCTGGCAGCATGCGCATGGCATGCTCAGCCAGGACGACATCGCCATGAACCCGCTGCCGGTGTTTCATTCCTTCGGCTTGACGGCGGGCACGCTGGTCGGCGTGCTGAACGGGATGAAGGTGGTGCTCTATCCTTCGCCGCTGCATTACAAGCAGGTTCCCAAGCTGGTGCATGAGACGAAGGCCACGCTGCTTTTTGCCACCGATACGTTCCTGGTCGGTTATGGCCGGGCGGCCGAGGCGGGCGAACTGGCATCGCTGCGGATCGTCGTGACCGGTGCCGAAAAGGTCAAGGAGACGACCCGCGATCTCTGGGCGCCCTATGGGACGACCATTCTCGAAGGCTATGGCTGCACCGAATGCGCGCCGGTCCTCTCCTGCAACACACCGGACCGGAATCGCCCCGGCACCGTCGGCCCCATGCTGCCGGGCATTGAATCGCGGCTCGATCCGGTCGAGGGCATCCATGAGGGCGGCAAGCTGGTGGTGCGCGGCTGCAATGTCATGCTTGGATACATGCTGGCCTCGCGTCCGGGGGTGATCCAGCCGCCGGCTGATGGCTGGTATGACACCGGGGATATCGTCGATCTCGATCGGGACGGGTTCATCACCATCAAGGGCCGCGCCAAGCGCTTTGCCAAGCTGGGCGGCGAGATGGTGTCGCTGGCCGCGATCGAGACCATCGCCTCCGATCTCTGGCCGGGGGCGACGCATGTCGGGGTCACCCTGCCAGACAAGCGCAAGGGCGAACAGGTGGTTCTGGTCACCGATAAGCCGGACGCCGACCGTGACGACTTCCTTGCCTATGCCAGGGCCAACGGCGTGCCGGAACTTTATGTTCCTCGCGCCATTCTGGTGGTCAATGCAATTCCTGTTCTCGGTTCGGGCAAGATCGACTATGCGGGAACGGCTGAACTTGTAAAAACCATGCGCGCGCTCATCTGAGCGACGGCAATCAACAGGATTTTTCCATGGATTTTGGTTTGAAGGGCAGGACAGCCATCGTCTGTGCCGCATCCAGGGGGCTGGGGCGCGGCTGCGCCGAGGCGCTGGCCGGCGAAGGCGTCAATCTGGTCATCGCGGCGCGAACCAGGGCCGACATCGAAGCGACAGCGGCCGACATCGCGGCGCGCTACAAGGTTCCGGTCACAGCGATCGCCTGCGATGTGACAACCGGGGAGGGGCGCGAGGCGCTGCTCGCTGCCTGTCCAAACCCGGATATTCTGATCACCAATGCCGCCGGACCGCCGCCCGGCGATTTCCGCAACTTCACGCTGGATGATTGGCGCAAGGCGGCCGAAAGCAATTTCTTCGCTCCCATCGCCCTCATTCAGGCCACCGTCTACGGCATGGTTGACCGCAGGTTCGGGCGCATCGTCAACATCACCTCCGCGGCGGTCAAGGCTCCGCTGGCCGCGCTGGAATTGTCGAACGGTGTGAGGGCAGGATTGACCGGGGCCGTCGCCGTGCTGGCGCGCAACACCATCAAGCACAACGTCACCATCAACAACCTGCTTCCCGGGCTGCATGAGACCGATCGCCTGCATAGTAACATTGCCGCAGCGATGAAGCGGACCGGAAAGGATCTGGCCGGCGCAACTGCCGATTTCGTGGCGCGCGTCCCGGCCGGCAGGTTCGGCACCATCGAGGAATTCGGTGCGGCCTGCGCCTTTCTCTGCTCGCGGCAGGCGGGCTTCATCACCGGGCAGAACCTTGTGGCCGATGGCGGTGCCTATCCGGGGACGCTGTAGAGCATGCTGCGCAAAAGTGTGAACGGTTTTTCGCCGAAAGCATGCTCTAAACTATTAGAATCGATCACGTTGTCTCTTGTTTTGGTGTTTCCACCAAAACGAGAGCGTGATCTAGGGTCCGCACTGCCGGCTTGCCCAGACGCGCGCTTGCCGCTAACTCGAAGCTCGGCGCGGACGTGGCGAAACCGGTAGACGCAAGGGACTTAAAATCCCTCGGAGGCAACTCTGTGCGGGTTCGACCCCCGCCGTCCGCACCATTCTTGAAAGGACAGCACGATGGCTGTGCGTGATGCCAACGGCACCGAACTCAAAGACGGGGATTCAGTCACCCTGATCAAGGACCTGAAGGTCAAGGGAACCTCGGTGACGCTGAAGCGTGGCACCCTGATCAAGCAAATCCGGCTCACCGCCGATGATGAGGAGATCGAGGGGCGGAGCGACAAGGTGAAAGGGCTCGTCCTGCGCACCGAATTCGTCAAACGCGCCTGACGCTGCATCCCGCACACTGGGTTAGAGCATGCTGCGATCAAGTGGATACCGGCTAATCGCAAAGGCATGCTCCAAAAACGGGAGCGTGATCTAGCGGCATGGACAGCCTGACAGATTATGACTTCGATCTGCCCGATCGTCTGATCGCACTCTACCCCGCACGCCCGCGCGATTCGGCGCGGATGCTGGTGGTGAGGCCGGGCCAGGCGCTCGAGCATCTCGGCGTGCGCGATCTTCCTGCCCTGCTGCGCCCCGGCGATGCACTGGTGTTCAACGATACCCGCGTCATTCCGGCGCGGCTGCGCGGCGTCCGCCTTCGCGGCGGCGGCTC
>DAOMXG010000215.1:0-3437 GCA_035436995.1 Beijerinckiaceae bacterium
AAAGGCGGCGTAGAACAAGATCCAGAAGGTCTCCCACGGCCCAAGGGCAAACACCTTCGGGCTGCGTGTTCCGGACCCGCTGTCCGCTGGCAACGGCTGCATGTGCCGCCGCCATTCCGCCGATGACCGAGGCTGGTCCGGGCCATACCTACGCCTGTATCCATGCTGCGCAGGCGCCCGCGTCGGCGCTGCCCGGCTGAAGGATGCGGCCATGAGCGAGCCTTTCCACGATCCGGATGCCGGCCAGAGCGTTGAGGCGCGCGCCGGCAACATTCTGCTGACCATCCGCACGCTGTTGCCGGACCTTTCCAAAGCCCACCGGCAGATTGCCGAAATGGTGCTGGCCGATCCCGGCTGGTCGGTGCAGAGCAATGTCGAGGATCTGGCGGCGCGCGCCGGTGTCGCCAAACCCACCATCGTGCGTTTTGCCCGGGCGGTCGGCTGCGAGGGCCTCAAGGATTTCAAGCTGAAACTGGCCGGGTCACTGGCGCTGGGCTCATCCTATCTGCACCGCGCGGTGCGCGCGTCGGATACGCCGGGCGAGGTGATCAACAATGTGGTCGGATCCACTTTGGCGGCGCTGGCCGAATGGCACCGGATGCTCGACCCAGACCGGTTGAACGAGGCTGCCAATGTGCTGAACCGGGCACGCCGGGTCGATTGCTTCGGCACCGGGGCGACGTCACATTTTCTGGCCCAGGACCTGCAGGCCCGGTTGTTCCGTCTCGGACTGACGGCGACAAGCTATACCGACGCCTATCTGCAACTCGTCGCAGCCGCGACCCTTGCCCGGGATGATGCGGTGGTCGCCATTTCCTTCGTCGGGCGGATGCCGGCTTTGCTGGAGGCCGTGGCGATGGCCAAGGCCCGCAATGCCCGGATCATCGCGATCACACGCGCCAATACCCCGCTGGCCCGGCTGGCGGATATCGTGCTGGCGGTCGATGTTCCGGCCGATGCGACCATGCCGGTGGGCACGGATGCCTATATCACCCAGACGATGATGATCGAGATGATCACCATACTGCTCGGGCGCCTGCGCGGCCCGGAGTGTGTGAAGCGGCTGGAGCAGATCCACAGGATACTCCAGGCAAAAGATCAGGAAACGGACGAAAGCTCGGTGGTCTATTGGGGCTGGAAAAGCTCATGAAACAATCAGGACACGATCGGAGATAAAGCGATGACGATTGAACACCTTGGGGGTGAAGGGTTTGGCGCGGCGCGCAGTGCCATGCCGCTGTCACCGGCGGTCCGCGCCGGCGATTTTGTCTACATTTCCGGACAGGTTCCTACCGACGAGCGCGGCGAGATCGTCTGGGGGAACGTCGAGACACAGACCCGGGTTGTGATGGAGAAGCTCAAGACAGCCCTCGGCTATGCCGGCGCCACGCTGGCCGATGTGGTCAAGACCACCGTCTATCTTGCCGACGCACGCGATTTCGTCGGGTTCAACGGCGTTTATTCGAGCTATTTCGAACCGGGCAAACGCCCGGCCCGCACCACGATCCAGTCGCCGCTGATCCTCGACATCCGCGTCGAGATCGATGCCGTGGCCTATCTGCCGAAGAAGCGCTGACGATGAGCCAGGTCCCGCAGGTCGAAACCCCCGGCGTGCTGATCGACGAGGATATCGTCGAGCGCAACATCGGCGCAGCGCAGGCGCAGTTCAACCGCCTCGGCATCGCGCTGCGTCCGCATATCAAGACCCACAAGCTGGTGCGGTTTGCCAAAAAGCAGATCGCTGCCGGCGCGGTCGGCATCACCTGCCAGAAAACCTCCGAGGCCGAAGCCTTTGTCGAGGCGGGCTGTCGGGATGTGCTGATCACCTTCAATATCCTGGGCGAGGCCAAGCTCGCCCGCTTGCGCCGTCTCAGCGCAAACGCAACGGTGACGGTCGTTGCCGACAATGCGACCGTCGTGCAGGGGCTGTCGGGCGCCTTTGCCCAGGCGCCCCAGCCTTTGCGCGTGCTGGTCGAATGCGACACCGGCCTTGGCCGGTGCGGCGTGCAATCACCGGAGGCGGCGGTGGCGCTCGCGCGCCTCATTGCCCGGAGCCCGGGCCTCGCCTTTGCCGGTCTGATGACCTATCCGGCGCCGAATTCGCACGAGCGCGTCGAAGCGTTCATGGTGGCGGCGAAGGCCGGGTGTCTTGCCGCCGTCGGCTCCTGCGAGACGATCAGCTCGGGCGGAACACCGTCGATGCGTTCGGTGCCGGACAAGACGGTGATCACCGAATACCGGCCCGGAACCTATATCTACAACGACCGCTCGCTGATCGCGCGCGGCGCCTGCACGCTGGACGATTGCGCGCTTGCCGTTGCCGCAACCGTGGTCAGCCGGCCGACGCCGGACCGGGCGATCCTTGATGCTGGCTCCAAGACGCTGAGTTCGGATCTGCTCGGGCTGACCGGCTACGGCCTGCTGCGCGACTATCCCGATGCCGCGATCAAGGCGCTGAGCGAGGAACACGGCCATGTCGATCTGTCCGCCTGCGCAGCCAGGCCGGAGGTTGGCGAAACGGTGCTGATCATCCCGAACCACGTCTGCGTCGTCACCAATCTGTTCGATCAGGTGCATCTGCACCGCAGTGGCCGTTTCGTCGAGACCGTGCGCGTGGATGCGCGCGGCCGCGTGTTCTGAAGGGTGATCCATGCCAGCCAAGCTTCCCGACAATGAAAGCGATCTCTTCACCCTGATGCGCAAGGAGCTGTTCTCCAGCGTCATCGGCGATGTCCTCGATGCGCAGGGGTTCCGCCACCAGTATCTTCCGCCCAACATCCGGCCCCTGTCCGACGACATGATCATCATCGGCCGCGCCATGACTGTTCTGGAGGCCGACTTCTTCGTCGAACCGGGAATGGACGGTCGTTCCGGACTGGCAACCAAGCCATTTGGCGTGATGTTCGAGGCGCTCGACGACCTCAGGCGGAATGAAATCTACATTACATCCGGTGTCTGTGGCGCCTATGCGCAATGGGGCGAGATGATGTCGACCCGTGCCCGCGTTCTTGGCGCGGCGGGCGCAATCCTGAACGGCTACGCACGCGATACCCATGGCATCCGCAAGCTCGGTTTCCCGACCTTCTGCCATGGCTCCTACGGCCAGGATCAGGGGGTGCGCGGCAAGGTGCTCGACTACCGGCTGCGGATCGAGATCGGTGCCGTGACGATCGATCCGGGCACGATCCTGTTCGGCGACATCGACGGTGTAGTGGCCATCCCCAGGGCGGCGGAACAGGAGACGCTGCGGCTTGCCTTCGAAAAGGCACGCGGCGAAAAGCGCGTTGCCAAGGCCATCGGCGAAGGCATGAGCACTGTCGAGGCCTGGAACAAGTTCGGCATCATGTAGGCTTTGCCGCGCTACGCTTTGTCTTTCGCGCTGTGATACCAGTGGCCCTCACAAATGACCTGCCGGTCATTTCCCGGGCCGTCCCTCG
>DAOMXG010000216.1:0-3355 GCA_035436995.1 Beijerinckiaceae bacterium
GGTGCTGTCGGAAACGCCGGCCTATTCGGACGTTCAGCCGTGGCGGCTGGCGATGGTGCTCGACGTGTCGGAGGCCGGCGCGCGCATCGGCTTGCAGCCGGGGCGCGAGGCCAACGGAACGCTGTCGAAGCGCCGCGAGATCGGCCTGATCCCCCCCGATGGCGTGCGCTGGACGCGGCGCAGCCTCCGTCAGGTGCTCAATCCCGGCGATGTGATCTACGCCGAGCCGGTTGCCAATACCGCCAACAATTTCCGTCTGCGGCAGGTGCCGGATATTTCCGGCGCACTGGTGGCGATGGACCCGTTCACCGGGCGCATCCTGGCCATGGTGGGCGGATTCTCCTTCGAGATGAGCGAGTTCAACCGGGCGACGCAGGCGCTGCGCCAGCCGGGTTCGTCATTCAAGCCGTTCGTCTATGCGACGGCGCTGGACAATGGCTATACGCCCTCGTCGATCATCATCGACGAGCCGATCGAGGTCGATCAGGGTGGCACGCTCGGGATCTGGCGGCCGGAAAACTACGATGGCAAGTCGACCGGGCCACGCACCCTGCGCTATGGCATCGAGCATTCCAAGAATCTGATGACGGTGCGGCTGGCGCGCGATGTCGGCATGCCGTTGATCGCCGAATATTCAAAGCGTTTCGGCGTTTATGACGATATGCTGCCGGTGCTGTCGATGGCGCTGGGTGCAGGCGAGACCACGGTTCTGCGCATGACCGCGGCCTATTCGATGTTCGCCAACGGCGGCAAACGCATCAAGCCGACGATGATCGACCGCATCCAGGATCGCTGGGGGCAGACGATCTACAGGCATGACGAGCGGGTCTGCCAGGCCTGCAAGGCCGACGAGTGGCGCGAGCAGGACGAGCCGCGGCTGGTCGACAAGCGCGAGCAGGTGATCGATCCGATGTCGGCCTATCAGATCACCTCGATGATGGAGGGTGTGGTCCAGCGCGGCACCGCCCAGGTCATCAAGGATGTCGGCCGCACGCTTGCCGGCAAGACCGGCACGACCAACGACGCCAAGGACGTCTGGTTCGTCGGGTTCTCGCCGGATCTGGCAGTCGGCATCTACCTCGGGTTCGACAAGCCCAAGTCGCTGGGCGATTCGGCGACTGCCGGCCAATATGCCGCGCCGATCTTCCGCGATTTCATGAAGGTGGCGCTGGCCGGCAAGCCCGATACCAAATTCCGTATCCCGCCGCAGATGAAGCTGATCCGGGTCTCGGTGGCGACCGGCCAGCGCGTCGGCGCAGGCGAGGGGCCGGGCACGATCCTCGAAGCCTTCAAGCCGGGCACGGCCCCGCCGGAGAGCGTCAGCTTCGGCAGCGGCAAATCCGGGACGGGCGCCGCAGCGGGCGGCGGCGCGGCAGCCGCCGCGCCAACAACCGGCGGACTCTACTGAAACAGCCGTTTACAGAAGCGCGCCGGGCGGCTATCCCCCGGCGTTCCTTGCATTTGCTCAAAAGGTTCAGCATCCCATGCGCGCCGAACATCAGGCCCTCTCCGAGGCGATCAAGCAGTCAGTCGGGCTGCTGAGGAGGCATCTTTGACTTCGATGCCGCTACAAAACGTCTGGCCGAGCTGAACGCGCTCTCCGAAGAGCAGGATTTCTGGAACGATGCGACGCGGGCGCAGAAGTTGATGCGCGAGCGCACCGAGCTTGAAACCCGTCTCAACAACCTCAGGAAGCTCGAATCCGACCTTGAGGATTCGATCACGCTGATCGACCTCGGCGAAGCCGAGGATGATGCGGATACGATTGCCGAGGGCGATGCCATGCTGCGCGCCCTTCAGCAGGAGGCCGGTCGCCAGCAGCTCGACGCGATGCTGTCGGGCGAGGCCGATTCCAACGACACCTATCTTGAAGTCCATGCCGGCGCGGGCGGCACCGAGAGCCAGGACTGGGCCTCGATGCTGCTGCGCATGTATTCGCGCTGGGCCGAGCGCAAAGGCTACAAGATCGAACTGATGGACCAGTCAGACGGCGAGGAAGCGGGCATCAAGTCGGCAACGCTGCTGATCAAGGGCCACAACGCCTATGGCTGGCTGAAAACCGAGGCCGGCGTGCACCGGCTGGTGCGCATCAGCCCGTACGATTCCAACGCGCGGCGCCACACCTCCTTCGCCTCGGTGACGGTCTATCCGGTGGTCGACGATGCCATCAACATCGAGATCAATGAGGCCGACGTGCGCACCGACGTGATGCGCTCGGGCGGCGCCGGCGGCCAGCACGTCAACAAGACCGAATCTGCCGTCCGCCTCGTGCATATCCCGACCGGTGTGATGGTGGTCAGCCAGGGCGACCGTTCGCAGCACAAGAACCGCGATCAGGCCTGGAAGATGCTGCGCGCCAAGCTTTACGAACTGGAACTGAAGAAGCGCGAGGAAGCGGCGATGGCCGAGCAGGCCAACAAGACCGATATCGGCTGGGGCCACCAGATCCGCTCCTACGTGCTGCAACCCTACCAGATGGTCAAGGACCTCAGGACAGGCGTCACCTCCGGCGTGCCGCAGGATGTGCTCGACGGCGCGCTCGATCCGTTCATGGAGGCGACGCTGGCCCAGCGTGCCTATGGCGGCGGACCGGCCAGTGTCGAGGATGTGGAGTAGTTATTGGATCGCGGCGCGTTCGCCGGCGCGCAGGAGGGTTTGCGGATCGACGGCCTCATCGTCGATGCGCACCTCATAATGCAGATGCGGGCCGGTCGAGCGGCCGGTCGAGCCGACCTGACCGACGATTTCGCCCTTGCGCACGGTATCGCCCACCGCCACGTCGATGCCGGACAGATGACCGTAGCGGGTGGTCAGGCCGAAGCCATGGTCGATCTCGACCATCTTGCCATAGCCGCCGACCCAGCCGGCCTCGACGACCTTGCCTTCTGCGGTGACACGCACGGGAGTTCCGGTTGTGGCGCGAAAATCCAGCCCGGAATGCATCGCCAGCCCGCGCGTGAACGGATCGGTACGGGTTCCGAACGTGCTGGTGGTTTCATGGTGGCGAGGCAACGGGCGCCGCACCGGTAGGGCGCGCACCACACGCGACAGGCGCTCGCTCTCGCGCAACTGGTTCTCGGCCGATGCGAGGCGCCGCTCGAACTCGGCCGATTCCGATTTCGTCAGCGGAATAAGCGGGCCGCCGACAGCGGCTGCCGGCGCGGGCTGGCGATTCAACGCCTTGCCGAAACGGGTCAGGTCGAGGCCGGTCAGATCCAGCGCCGACTTCATCTGGCGGCTGGCACTCTGGGCGCTGGCCTCGATGTCGCGCAGCAGCGCGATCTGATTGTTGGTCATGATATGGGCGCTGGCCTGAGCCTGCTCGATCAGCAGCGGCAGGCTGCGGCGGTCGATC
>DAOMXG010000217.1:0-3353 GCA_035436995.1 Beijerinckiaceae bacterium
GCAGGGCTGAACGGCCGGCATCAGGCTGGCGTGGCCGCCGCCGCAGCGCTCTCGAGCAGGACGGTTTCGCGCCCCGGTCCGGGATCGCGCGGCACCAGGAAGGCCAGCGTCAGCGAGATCGTGGCGATCAACCCGCCCGCCTGGAACACCAGCGACGGGTCCTTGATCCACAACAGGCCAAAGACAAACGGAATGAACACCGCCGCGATGTGGTTGATGGTGAAGGAGACGGCCGCCGTCGGCGACATGTCCGCCGCATCGCCGATCTTCTGGAAATAGGTGCGCTGGGCAATCACCAGCGTCATGAAAACCCCGTCAAGCACAAACAGGACGGCGGCAATCAGCGGATCGTCGGTCGTGGCATAGCCGGCAAAAACGACGATCAGCACCAGGTTTTCCAGCATGATGGTGCGCCGCTCGCCGATCCTGGCGATCAGGGCGCCGAACCAGGGCGCCAGCAGGATGTTGAGCGCCGCAGTGGCCAGGAACAGACCGGCCACCTCATGCACCTTCATGCCGAAACGCTCAACCAGCAGAAAGGCGGCGAATGCCGAGAAAATCTGCCGTCGGGCGCCGCTCATCAGGGTCAGGGCATAGAACAGCCAGTAGCGTGAGCGGATGACCAGTGTCTTGCGCTGCGGCACCGTGCCCTCGACCCGCGGAAACCAGATCCAGCAAAGCAAGGCCGCCGCCATGCAGACGCCGCCAAGCAGGCCGTAGAGAATTTGATAATCGCGCAGGCCCGACCACCATAGCAGCGCCATGCTGCCGTATCCGACCAGTTGGGCGGCGGCACCGGCGCCGGCGACCTTGCCGAGCATGCGCGGCGCGTCCTTCTTGGAGAAAAGTTGCAGGCCGAGCGACTGGTTGACCGTTTCGGAATAGTGGAAGCCGACGGACATCACCGTGGTCGAGATCAGGATGCCCCAGAACGAGGGCAGAAAACCGGTCAGGACACAGCCGGCGCCCAGCACGATCAGGCTGACAAGCGCGAACACCTGTTCGCGCATCACCAGAAACCAGACGATGGCGGTAAACGCCAGAAAGCCGGGGATTTCACGGACGCTCTGCGCGATGCCGATCTCGTAGCCGGTGAAACCGGCCATCTCCTTGGAAAAGTTGTTGAACAGGCCGTTCCAGCCGGCATAACCAAGCAGATTGATGAAGTTGATCGCCATCAGGAACAGCAGCGGCGAGCGCAGGGCGGGTGACATCGTTGCAGACCTCCGGCGGGTGCCCGTCCGTGCTTGTGCTCTGTGGCGAAGCCGGCGTCAATCTCGGCGAGCCTGTTGAGGATTGCTCTGCCGCAATGACAGTGTCATGGGGCGATTCTAGCATTCCGATCCACAGTCAGGAGGGGACGATGTATACTCGCATTCTGGTTCCGGTCGATCTCGGTGACCTCAAGGTGGCGCGGCCCGCCATCAGCCGCGCGGTCGCCATGGCCAAAGCCTCGGGCGCGGCGGTTCGCCTGCTCAATGTGCTGTCGCTGATCCCGGCGGCCTATCTCGACTACATGCCGACCAATTTCGACACACAGGAGCGCCAGCGCGCCGAAGAGGATATGGCGGCGCTGGTCAAGGAGACCGGACTGGCGGCAGACAAGGTGTCGACAGTGGTGCGGATCGGGGCGATCTACCACGAGGTGCTGAGCGAAGCTTCCGACTGGAAGGCCGACCTCATCGTGGTCGGGTCGCATGATCCGAGCTTTGCCACCTATCTGATCGGTTCGAACGCCGCCAACATCGTCCGCCACGCCCATTGCTCGGTGCTGGTGGTGCGCTGAAGTCATTCTTTGGCGAAGCGGCGGTCTCCAGGCCGGTGGCCGCTGCCGTCATCCCGCGTCGGGCGAGGGCAGGACCTGCGGCGGGATGGCCGCGGCCCGGAAACTCTGCGGCCGGTTGCGCATCACATAGGCCCAGGTCCAGGCTGCAAACCAGCCGACGAAAACCGCGATGCCGGCGGCCAGCAGCACCTTGCCTTCCATCACCGAGCGCAGGACGAAATAGGCGAGCAGGTTGGTCGTCAGCAGGCCGACGCCGCCGACCAGCGCCAGAATTGTCACCGCACGGCCGCCGTAAAGCAGTACGTTCGGGTTGGCGGCCTCGGCGCGGCTGCAGAGTTCGCTGACAAAGGCGCGATAGGCCGCTTCCAGCCGCTCCTGCTCGACCAGCCCTTTGAAACTACGGTCCTCGAAGGCCAGGGTCGTGCCGCCGCGTGTATAAAGCTTGGCGCGGAAACCGGTGAAATTGATGCCGCGCGGAGCATAGAACAGGCGGATGGTGACGATATCGCGCAGGGCGATGGTCGAATCCTTGCCGGCCCGCTGGGCCTCGATGGCGCGATCGGTGAGATCCAGCACGGTCTCGGCGGCAAAGGGCCGGGGGCGGAAAGCATAGCGGATCCGTTGGGTCATGATCGTTCCGTCGCATGGCAGGCAGCGGCCTGCAAGTGCCACGATCGGCAGTCGCATGGGTCGATCCCTTGAGATAATCCCGACAATCGACCGAGTGCCCCTCGCAATTTTTTGCTCGCGATGGCAGATAGAGGCGGATAGCAGACAGGGAATCATGAAAACACTGATTGTTTTGCGGCACGCCAAGGCCGTGCCGGCTGGCCCATCCGGCGATTATCAGCGCGTTCTGGCTGATGCCGGGCGCCACGCAGCGACGCTGATCGGCGCCGACTTCAAAAAGCATGGGCTCAAGCCCGAGGTGCTGCTGGTTTCCAGCGCGGCGCGGACCCAGGAGACGTTCCGCATCGCTGCGGCAGAAGCCGGGCTGGGCGAAGCGTCGATCGAGGACGATCTTTATCTGGCCGCGGCGGGCGTGTTGCTGCGGCGACTGCGCAAAGTGCCGCCGCGCACCAAATCGGTGCTGCTGGTCGGGCATAATCCGGGCGTTGCCGAGCTTGTGCAGAAGCTGGCCGATCCGTCGGAGAGCGATGCTGCGGCGCTGTCCAAGGCGAGAGCCCGCTTTCCCACCGCCGCCTGCGCCGTTCTCGAGGTCCTGACCCCGTGGAGCGAGTTGCAGGATGGCGATTGCGCGCTCAAGCGCTACGTGACGCCAGCCGATCTTGGCGGCGCCAACGAGGAATGATGTGGCCAGTGACAGTTTGACAGGATGGACGGAGGCCGCGCGCGGCGCCTCGGCCAGCCTGTTCGACTACCTTTCCAGCTTTTCTCGGCCGAATCTCCGCATCGGCGTCACCGGCCTGTCGCGGGCCGGCAAGACGGTGTTCATCACCGCGCTGGTGCATGCGCTGATCGGCGGCGGGCGGTTGCCGGTGTTCCGGGCGCTGAGCGAGGGCCGCATCAGCCGCGCGCGCATCGCCGAACAGCCCGATGCGGCGGT
>DAOMXG010000218.1:0-3332 GCA_035436995.1 Beijerinckiaceae bacterium
GTCGTCCGGGCGCACGTCCTGCGCGGCGGGAACCTCGCGCCCCTTGTGGCCGCGCTTGTCGATGGTGGGGATCTGCTGGCGCGTCACCCGCTCGATGTCACGCAGCAGGCCGCGCTCGGAGGCATCGCAGAAGGCGATTGCGGCGCCCGAGGCACCGGCCCGTGCCGTGCGGCCGATGCGGTGGACATATTGTTCCGGAACCTCGGGCAGTTCGAAATTGATGACATGGGTGACGCTGTCGATGTCGATGCCGCGGGCGGCAATGTCGGTGGCCACCAGCACGCGGATGCGCCCGGCCTTGAAATCATCGAGTGCGCGCTGGCGCTGGGTCTGGCTCTTGTTGCCATGGATGGGGGCCGACTGGATCCCGACAGCCTCCAGCGTCTTGGAAACCCGATCCGCCCCCCGCTTGGTGCGGGTGAAAACAATGGTGCGTTCGAAGGACGGCTTTTCGAGCATTTCGACAAGCAGGCCACGCTTGGCGGCGGCATCGACCAGATAGACCTGCTGATTGACCCGCTCGGCCGTGGTGGCGACCGGCGCGACCGCGACTTCCTTCGGGTTCTTCAGCATTTCGCCGGCCAGAGTGGCGATTTCTTTCGGCATGGTGGCAGAGAAGAACAGGCTCTGGCGCTGCTTCGGCAGTTTGGCCAGGATCTTGCGGATCGGCACGACAAAGCCGAGGTCGAGCATGTGATCGGCCTCGTCGAGAACGACGCAGGTGGTTTCATGCAGCTTGAGCACGCCATCGCTGAGATGGTCGATCAGCCGGCCGGGCGTGGCCACCAGCACATCGAGCCCGGCGCGGATGGCCTTGGTCTGGGGCACATAACCGACGCCGCCGAACACGACCGCAACCGAAAACCGGCAGAAGCGGGCATAGGCCTGGAAGCTCTCGCCGATCTGCGCCGCCAGCTCACGGGTTGGCGCCAGCACCAGAACGCGGGCTGTCCCCGGAGTCGGGCGGCGTTTTTCGGCCAGCAGCCTGTTGAGGATCGGCAGGGCGAAGGCCGCCGTCTTGCCGGTGCCGGTCTGGGCGATGCCGAGAAGATCATGGCCTTCCATCAGCAGCGGGATGGCCTTGGCCTGGATCGGCGTGGGGGTGGTATAGCCCTCGGTTTCGAGAGCGCGAAGCAGAGGCTCGGCAAGACCGAGCGAGGAGAAATTCGTCAAAAGACTGTCTCGTCAAAAAGCCATGGTCCGCATGCCGATGGCGCACGGATTGAGGCGGGGGAAAGGACGGGCCCCGCGTAATTTGGGCTGTCGGATGTCAGGATGGTCAGGTGCTCGACAGAAGAACCGGGAAACCCGGCTTACGCGCCTGGAGCACAGGATTTGCTGCAACGCAGCGAAGCGGCTTATACGTGGCTTTGCTGCGGAAAGCAACCGGCATCAGATCAGCCCGAGTCCGGCAAGTTCGCGCCGCAGTGCCTCGGGCATCGTGTCCAGCCCTTCGACGCGGGCGCCGAGATCGGGCGGAGCGTCCTCCGGCGAAAAGTAGCGCCAGCCCTGAAAGGCCCGGTAGGGCCGTGGCAAAACCGGCACCACCTCGGGCTCCAGCACCAGATGGCAGCGGCCGATGCCGTGCGCGTCGGTGAAGGGGCGGATGTCGATCAGCCGCTGCCGGCAGGCGATCTGTCCCTTGATCACCCAGTAGAGCGAGCCGGGGCCGTCGGGCGCGCGCAGGATCTCGTCCAGGCGCCTGGGGACCATGCGGGTCGTGTGCTTCTGCTCAAAGTTCTGTCCGGCCCGCCGGGCATAGAGCCGCTGCTCGTCGATCCACTCGGCAAGATCGTCGATCGATTCGACTCCGACGCAGAGCTTGAGCAGATGCAGGGTCATGGCCTTGTGTGCTGGAACATGTAGCAGGCATTGCTGGTCAGCCTGCCGCGCGCCCGGTAGAGCGCGAACTGGCGCGTCTCTCCCTTGGTGAAGTCGACGCCGCAGGCGACCGAATGGGAACGGCTTCCCACGCGGATGATACGCGGCACCGAGCCGGCATGGCGCCTGAGCACGCGCAGCGTTGCGACATGGGTGCCGGCCGTAGGGCCCGGCGTGACGGTGAGAACCTGTGCCGTAACCAGCACCTCGGGGCCGGGCGCCGCAGGATTTCGCGGCGCGCAGGAGCAGGCAAGCGCCGGCGCCGCCGCCAGCAGAATCATCAGCGCAAGGGGCGAGCGCATCAGCCTTCTCCGATCACCACCAGCTTGGCGCCTTCGCTGACCTGCTGGCCGACATGGCTGGCCACTTCGACGACAAGACCATCGCGCGGAGCGGTGAGCGCATGTTCCATCTTCATCGCTTCCACCACGGCCAGCCGCGCGCCCTTGGCCACGACATCGCCGGGTTTGACATAGAGCGCGATCAGCTTGCCATGCATCGGCGCTTTGATCAGCGCCCCGCCTTCCGGCACGTCGAGCGCGTCGAAATCCACCGCCAGCGGATCGTGGCGCCGAACCTCGGTCTGCCGGCCATTGCGCAGCGCCAGCACGCCATCATCCGTTGTCACGGCGACGAAACCGGCATCATCATTGACGATGTCGAGACCATCGGCCTCCGTCTCCTCAAGCGCGATCGGCCGCGGCGCAGCATCACCCGCCAGACGGATCCGATAGCTGCGCCAGCCATCCTCTTCCACCTGGGCGACAAGTCTTTCCCCGCCGGCCGCCACCTCGATGCGGGGCAGGGTGCTGCCGGAGAGGGCAAAACCGTCGCGCACATTCCATGGATCGCTGGAGGGCCCCGCCCAGGTCTGGTCAAGCGCCTGCTCGATCAGCAGCGCCGCCCCCGCTGCCACCGCATCAAGGTCAAGCGGCTGGACCACGGCCCCGAGCCCATCAAGGTTGCGATCAATGAACCCGGTGTCGAAATCCCCGGCACGGAAGCCCGGCGCCTCGCACAGCGCCTTGAGAAAGCGGACGTTGGTGCGCGGACCGGCAACCAGCGTCTCGCCCAGCGCGGCGGCGAGACGGTCGAGCGCGGCATCGCGCGTCTCGCCATGGGTGATGATCTTGGCGATCATCGGATCATAAAAGCCGGTGACCGCGCCGCCTTCGGCAACGCCGGTATCGACGCGCACGCCATCCTCCGGCAGGCGCAGCGCCCACAGCGTCCCGGTGGACGGCAGGAAGCCGCTCTCGGGATCCTCGGCATAAAGCCGCGCCTCGACCGCATGGCCGTGGATTTTCAGATCCTTCTGAGCGAAGGGCAGCTTTTCGCCCGAGGCAACGCGGAACTGCAATTCCACCAGATCAAGCCCCGTAATGGCTTCCGTAACCGGGTGCTCCACTTGAAGACGCGTATTCATCTCCATGAAGTAAAACGCATTTTCC
>DAOMXG010000219.1:0-3260 GCA_035436995.1 Beijerinckiaceae bacterium
TGCACCGCCCAAACCCGAGCCGGTAGCCGTGCCGCCCAAGCCAGCGATGCCGAAAGCCCAGCCCGATGAAGAGGATGAGGACGAGGCCGAACTGATCCGCCAGAAACAGCTGAAGCAGAAGGAAGCCGAGCAGAAGGCAGAGGAAGCGCGCAAGGCGGAGGAAAAGCGCAAAGCCGAGGAAGCCCGCAAGGCCGAGGAAAAGCGCAAGGCCGACGAAGCCCGCCGCCTCGCCGAGGACAAGCGCAAGGCCGAGGAAAAGGCCGAGCTTGAGGAAGCGCGCAAACTCGCCGCCGAGCAGGAAAAGGCCGAGGAGAAAAAACGCCTGGCTGACGAGGCGGCCAAGAAGGCAGCCGAAGCGGCCCGCAAGGCGGCCGAGGCGAAGAAGGCCGAAGAGGCACGCAAGGCCGCAGAGAAGGCCGAATCCGACAAGCTCAATGCCGCCATCCGCAACCGGCTTCTGGCGTCGCGCGATGCCCCGGCCTCGTCCGGCTCGACCGGTCCGCAGGTGACTCGGACCGCCTCGGCCGGTGCGCCGAATGCCACCGGAGCGCGCCTGTCGCCGTCCGATCGCGAGGCGCTGATGGGGCTGATCAAGGAACAGATGGAGCGGTGCTGGAGCGTGTCGGGCATGAGCAATCCGACCGTCAAACCTTTGGTGCGGCTCCAGCTTACGCCCAGCGGCGCGATTTCGGTGCAGCCGGCGCTGGTCAATAATTCCGCCGATCCGGCGTTCCGCGCCATCGCCGACAGCGGCATGCGGGCGATCCGCGCCTGTGCGCCCTACCGCATCCCGTCCAAGTTCGCCGACAAGTTCGAGGACTGGAAAACCATCACCGTCAAGCTCGATCCGAGCGATCTATTGTAACAAAGAGCCGTGCCATGACCCGTCTTGTCCAGATGCCACTCGCTCCGCTCTTGCTGCCACGTCGCCGGTTTCTGGCGGGCGCCGCCGCTTTCGGCATGTTCGGAGCCTCTGCAGCGCGCGCGGAATTGCAGATCACTCTGTCGGGGGGTGATTTCAAGCCGATGCCCATTGCCATCGCCGAATTCGGCGGCGAGGCGCAGGTGGCCAGTGTCATTGCCAACAATCTCACGCGCTCGGGCCTTTTTGCGCTGCTCGACAAGGCGCGGCACCCGGAAAAGCCGGCTTTCGATGCCCAGCCGAACTTTCCCGCCTGGCAGGCGGCGGGCGTGCAGGCGCTGGTGACCGGCCGGGCCTTGCGCGACGGCAACCGCATCCGCGCCGAGTTCCGGCTGTGGGATATCGGTGCCGGGGCGCAATCGGTCGGGCAGCAATATTCCACCGATGCCAATGCCTGGCGCCGGGTTGGCCACATGATCTCGGATGCGATCTACTCCAAGGTGACCGGCGAAAAGGGCTTTTTCGATACCCGGATCGTCTATGTCGACGAGAGCGGGCCCAAGAACAACCGCAAGAAACGCCTCGCCATCATGGATCAGGACGGGGCCAATCATAAGATCCTGTCGACGGGCGATGCGCTGGCGCTGACGCCGCGGTTCTCGCCGTCCAGCCAGGAAATCACCTACATGTCGTTCGTCGACGGGGCGGAGCCTCGCGTCTTTCTGGTCAACCTGCAGAGCGGCAAGCGCGAGGCGGTGGGCAATTTCCCCGGCATGAGCTTCTCGCCGCGCTTCTCGCCGGATGGCAACTCGGTCATCATGAGCCTGCAGCAGGGCGGCAATGCCAACATCTATGTGATGAGCCTCAATTCGCAGGAGATGCGGCGGCTGACCAATACGGCGGCGATCGACACCGGTCCGTCGTTCTCTCCGGATGGCGGGCGTATCGTGTTCGAAAGCGATCGCGGCGGCGGCCAGCAGATCTATATCATGGATGCCTCCGGAGGCGGGCAGAAGCGCATCTCGTTCGGCGAAGGGCGCTATGGCACGCCGGTCTGGTCGCCGAAGGGCGATTACATCGCCTTCACCCGGCAGAAGGGCGGGTCTTTTGCCATCGGAATCATGAAGCCGGACGGTTCGGGCGAGCGAATCCTCACCGAAGGTTTCCACAATGAGGGTCCGACCTGGGCGCCGAACGGGCGCTACCTGATGTATTTTTCCGATCAGGGCGGCGGGCCGAAGCTGACCATGGTCGATATCTCGGGCCGGGTGAAGGTGCCGGTGCCAACGCCGGGCTTCGGCTCGGATCCGGCCTGGTCGCCGCTGCTGGGCGAGACCAAGTAGCGGTTTGTTAACCAAACGCCACAATGCCGCCATTTCGACATTGTTTGGCAACACCGAGGTAAGGTTGACGGGGCATTGCTGGTGCTGCCAGCGGGGCTTGCCCGCGCCAGACCCTCGTCAGGAGCTAACCCGGATGCTTTGCAACGTTCTGTCGCCCAAGGCCGCCAAATTCGCAGCCGTGGCGCTGGTCGCCCTTTCCCTTGGAGCCTGTGCCAGCAAGCCCGAAGATCAGGACGGGATTTTTGGCGGGGGCAGTGGTCGTGGCGGGCAGGCCGGCGCGGCCGTGCCCGGTTCAACCCAGGATTTTTCGGTCAATGTCGGGGACCGGGTGTTCTTTGAAACCGATTCGACCGAACTGACCCCGACCGGCGTTGCCACGCTCGACAAGCAGGCCAACTGGCTGAACCGCTATCCGCGTTATTCTTTCACCGTCGAGGGCCATGCCGACGAGCGCGGCACGCGCGAATACAATTTTGCGCTGTCGGCGCGTCGATCGGAAACGGTGCGCAACTACCTCGCCGCCAAGGGGGTTGCCGCCAACCGCATGCGCACCATGTCCTATGGCAAGGAGCGGCCAGTGGCGACCTGCGACGACATTTCCTGCTGGAGCCAGAACCGCCGCGCGGTCACCGTGCTGTCGGGCGCCGGGTCGTAGGTCGTCAAGACAGGTCGTTCCGTTCATAGTTTGGCCGGAATGGTGCGGTTATGATAGAGCGTCGTGCGTCCGGCTCCATCCGGCCGCACAGTGCTCAAAGACATCGCCGCTGATGTTCGCCACGGGTCTGCCATGCCGCGTCTGATTGCTGCCCTCTTCGTCGCTGTCTTTGTCCTGCCGTTTGGTGCCGGCGCGCCGGCGCGGGCGCAGACCGATGCGGCCGAGCTGCTGCTGCGGCTTGATCGGCTGGAGGGAGAGAACCGCCGCCTCAACGGTCAGGTCGAGCAGATGGGCCATCAGATCCGCAGGCTGGAAGACCAGCTGAAGCGCTTCCAGTCGGATGTCGACTTCCGTTTCAAGGAAAGCGGCGGCAAACCGCTGCCGGCGCCCGAAAAATATC
>DAOMXG010000220.1:0-3239 GCA_035436995.1 Beijerinckiaceae bacterium
GGTGGCCAATATCGACGAGGTGATCGCGCTGATCCGCGGTTCGGCCGATGCCGCGACGGCGCGCGAGTCGCTGATGGCGCGGGCCTGGCCGGCGGCCGATGTGGCGCCGCTGATCGCGCTCATCGACGATCCGCGCCATGGGCTTTCGGCCGATGGCACCTATCGGCTATCGGAGCGGCAGGCGCAGGCGATCCTCGATCTCAGATTGCAGCGGCTGACCGCGCTCGGTCGCGATGAGATCGCCGAGGAACTGGAAAAGATCGCGGCGGAAATTCGCGGGTTTCTTGCCATCCTGTCGTCGCGGGCGCGCATCCTCGACATCATCAAGGACGAACTCGCCGCCGTGCGTGCCGCCTATGCATCACCGCGCCTGACCGAGATCGTCGACGCCGACAGCGATTTCGAGGACGAGGATCTGATCGCCCGCGAGGAAATGGTCGTCACGGTCAGCCATGAGGGCTACGTCAAGCGGGTGCCGCTGTCGACCTATCGCGCCCAGCGCCGCGGCGGCAAGGGTCGCGCCGGCATGCAGACCAGGGACGAGGATTTCGTCACGCGGCTGTTCGTTGCCTCGACCCATGCGCCGGTTCTGTTTTTCTCGTCGCTCGGCCAGGTCTACAAGATGAAGGTGTGGAAGCTCCCGGCAGCGACGCCGCAGGGGCGCGGCAAGGCGCTGGTCAACCTGCTGCCGCTCGATCCGGGCGAGCGCATCACCACGATCATGCCGCTGCCCGAGGACGAGGCGCAATGGGAGCGGCTGGACGTGATGTTTGCCACCAATACGGGCTCCATCCGCCGCAACAAGCTCAGCGATTGCGTGCCGCGCACCAGCCTCGGCAAGCGGGTCATGGAATTTGACGGGGATGACCAGTCGATCATCGATGTGGCTTTGGCCACCGAGTCCGATGACGTGCTGCTGACCACGGCCCGCGGCCAGTGCATCCGCTTTGCCGTGTCGGATGTGCGGGTGTTCGGCGGCAACGGCTCGACCGGCACATCGACCGGTGTGCGCGGCATCCTGCTGGCTGACGGCGACCGGGTGATCTCGCAGTCGATCCTGCGCCACGCCGCGGCAACGCCGGAAGAGCGTGCAGCCTATCTCAAGCGGCGCCGCGCGGTTGCCGGCGATCTGACCGAGGACGGGCCGGTTCCGGTCGATGCCGAGGAGGCGACGGGCGACAGCGAACTCGGCCAGGAGCGCTATGCGGAAATGTCGGCGGCCGAGCAGTTCGTGCTGACCGTATCGGTCAACGGTTTCGGCAAGCGCTCGTCCTCGTTCGAGTATCGGATCACCAATCGCGGCGGCAAGGGCATCGTCGCCATGGCGGTCAACGAGCGCAATGGCGATCTCGTCGCCTCCTTCCCGGTCGAGCACAGCGACCAGATCATGTTGGTGACCGATGGTGGACAACTGATCCGCTGCCCGGTCGATGGCATCCGTATTGCCGGCCGGGCGACGCAGGGCGTCATCGTCTTCAACACCGCGGACAGCGACCGGGTGGTGTCGGTCGAGCGTGTCTCCGAGAGCGAGGATGACAACGACGGCAGCGAGGCTGAGGACAGCGACACTGACGCGTAGAATTTGAACATTCTGCTCTGCCCGGCCTTAACCAGCCGGACAGATCCCCGGTGCGCTGACCGGATTCTGTTAAAGCGATACGGGTTACGGTCTCGCCTGCCGCCGAGGTTTTTGGGGTGGCGGGAGTTGTTTCATTGGTTGTTTCAATCTCGCCGTTTCGCGCCTTTCTGACCTCCCTGCCCGCCCGGGGAACGCTGGCGCTCTGCGCCGCGGTGGCGGTTGCCGTCATCGCCGCTGCCATGCTCGGCTATAACGAATTGCGCGATGGCACGGCGCGGCAGATCTCCGACCGGCTCGATCATTCGGCGCGTGCCGCAGGCGCTGCATTTGAATCCAGCCGGAACTTGCCGCTCACCGCGCGGCGGTCCGAGGGCAGTCGCCCGGTGGCCTTCCGCATTGCGTCGGGCGATGGCCGCCAGGTGCTGACCCCGAGTGCCGACCTCGATCGCCTGGTCGAAGCTGCGGCTGACGTCAATCAGGGCGATGTTCACCTGTTCCGCTTTCACGCCGAAACAGGATTGTTCGAGCGTATTGCCACCAGCGCGCGCGGCCCCGGCGGTGAACATGTGCGCACGGTGCATTTCGGTCCGCAATATCCGGCCTATGAGACATTGCAGCAGCTCAGGCCGTTCCGTGGCGCGGTGCCGCAATTTGATCGTTTCCGGCTCGCCGAATTCATTCCGGTTGTCGATGACCGGGAGCATTTGGCCGGCGCACTGGCCGTCGATATCGGCTGGTTGGACGAGGTCTGGCGTCCGACCTGGGATCTGGTTCATCGTCAGGTGCTGACGTTGCTGGTCCTGCTGCTTGGCGTGGCCGGGCTCGGCGTCGGGCTGTTGCTGAGGGCGATGCAGCCATTGCGCCTTCTGTCGGCCTATGCCCGGCGCCTTGCGCGCCATGAACCTGTCGGCGCGCCGCCCGGCCTTGGCCGCCCGGATGAGATCGGCGATGTTTCGGCCGGGCTGGCCGAACTGGTGGTGATGCGCGACAGGCTCGAGCACCTGGCTTTCACCGATCCGCTGACCGGCTTTGCCAATCGGGCCCGTCTGGAGGTGATGATCGGCCAGCAGCTGGAAGGCTCGCACCGAACCCCGCCGGACGCAGCGCTGCTGCTGTTTGGCGTCGATAATTTCCGTTCGCTCAATGATGGCTTCGGCTTCAGCGTCGGCGATAGCCTGCTTCGGGAAATGGCGGGCCGGCTCCAGTCGCTGTCGCCGCAGGGTTCGCTGATTGCCCGCAGCGGCGCCGACGAATTTGCCGTGCTGGTCCCTCACTGCGACAGCTATGCCCAGATGTTCGATCACGCCCGCAAACTGCTTGCGGCTTTGCGCCGACCCTATGCGCAGGCGCAGGGTGGGGTTTTTGCCAGCGTCTCGGCCGGCTTTGCGATGCTGCCGGCCAGCGGTGGGACCGCCGAAACGGTACTGCGCAACGCCACGCTGGCGCTCAATCGCGCCAAGCGCCAGGGTCGCAACCGCATCGAGATGTTCTCGCCCTGCTTCGATGAGGAAGCGCAACGTCGCGCCGACCTTGAACGCAATCTCAACCGGGCCATCAACAGCGGCGAGTTGCTGCTGCATTTCCAGCCGCTGGTGCGCACCTCCGATCGCCGTCTGATCGGTGTCGAGGCGCTGGTGCGCTGGGATCACCCTCAGCTTGG
>DAOMXG010000221.1:0-3211 GCA_035436995.1 Beijerinckiaceae bacterium
AAAAGCGATGAGCGCCGATTCATCCTCGGCAAGATAGTCGAGCACCCGGATCAGGAAGGCCGGATCGGCCGCCGCGGCGCGCAAGGTTCCCGGGCCAAGCCCGGTCAGCGCCAGGAACCGGCCGAGGCGTTCCGCATCGCCGGCGATGAAACCCAGCGCGTCGATCGCCAGCGCTTCGGGGTCAGGATCGGGCAGGGCGCGCGCCATCGGGGATTCCGCAAACTTTAAGGTCTCGCTGCTATCAAGAATGCGGGAGTGCAACAGGCTTGGCAAGCGGCGCGACCTTTCCAACGAAGGCCGGCGCCAGGCGGCAGGGGACCAGGATAATGTCAAAAACAGTGCTGATCGTCGAGGATAACGAGTTGAACATGAAGCTGTTCAACGATCTCCTGCAGGCGCATGGCATCAAGACGCTGCTGACCAGTTCCGGGGTCGAGGCCATCGAACTGGCGCGCAGGCACATGCCGGATCTGATCCTGATGGACATCCAGCTTCCCGAGGTTTCGGGAATCGAGGTGACCAAATGGTTGAAGGATGACGAGCATCTCAAGCGCATTCCGGTGATCGCCATCACCGCTTTCGCCATGAAAGGCGATGAGGAACGGATCCGCCAGAGCGGCTGCGAGGGGTATCTTTCCAAGCCCATCTCGGTCGGCAAATTCGTGCAGACCGTGCAATCCTATCTGGGTGCCGCCCGTTGAAATGAACAGACCTTCCGGGCGCGCGAGCGCTTCGGATCTGAAGGGGTATGAAGTATGACTGCGCGTGTGTTGATCGTCGATGACCTGTTTCCCAACATCAAACTGTTGGAAACGCGCCTTACGGCCGAATATTTCGATGTGCTCTCGGCGATGAACGGAATGCAGGCGATCGAGATCTGCGAAAGCGGCGCCTGCGACATCGTCCTGCTCGATGTGATGATGCCGGGAATGGATGGATTCGAGGTTTGCCGACGGCTGAAATCTTCACCAACCACGGCGCACCTGCCGATCGTGATGGTGACCGCGCTCGACCAGCCGTCCGACCGGCTCAAGGGGCTCGAAGCCGGCGCCGATGATTTCCTGACCAAGCCGGTGAATGATGTGGCGCTTCTGACGCGCGTGCGCTCGCTGGCCAGGCTCAAGACGCTGACCGATGAATTGCGCGCCCGTGCACTCGCCACTCCGCAGTTCGGCCAGTCCGATCCCCTGGCAGCCGCTGCCGCCGAGGATGGCCTCAACGGACGTGTGCTGATCATCGACGATCGCGCCAATTCCTCCGAGCGCATGGCCTCAAGCCTGTCACAGGTGCATCAGGTTGATGTCGAATCGGACCCCCAGGCCGCGCTGATGCGGTTGTCCGAGGGCGAACATGACATGGCCATCATCAGCCTTGGCCTGGCCAATTTCGACGCCCTGCGCCTGTGCAGCCAGATGCGCTCGCTGGAGCGCACCCGCAACACGCCGATCCTGGTTTTGTCTGATCTCGACGACGAGAAGCGGGTGCTGCGTGCGCTCGATCTCGGCGTCAACGATTATCTGGCCCGTCCGGTCGACCGTAACGAACTGGTCGCCCGCGTACGCACCCAGATCCGGCACAAGCGTTATCAGGACAGGCTGCGGCAGAATGTGCAGTCCTCGCTGGAAATGGCGATCATCGATCCGCTGACCAAGCTGCACAACCGCCGCTATCTGACCTCGCAGCTGTCCTCGATGATCAACGATCACATGCTGCGCGGCGGGGCGATCTCCTTCATCATCCTCGATGTCGATTTCTTCAAGAAGGTCAACGACACCTACGGCCACGATGCCGGCGACGAGGTGTTGATCGAAACCGCGGCCCGGATGCGCCGCTCCATTCGCGGCATCGATCTGCTCGCCCGCTTCGGCGGCGAGGAATTCGTGGTCGTGATGCCGGAAACCGACCGTTTCGCCGGTCAGCATGTCGCCGAACGGCTGCGCCGCACCATCGAGGCGACGCCGTTCACCATCCACAAGGGTGCCCGGCAGATCCCGATCACCGCCTCGTTTGGCCTTGCCACCATGGAAGGGCGGGTGGAATCTGCCGAGGGCCTCGCCAAGCGGGCCGATGAGGCGCTGTATGAAGCCAAACGCTCGGGCCGCAACCGGGTGATCCTGTCGAATGCAGCCTGACCACCGGTGACTTTCGGATTTGGCTGTTAATCCAAGACCTTAAGGTAAACGGGCAATAAAGCCGCCGGAACCGTCTCCGGCGGCTTTTCCTGTCGCGCAGACCCCGCTAGCGTCAAAGGCAATCGGGGAGGCGTCAAAAAATACCCCGTGGAAGACCCCGAAAGGCATGAGTATCGGGTCTGCCGCATCAACCCGGATTGCCTGACGGGCGGCCGGTCGGACATGGATTGGAGTGGCCTCCTCTTCCATGGCTGGCCGGCCACTTTATGTGCGCGGGCAACAAAAAAGGCGCCGCGAACGGCGCCTCAAACCCCCAAGCGGGCAAATCCAAGTTATTTGATCTTGGTTTCCTTGAACTCGACGTGCTTGCGGGCAACCGGATCATACTTCTTCAGCGAAAGCTTCTCGGTCGCGGTGCGGGCATTCTTCTTGGTCACGTAGAAATAGCCGGTATCGGCGGTCGAGAGCAGCTTGATCTTGATCGTGGCGGTCTTGGCCATTGTGTCATCCTCCGGCCTCAGCCGGCCGTCAAAAAAGGTTGGGCCGGACCAAAAGGCCCGGCGCATGCGGGGCTTATGACCTCAACCGGCAGTCAAAGTCAAGGCATGATGGGACATTCACCCGACCTTGCCGCCGCCTTTGCGGGTAATGGCCACGACCGCGGGGCGGGGTGGCATGTCCGGCTTGAAGTCCGGCCAGCGCGTCGAGGGATCATCGGCGGATGAGAAGCGTCCGTGAGCTGGATAACTGGGCCCGTCATCGCCCGGATGCTGGATAGAGACAAAGAGCGTCTCGTCATTGGGGGTGAAGAACGGGCCGGTGCATTCGGCGCCGGCCGGCACGCGGTAGAAATGGGTCGAGCGCCGGCGCATCGGCCCTTCGGTTTCCACCAGCCAGATGCCATCGCCGCGCCCGGTCTTTTCCGGCTCGTTGCCATCGGTCCCCACCCACAGCCGGTTGCGGCTGTCGATGGCGAGATTGTCGGGCATGCCGAACCAGCCGTCCTTGGTCGTCGCCGGATGGAAATTGGCGCCGATCTCGGGCTTCGACGGATCGCCGCACAGCAGGAAGATTTCCCA
>DAOMXG010000222.1:0-3197 GCA_035436995.1 Beijerinckiaceae bacterium
CCGATCACGTTATCCGCATTTTGATGATTCCATCAAAATGCGGCGTGATCTAGAGGAAGCGCGGCGGCGGTCTGGAGCGAATAAGGCCCGCCGCCGCGACCTTCCAACCATCCACGGGGGCACCCGAAAACGGGTGTGGGGCGGAAGGCCCGGCAGGTGATCCCTGCCGGGCTTTTCCGCATTGCGGATCGAAGATCAGTCCACACGGTGGATTGTATTTCCCCTGTGCATCGCGATCAGTCCGATACACCGGCAAGTTGGCCCAAATCATTAATGGCGATTAACCACGTTTCGGCAAAACTGTTCATTTTTGGGACAGGATAAGCTCTTCACTATGCGATGACGCGGCGCAGGATCCGCCGGTTTCTGTAACGGTTGAGGAGGGAAGAGCATGTCATTTCTGTCGCCAATGGCCCGCAAGGGGCTCGCGTTTGCCGTTCTCGGCACTACGCTGACGGTTGCCATGACCGATGATGCGGAGGCCCGCTGGCGTCGTCACGGACATCGCGGTGGCGCGATCGCTGCCGCGGCAATCGGTGGCCTTGCCGCCGGCGCGCTGATCGCCAGCGCCGGCAGCGCCTATGCGTCTCCGTCCTATGGCTATGGTTATGGCTATACGCCGGTCTACAGCTATGGCCCCAGCTACAGCTATGCGGCCCACAATGTGCCGGCAACCTATTCGCAGGGCGGCGGCTATTATGCCCCGGCCTATGCGACGCGGACCCATTATGCGCCGCAGCGGCCGCGCCGCGTCTATCGCTACGCTTCCTATCGCGAGCCGATCTGCCAGATCACCCGCAAGAAGGTGTGGCTCGATTCGCATACCTACACTTTCCGCAGGGTGACGCGCTGCTATTGAGCGATGCATGATGTGCATCCTTGCAATGCACATGCTTTGCAGGTCCTAGAAAATGGCGTTCGCGCAAGGACAGCTGCGCACGGACGCCATTCGCATTTCCTGAATCCCGCTCTTATGTCTGTTGCAACAGAGGGATTCAGCCATGTCCGCATTACCTGTCCTGTTTGTCTCGCATGGAGCGCCCAACCTCGTTCTCCATGCCTCTCCGGCGCATGACTTTCTGCAAGGCCTGGGCAAGGCGCTGCCCCGGCCGCGCGCCATTGTCGTGATCACAGCCCATTTCATGACGCGCGCTCCGGCGGTCACTGCCGATGCCGCTCCCGAAACCATCCACGATTTCGGCGGGTTCGAGCCAGAACTCTATCAGATGACCTACAAGGCGCCCGGAGCGCCGGAGCTTGCCGCCGATTGCCTCGCCGCGCTTGCCGAGGCCGGCATCGACGCGCAGGCGGTCAGCAATCGCGGCTTTGATCATGGCACCTGGGTGCCCTTGATGCTGATGTATCCCAAGGCGGACATCCCGGTGGTGCAGCTGTCGGTTCAGCCGAAGGCTGGGCCGGAGCATCATCTGAAGCTCGGCATGGCCCTGCGCAGGCTGGGCGAACAGGGCATTCTGGTGATCGGTTCAGGGGCGCTGACCCATAATCTCGGTGAGGTTTTCGGCGGAACCTATGGCTTTGCCGATCCGGCGCCGGCATGGGTGCAGGATTTTGGCGAGTGGATGTGTGAGCATGTTGAGGCGGGGGATACCGCAGCCTTGCTCGATTACCGGGCGCGGGCGCCGCATGCGGTGCGTAACCATCCCACCGAGGAGCATCTGCTGCCGCTCTTTTCTGCCATCGGAGCGGCAGACGGCAGGCCCGGCCGGCGGCTGCATTCCAGCGCCCAATACGGCGTCTTGATGATGGATGTCTTTGGCTTCGGCATGGCCGCCTGACGTGATCGCTCGCAAATGTTGAGAGCAGGCTCTTGCCGCAAACGCCGACGGCCCGCCGATCTTGGCGGGCCGCTTTTCCATACGCGAGGCCAGGTTTGGAAAGAGGGGCGGCGGCGACCGGTTCGGTCGCCGGATCAGGTCTTGAAGGCTGTGGAATGGCGCATCGGTCGCGGGGTCAGAACTTCGCCGCGACGCCGGCACGCACCGTGTTCAGTGAATAATAGCCGTTCTTGCCGGCGTTATTGAGATTGGTCATCGAGCCGAAGCCGAGATACTGCCACTCGCCGCGCAGCAGCACGGCATCGGTCAGGGCATATTCGGCGCCGAGTCCGGTGGCAAAGCCCCAGCGGGCCATTGACTTCTTGGTGGCACTGTCAACCGGGACAACGCCGGAGATCGTGGCGCGCGGCGGACCGACGTTGTATTCCTCATAGGTGCCGGTCAGGGTCGTCTGCCGGGTCACATTGGCCATCGCGATACCCAGCGTTGCATACAGCAGCGTCCGGTCGATCGCCCAGCCGGCGCGGGCCTTCAGCGCGAAGTAATCGTCGATGGTGGTGCGCGCGTTGGCCGTCAGATTGTAGTCGAATGTGCCGGCAGGGGCGGCCGCCGGAAACGTGCCGGTGATCGTCGAACGGGAATTGGCCCGGGCGCCAACGCGGGAATATTCGCCCTCAAGGCCGAGGACCACATCATCCCACTGCGTATTGACGCCAAGGAATACGCCGTAGCCGGACCGGTTGCCGTTGGCCGAGCCGAACAGGGTGTTGCCGTGAGCGGTTGCCAGATTGGTCCGCAGCGTCGTGTTGGTGATGCCGCTGTTAAAGGCGGTCCCGCTCAGATCGTAGTTGTTGAAGCTCATCGAGCCGAAGTTGTAATGTGCACCGAAATAGGTACCGCTCCAATCATAGCTTGCCGTCGGAGCAGCGCGCGTCACCGGCTCGGGAAGCGGCCCGCGCAGATAGTCGGCGGCCTGTGCCCCGGTTGCGAGAAAAGCGGAAACCATGAGAACTGCTGAACGGCGCATCCGGCCATCTCCTGCAAGCGCCGCGACTCGGCGGCTCCAAACCTGTAACAACGGTAAAAAAGTAACCTTACCGCCCGGTTAATCCCGGAAAGGAAAAAGTGTGTCTTTTTCAGTCGGTTAGCGAGGGAGGCGGTTTACCATTCGCTAACGGTTTGGGTTTGCCTGGAGCGTTGGGGCGCGGCCAGAGGCGCCCGCCAGCGATGTTGTGGGACGGGCCAAGGAGCGCTAGAGCATGTCGCGATCAAGTGGATACCGGCTAATCGCAGAAGACATGGCCAGTTTCGGGCCATGGACCAGGAAAATGCGAGAAGCGTATCTGGCGATCCGGTTCGAGCATTTTCCGCCGGATCTGGCCCGAAAATGGCCATCCCTTC
>DAOMXG010000223.1:0-3125 GCA_035436995.1 Beijerinckiaceae bacterium
AGCCGGTGCGGATAGGGATAATGCGCGCTTTCAAAGGCCGCCTGCAGCGCCGCCACGCAGGCCAGGAGTGCCGCACTCCTCATGCGCGGGCGCTCGGCCGGGCGGCAAGGCCGGCATGCCAGCGGGTCACATTGGTCAGTCCCGGCGGCATGTCGATGCGGCCGGCCTTCATGAAATCAATGGCGATCATGCCGGTGATGTCGGCGACGCTGAAGCGATTTTCGCAGACAAAGTCCTTTCCAGAGAGATCGCGGTCGAGCTGGGCCAGATAGTCGTGCACACGGGCGCGGTTGGCCTCCCCCCAGGCCGGAACCTGCGGCACTTCGAAATCGGCCATCGCCGGGTGCAGATGGCGGAACACATAGGCCACCGGCAGGAACAGATGCAGTTCGAGGCGCCGCTGCCACATTTCGACCAGGGCGCGCCCTCTGGCCCCCTCGCCGAACAACGGCGGCTCGGGATGCACTTCCTCGAAATAGCGGCAGATGGCGATCGATTCGGTCAGAATGGTGCCATCGTCGAGCACCAGAACCGGCACCCGCTGCAAGGGATTCAACGTCGAGAAATCGCGCGACTTGTGCTGCTTTGTGCCGAGATCGACGGTCTCCGTCGGCACCGAAACGCCTTTTTCCGCAAGAAACACGCGCACCCGCCGCGCGTTCGGAACCCGACCGCCGTCATAGAGCTTCATCAAACAGTTCTCCCGTGAACCATCCGTGCAGCATGGCATTTTGCCAGGCAGGTGAAAAGCGGCGCGGCGGCGGCTGACAAAAAAACGCAGCCTTGCGGCCGCGTGAAGTTGGTTCGCTTGATATGGCGCCCTTGGGCGTTGGCACCATGGGCGCAGTCTTGCTCCCAACCGCGCCCTGCGATGTGCGCTGGTGCACAATGCGGCATCTCTCGCATCGTTTTTACTGAGCCGCCGTCCGCCCGGCGCCCGTTGCGGGACATTCACCGATCATGGCCGCTGCGGCGGGGTCGGAACCGTGGCCGGGCGCGGGGTTTGCGGCTGCGGCGGCGTTGCGGCCGGCTGGCGGGAGGGATGAAGGATGCGGTAATCGCGCGGATTGTCGAATTCGCCCGCCCAGAGACCACGGGACTCATTGCGCGCCTCGGCTTCCTCGACGAAATAACCCCCGTTGGCGATCGCCATCCCGGCCTTGACCTGAGCGGCCCCGAGATCGACGCCGAGGCTGCGGCAGGTCACCAGCAGCCGGTTGTAGCGGTCGCGCTCATGGCCGATGCAGGTCACCGGCGCGCGGGCCAGCAGGCGGCGCAGGTGCTGGGCAGCCTCGCGTCCGCATTTCCAATCCTGGCCGCCGCGCTTGCAGGTCTGCGAGAATTCCGGCGCATCAATGCCCAGAAGCCGCATCTCTTCCCCGTTCATGCGCAAGGAATCGCCATCCACCGCCTCGGCCCGACCGTTGGATAGCGGATCGCCCGGCACAGGGCGGTCCATCTGGCGCGTCGACCAGACAAACAGCAACACCAGAACGATCAGGCTGACCAGTGTCGACAGGCGCATGAGGATCGGACCAGAATACCGCGATCGAAGAGCCGGGCGCGGAGTTAAGCAGAAAAGTGTCGAACCAGACAGATTATCCAGCCTTGTGAATCAGCTTTTAACGTTTTTATCGGCAGAGTGCAGTGTTGTTCCTGGTTTTCACTGCGTGTTCCCATCCGTCAATGCCCGTTGTTGATGTCACAGCCGACGCTATCGAGCGCAAAAGCGGCGACGAAGAGGTCGCCGCCAAGCGCCGCGCCGGCTTGCAGCGCGCGCTCAAGGACACGCGTGAACGGCTGACATCGTCGGCCGGCCTCAACCGGGCCTTCGAGACCGAACTCGCCACCACTTTCGCCAGCGCCCGCATCGGCGCCTCGGGGCCGCTGATGCTGCTGGCGCTGCTGCCGGCGGCGGCGTCAGCCTCGTGGGGTGATCCGGTGCTGATCGGTTTGTGGATCGGCGCCATCTGGCTGACCACCTCGATCTATCATCTGCTCTGCCACTACTTCCTCAAGCAGGCTGAGACCATGACCAACCTGTCGACGTGGCAGGTGCGGTTTGTCATCGTCGAATTCTCGCTGGCCTTGTGCTGGAGCGGGCTGACCTCGGTTGTCGGCGATCCGCCTTCAGACAGCATGGCATTGCTGCTGCTGTTCTCGCTGATGCTGTTCTGTGCTGTCAGCTCGATCATGTCGGCGACGATGCGCCCGGTGGTGCTGGCCAATCTTGCCGGATCGCTGACCGGAGTGGCGAAGATCTTCTATCATGAAGGTCTGGCCTCCAATGTCGTGCTGATGCTGATGGTCACCGGCATCATGGTGTTTGCCTATGTGCTGTCGCGGCGGCTGTTCAGTTCGCAGCTCGAAACCCTGGTCTATCGCGCCGAGAAGGATGATCTGATCGGGGAACTGGAGCAGGAAAAGGCCCGTTCGGACGAGGCCCGCAAGCGCGCCGAAGATGCCAATCTGGCCAAGTCCCGGTTCCTTGCCACGATGAGCCACGAATTGCGCACACCGCTGAACGCCATTCTCGGCTTCTCCGAGGTCATGCAGGGCGAGCTGTTCGGACCGCATTCGGTGCCGCAATACAAGGAATATTCCAACGATATCCATTCGAGCGGAGAGCACCTGCTGTCGCTGATCAACGAAGTGCTCGACCTGTCGCGGATCGAGGCCGGCCGCTACTCGCTCACCGAAGAGGCGGTAGATCTCGCCGGTCTGGTCGAGGATTGCCGCCACATGCTCGACATCCGCGCCCGCAAGCGTGAACTGAAGGTCAAGGATTTCTACGAACCCGGACTGCCCCGCATCTGGGCCGACGAGCGCGCCATCCGCCAGGTGGTGCTCAACCTTTTGTCGAACGCCATCAAGTTCACGCCCCAGGGCAGCGAAATCACCATAAAGGTGGGCTGGACCTCGCGCGGGGGGCAATATGTCTCCATCCGCGACAATGGCGCCGGCATTCCCGAGGAAGAAATTCCACTGGTGCTGGAAACCTTCGGGCGCGGCTCGCAGGCGATGAAATCCGCAGAACCGGGCAGCGGCCTCGGCCTGCCGATCGTCAAGGGGCTGGTCGAACTGCACGGCGGAACCTTCGTGCTGCGCTCCAAGCTGCGCGAAGG
>DAOMXG010000224.1:0-3082 GCA_035436995.1 Beijerinckiaceae bacterium
GCCTATCGGGCCGGCAACTGGGAGGACGCCGAGGCCGCACTGGCGGTGGTTGCCCCGCTGGCCGACCGGTTCGGATTGGGCGGGTTCGTGACGGTGATGCGGCGGCGGATCGCCCGGCTCAGGCTGGCCCCATCCGGGGACTGGACCGGCATTTCCGAGCCGGAGGAGCGATAGATCACGCCGGGCGCTTGGCTTGCGTGCCCATGGGCCCGGCGCGGTGCGCCGACACCGCCTGCGGCAGGTCCCGCATATGGACTATGATCGCCGATGCGCCGGCGGCGATCAGCCGCTGGTCGAGCCCCGGTCCGCCATGGTTGGCGCCGGTGAAACCAAGGGCGCGCATTCCCGCCCGCCGTGCGGCGGTCACACCTGCCACGGTATCCTCGATCACCAGACATTGATCGGGATCGGCGCCCATCTGCGAGGCCGCAAACAGAAAGACATCCGGCGCCGGCTTGCCGCGCTTGACCTGATGAACAGAAAACACATGTTCGCCGAACAGGTCGGCAAGGCCGGCCGTGGCCAGATTGCGGTTGAGCTGGCGCGTGCCGGTGGAAGAGGCGACGCAACGCGCCCCGTCAATGGCCAGGATCGCCGCGCGCACGCCTTCGACCGCCTGAACGCCGGCATCGAGGCGGGCATGGATCTCGGTGTTGATCGCTTCGTTGAACCCGGGGGGAAAGGTGACGCCATAGGTGGCGCCGACATGCGCCCAGGTTTCGCGGGCCGGCCGTCCGGCATAGCGCTCGGCGAACATCGCCGTGGTATAGGGCACACCGATGGCCGTCAGCGCCTCGGCACACACGGAACAGGCAATGCCCTCGCTGTCGATCAGCGTGCCATCGCAATCGTAGATGATCAGCATTCGCACCTTCTTCGATTTGCGCTCTGACAATGTCATTTGTCAGGCATGGCGCAATTTGTCATGCTCAGCCTGTCATTTCTGGAAGGCGTGCCATGGTCAAGAAGAGCCTCGACAAGATTGTTCGCAAATTGCGCGTCGACGACGGCGACGGTTTCAAGCTGAAGGATTACGACACCAAGAATCCGCTCGGCAAGGCGCTTGATGAAAAAATGGAGGCAATCGACATTCTCGAGGCCGGCATCAAGGATCTGAAGGAGATCCAGGAGGTGCTGTTCGCCCAGGACGAATGGTCGGTGCTGCTGATCTTCCAGGCGATGGATGCGGCTGGCAAGGATTCCACCATCAAGCATGTGATGTCGGGCATAAATCCGCAGGGATGTCATGTCGCCGCGTTCAAGCGCCCGTCCGAGGAAGAACTCGATCACGATTACATGTGGCGCTGCCTGAAGCAGCTGCCGGAGCGCGGCCGCATCGGCATCTTCAACCGTTCCTATTACGAGGAAGTGCTGGTGGTGCGCGTCCACCCCGAGATTCTCGACAAGCAGCATCTGCCGGCCGAACTGAAAAAGGATCCGGACATCTGGGACAAGCGGCTGAAGGATATCCGCCACTTCGAGAACTATCTTGCGCGCAACGGCACACGCATCATCAAGTTCTTCCTGCATGTGTCGAAGGAAGAACAGAAGAAGCGGCTTCTCGCCCGACTCGACGAACCTGAGAAGAACTGGAAGTTCGAACTCGGCGACCTCAAGGAACGGGCGCTGTGGGACGATTACATGAAGGCCTATCAGGAGGCGATCCGCGGCACGGCGACCGACGCCGCCCCGTGGTATGTCATTCCGGCCGACAACAAGTGGTTCATGCGCGCCGCCGTCGTGCGCGCCATCCTCCATGAGCTCAAGGGGCTCGATCTCGCCTATCCCGAGGTCACCAAGGCACAGCTCCAGGATTTCGCCGACGCACGCAAACGGCTGATGGCTGAATGACATGGGAATGATCGCGGGGGCTCTTGCCGCGCTTGGCCGGCGGGGAGCGGAGGGGTTTGCGCTGTCGATCCTGCTGGGGCTGGCGATGCCGCAGTTCGCAGCCGAGGCGCGCCCGCTGCTGCCGCTGACCATCTTCGGGTTCATGACGGTGGTGTTCCTGCGCGCCGATTTTTCGGTCATCGGCGGACTGATCCGCCGGCCGGTGCGGCTGTTGGCGGCAATGGGCTGGCAGCTTCTGGCGCCGGTCGTTCTGGTGTTGCTGACGATCCGGCTGATCGGCTCATCGACCATTGATCCCGGCCTGCTGCTCGGTCTTGCCGTGCTCGGCGCCGCGCCGCCGATCATGTCCTCGCCGGCGGTGGCGATCCTCTACGGGTTCGAGCCGTCGCTGGTGATCGCCTCGGTGCTGGGGCTGACGTTGCTCAGCCCGCTGACCGCGCCGCTGCTGGTCGATGTCCTGGCCGGACAGGCCGTGCCGCTGGATCAGGCCGTCCTGATGCAACGGCTGCTGATTTTCGTTGGCGGCGGCATCGCGGCGGCCATGGTCCTGCGCCGCTGGCTGGGAACGGACAGGGTCCGCTCGCTGAAGGCTGAACTCGATGGCTTCGGTGTGGTGATGTATTTCGTCTTTGCCGTGGCGGCGATGGATGGCGTGACTGCCGCCGCGATGAGCCGGCCGGGGCTCGTTGCGGGGTTTGTCGGTCTGGCGTTCGGTCTGGCGCTGGCCGGACTCAGTCTGGCGATCCTGGCCCTGCGCGGCCTTGATGAGCCGGACCGCTTCATGGTCGGCTACGGAACCGCCCAGCGCAACATGGGTCTGCTCATCGCCGCGCTGGGAGCCGGCGTTCCGTCGACGACATTCCTGTTTTTTGCATTGGCGCAGTTTCCGATCTATCTCATGCCGTGGATTCTGAAGCCGGTGGCCGCCCGAATCGCAAACCGCAGGGCAGTCGGGGATGGCGGTTGACCGGAAGGAGATGGCGATGCGTGCCTTGATTGTGGCTCTCGGACTGGCGCTGGTTATCCCGGCGGCGGACGCCCAGGAACAGCGGCGGCGGGATCATATCGAACAATGCTTCCGCTGCCATGGTGACGATGGCATCGCCAAGGATCGCGATGTGCCGCATCTGGCCGGCCAGCAGGAAGCCTATCTCTATGCGCAGATGCGGGCCTTTTCGTCCGGCAAGCGGCCGCACAAGGAGATGAAGGTGATGAGCCGCGAAATGAACGA
>DAOMXG010000225.1:0-2969 GCA_035436995.1 Beijerinckiaceae bacterium
GCTGTTGCCACCGAGCCGTAACGCGCGCTGGCTGATCCCGATCACCAACCGGGCGGCGACCGGCGGCCGCGCAACCGTCAGGGCAAGAATAGCCTCGATTGCCAGCGACATTCCGGCAAGTGGCTGATCGATCGAGACCAGGATAAAGGCATTTTCCGGCAACAACGGTCGCCCGGCCAGAGCCACCGCCGCTTCGATCCGTTCGATCACATCGCCTTCGGCACCCATCTGCCGGTATCCGGCCGAAATGGCATCGTTGCCCGGCTCTCCCCATTCCGCGACGATCTCGATTCCGGCCAGCCGCCGCTGCGGAACGGTCAGCAGGCGTCTTTCGATCAGAACCGGTGGCGCTGGCGCAGGGATATTGGCTGCCCCTGGCATCCAGTCGGGCAGGCGCGCAACAGCCTGGGTTGAGGCCTCAAGCCCGCCGACCCGCTGGGCCAGATGCCTCATCGATCGGGTCAGAGCGAGCACCAGATGCCGCGTTTCGGTGCTGCGGGCTTCCAGTTGCCCCTGGGCATTCCGCAGCGTCCACAGCAGCCCGATCCCGGCCAGCGACAGCATGCCGGCAACCGCCAGCATGGCAAAGGCCACCTCGTTCAGGTCCCTTGATGTGCCAATCACGACCGCGCCCGCAGCCATGATCGGCAGCACGGCGATGACCGCTCCAAGCATCCTTGCAAGAACCCGCCCTGCCGGCACACCCGCCCCCGTTTGCCATGACCGGCGCCGGATTTGGCGAATCTGGTCAGTGGACGTATGAGTGGAGAGAGTCGACGCTACAACCTTAAGATTGAGTTAATAAACAATACAACTAGAAAGGGAAATCGTGCCGCGCTTTTTCAATCCCAAGACGACCGCTCGGCCCAGCTCGAAATTCTCGCATGGCGTGGTCCATTCGGCCCGGGCGCGTCGTCTGGTGATTTCCGGGCAGGTGGGTGTGCTTGCCGATGGCACCATCCTGCCCGATCTGGAGGGTCAGATGCAGGCGGCCTGGGACAATCTGATCGCCACGCTGGAAGAGGCGGGCATGGGCATCACCGACCTGATCAAGATCACGGCCTTCGTCACCGTGCCTGGGGCGGTTAATGTGTTCCGCAAGGTGCGCGACCAGCGTCTGATGGGCCATTGTCCGGCCTCGACCTATCTGGAGGTCAGCGGTCTGGCCCGACCCGATTTCATGTTCGAGATCGAAGGCGAGGCGGTGGTCGAAGAAGCCGACATGATTGCCGATCAATGGACCGAAACGGTTGCGCGTGGCCACGCATAATCGAGAACTCCGGAGCGGATGATGGGCGAACTGGTTTTGAATGTGGGCGGCATGGGCTGCTCGGGCTGTGTGGATGCAGTCACGCGGGCGGTCGAAAAGGCGGCGCCCGGCGCGGCGGTGACGGTCGATCTTGCCTCGGGCAGGGTGACGGTCCGCACCGATGCCAGCCGCGAGACGATCGCCGGCGCCATCGCCAGGGCTGGCTACGACATCAAGGATTGATGCCGGCAATCGATTGGCGTGATGCATTCGATCACGCCAGCGCATTTGACCTCGGCCAGCGTGCTGGTAGCATGGGGCCTCTGATGGAGACCCGACATGGCCGATGCTGCCCGCCCGCTCAATCCGCGCGTTCCGAATGACCTTTCGGCGTTCTTCATGCCGTTTACGGCCAATCGAGCGTTCAAGAAGCGACCGCGGCTGATCGCAAGTGCCAAGGGCATGTATTATTACACACCGGACGGGCGCGAGGTGATGGACGCGGCGGCGGGTCTTTGGTGCACCAATGCAGGGCATAACCATCCGCGCATCGTCGCGGCGATCCAGGCGCAGGCCAACGATCTGGATTTCGCGCCCTCGTTCCAGTTTTCCCACCCGCTGGCGTTCGAGGCTGCCTCGCGCGTTGCGGCGCTGGCGCCGGGCAATCTCGATTCGGTGTTTTTCTGCAATTCCGGGTCGGAGGCGGTCGATACAGCGCTGAAAATCGCCGTTGCCTATTGGCGGTCGTGAACGTGGCTATCATGGCATCGGCATGGGCGGCATTTCGGTCGGCGGCATCGTTGCCAACCGCAAGCAGTTCCATTCGATGATGATCCCGAATGTCGATCATCTGCCGCATACCTACAACCGCGCCGAGCAGGCTTTTTCCAAGGGCTCGCCGGCATGGGGCGCGCATCTTGCCGATGAGCTGGATCGACTGGTGGTGCTGCATGATGCCTCGACCATCGCCGCTGTCATTGTCGAGCCGATGGCGGGATCGACCGGCGTGCTGCCGCCGCCGCAAGGGTATCTCAAACGCCTGCGCGAGATCTGCAACCGCCACGGCATCCTGCTGATTTTCGACGAGGTCATTACCGGCTTTGGCCGCACCGGCAATGCCTTTGCCTCGATCACCGAGGGCGTGACGCCGGATCTGTTCACCTTCGCCAAGGGCGTCACCTCCGGCACGGTGCCGATGGGCGGCGTCGTCTGCCGCAAGGATATTTACGAGACCCTGATGCAGGGCCCCGAGCATGTCGTGGAATTCTGCCACGGCTACACCTATTCGGCCCATCCGCTGGCCTGCGCGGCAGCGATCGCGGCGATGGATGTCTATCGCGACGAGAAACTGTTCGAGAATGCCAAGAAGCTCGAGCCGGCCTGGCAGGAGGCGATCTACAGTCTCAAGGGCCTGCCGAATGTGCTCGACATCCGGCAATACGGCATCACCGCCGGTATCGATCTGGCCTCCAGGCCCGATGCGTTCGGCAAGCGCGCCTATGAGGCGATGGAAGCCGGCTTCCATGATCTCGGCATTGTTGTGCGCACAACGGGCGAAACGATCGCAGTGACCCCGCCGCTGACCTTGACAGAAAAACACATCGACGAATGTGCGACCAAGCTCGCCAAGGTGATCAAGGCGGTGGCGTAAACGCTGATTAATCCCCCTCGCCCCGCTGCGCGGGGAGAGGGTGACCCAAGCGAAGCGGAGGGTCGGGAG
>DAOMXG010000226.1:0-2969 GCA_035436995.1 Beijerinckiaceae bacterium
GGGCGGTGGCGGGGTTGCGGCGGTGCTTGCCGATCCGCAGGCCGGGCCGATCGCGGCCAGCCTTGTCGGACTGGCCATGGCCGGCGGAGTATTCATCGTTCCCTCCTTTGCTGCGGCGCAGAACTGGGCAGCGAAGGAGCGGCGGGCTCGGGTGGTGGCGGCAATCAATGTGCTCAACGCTGCCTTCATGGTGGCAGGAACGCTGTTGGTCGGTGCCTTGCAGGCGCGCGGCCTGTCGGTTGCCGGTGCCTTCGGGCTGATCGCTGCGGTCTGTCTGGTCTCGGCCCTGCAGATCTGGCGGACGTTTCCCGGCAATCCGACGCTTGAATTGGCAGCCCTGCGCGCCCGCTTCAGGTTACGGGATTGACAGCGGCAAAGGCTCCTGTCCTGTTGATGTTGGTCAAAGCGCTGCCCGGCAGAACATGCTTGGCAGTGGCGCATAAAAATGGCGGCCCGTTCGGGGAGGGGATGGCATGTTTCAGGTGCGCATACACGGGCGCGGCGGGCAAGGCGTCGTGACCGGCGCCGAGCTTCTGTCGGTTGCCGCGTTTCTCGAAGGCCAGCATGCGCAGGCGTTTCCCAGTTTCGGATCGGAGCGGACGGGCGCACCGGTGGTGGCGTTCTGCCGTATCTCGGACAGGGAAATCCGGCTGCGTGAGCCGATTCTGGAACCCGATTGCCTGATCATCCAGGATCCGACGCTGTTCAAGGTCGTCGATGTGTTCGGCGGGCTGAAATCCAGCGGGTTCCTGATCGTCAATACCAACAAGAGCTTTGCCGATCTGCATATCGAGCAGGTGGCAGTGCGGCTGCCGAAGGGCCATGCGGTGATCGTGCCGGCGACGGAGATCGCCCAGCGGCATGTCGGGCGCCCGGTGCCGAATGCGGCGCTGCTCGGGGCCTTTGCGGCGCTGACCGAGCTGGTGCATTTCGACAGCGTGAAGGCGGCGATCGAGGAAGCGTTTCCGGGCAAGATCGGCGCGGCCAATATCGCCGCAGCAGAGGAGGCTCACGCCTTTGTCGTGGCGCAGGAAGCGGCGGCAGGCGTGACCGATCACGCCGCGCACGTCTGAGGAGGGGACATGCTGAAGCAGATTGAAGGCTCGCGCGCCATGGCCGAAGCCATCGCGCTGTGCCGGCCAGAGGTGATCTGTGCCTATCCGATCACGCCGCAGACGCATATCGTCGAGGGCCTCGGCGAACTGGTCAAGGACGGCCATCTCACCGGCTGCGAATACATCAACGTCGAGAGCGAATTCGCCGCCCTGTCGGTGGCCATCGGCTCGTCGGCGGCGGGAGCGCGGTCTTATACCGCCACCGCCTCGCAGGGGCTGCTGTTCATGGCAGAAGCGGTCTACAACGCCTCCGGTCTCGGCCTGCCGATCGTGATGACGCTCGGCAACCGGGCGATCGGTGCCCCGATCAACATCTGGAACGATCATTCCGATGCGATGTCGATGCGCGATGCGGGCTGGCTGCAGTTGTTCGCCGAGACCAATCAGGAGGCGGTCGATCTGCATATCCAGGCGTTCCGGCTGGCTGAGGAACTGTCGATGCCGGTGATGGTCTGCGTTGACGGCTTCATCCTCACCCATGCGGTGGAGCGGGTCGATATTCCCGACCAGAAGGAGGTCGATGCCTATCTGCCGCCGTTCGAGCCGGTGCAGGTGCTCGATACCGCCGATCCGGCGTCGATCGGTGCGATGGTCGGGCCGGAAGCCTTCACCGAGGTGAAGTTTCTCGCTCATTACAAGCAGACGCAGGCGCTGCGGCTGATCCCGCGGCTGTCAGGCGAGTTCCGCAGCCGCTTCGGCCGTGATTCCGGCGGACTGATCCGCAGCTACCGCACCGAGGATGCCGATACCATCGTCGTTGCCATGGGTTCGGTCTGCGGCACGATCAAGGATACCATCGATGAGATGCGGGCCGACGGGTTCAACATCGGGCTGGTGACGATCATCTCCTACCGCCCGTTCCCCTCGGCGGCGCTGCGCAATGCGCTGGCCGGCGCCAAGGACCTGATCGTGCTGGAAAAGAGCATCGCGGTCGGCATGGGCGGACCGCTCGCCACCGATGTTGACGAGGCTTTGCGCAACCTGCCGCATGCGCCGATCCTGCATTCGGCGGTGGCGGGCCTGGGCGGGCGACCGATCCTCAAATCGTCGCTGCACCGGCTGTTCCGGCAGGCCATCGTGCAGCCCTGGGAGGGCACGCATTTTCTCGATCTCAACGAGCGGGTGATCGGCCGGGAAATCCACCGCACCGGCAAGCGCCGCCGCTCGGGGCCGACGGCGGAGAACATTCTCCGGCAACTGGCCGATCAGGATCGCGAAGCCAACAAGGCCGGGAGGTAACGATGAGCGGCGAACCCCACGATACGCTGGCCCCGGGCGAGGCCGCGCAGAAGCTGCGCTATTACCAGAAGGGCACATTCACCGTCGGCAACCGGCTGGTCGATGCCGAGGCCCGGTCGGTGCAGGCCTCCGGCAACCGGTCGAATGCGCTGACCTGCGGCCATCGTGCCTGCCAGGGCTGCGGCGAGGCACTTGGCGCGCGTTATGCGCTCGATGCGGCGATGCGGGCGACCAACAGCCAGCTGATCGCGGTGAACGCGACCGGCTGTCTTGAGGTGTTCACCACGCCCTATCCGGAAACCTCATGGCAATTGCCGTGGCTGCATTCGCTGTTCGGCAATGCGGCGGCGGTGGCGACCGGGGTCGCGGCGGCGCTGCGCGTCAAGGGCAAGTCGAATGTTAGGGTGATCGCGCAGGGCGGCGATGGCGGGACCACCGACATCGGCTTCCAGTGCCTGTCCGGGATGTTCGAGCGCAACGATGACGTGCTCTACATCTGCTACGACAACGAAGGCTATATGAATACCGGCGTGCAGCGATCCTCGGCGACACCGCCGGCGGCGCGGACGGCCACCACCCCGGCGGTCGGGGGCGAGCCGGGCAATGTGTTCGATA
>DAOMXG010000227.1:0-2860 GCA_035436995.1 Beijerinckiaceae bacterium
AATCCTGGTTTCCGGCTTGTGAATTGATCACGCCGACCTTGGACGAGCCGTCGTCCATCATCTTCGGCAGGCTGCCGGTATCAGTCATGCGGAACAGGAACCGCATCGGCGTCGAAAATCCTTCGCCGAATCCGATTGCCTCGCGATTGGCGAGCGCGGAGAGGAATTCCAGCACTCCGGTCGCGGCATCTGGCATCGCCGAGCGCATGATGGCCTGGTCCTGCGCGTTGGCGAGGCGCATGGCGAAGATCGTCGAGCATTGCGACAGGATGGTCGGGTCCAGTTCACTCGGCCGCTGCGTGACCACCGCGAGATAGCAGCCGTATTTGCGTCCTTCCTTGGCGATGCGGGCCAGCGCCCGCCGCGTCGGCGCAAAACCCAGCGCCGGATCGGCGGGCACATAGCGATGGGCTTCTTCGCAGACCATCAGGATCTCATAACGTCCGCTGCTTACCATGGTCAGGTCAAACGCCATGCGGGCCAGCACCGAGACCGAGGCATTGACGACATCGGCCGGAATGCCGGCGAGCTGCAGAATGGTGATCGGCTGGTTGCGCTCGGTCAGGCGGAACAGGGCGCGGATGACCGGTTCGGTCATGCCGTCGATCGCAGCCTTGCCGAACATGTAGCGATAGCTCGGATCGTTCGACAGGCTCTCGATACGCGCCCGCAGCGACCGCAGCGAGGAGCGCTGGAACTTCACTTCCAGCCGGCCGGTCGCCTCGTCGATCAGCGCGATGACATCGGTCATGCGATAGGGCTGGGCCGAATCCGCCGTGACGGTTCCGCCATCGGAGCGGAAGGTCTTTTTCAGGATCGAATTCGGCTGGGCCTGGGCGCGGGCGTTGAACATCTCCTTGGCCTGGACAATTGCATCGCGCAGGAATTCGATCTCTTCCTCCGGCGCCGGGGCGCCGCGATAGATGACCTCGACGATTTCCTCGAAGCGAAACAGCCAGAACGGCAGTTCGAACGAGGCGGAGTCGACCGTGCGCGCCACGTCGCGGAAGGCGTTGGTGTATTCGTTGTGGGGGTCGGCAATGACCACGCGCAGGCCGGGCCGTGTTTCGATCGCCGTGCGCAGCAGGATCGACATCGAACAGGATTTGCCGACGCCGGTGGTGCCGACCACGGCGAAATGCTTCTTCAGCATCCCTTCGACATCGACCGAGGCGGCGATATCGGCATCCTGCGACAGCGTGCCGATCGTTGAGCCCTTGCGTCCGCCCAGATCATAGATGGCCATCAGGTCTTCGCGGCGGATGCGATGGGCCGGCGAGCCGATCGGCGGATAGAACGAGATGCCGCGGCGGAATTCCGGCCGTCCGTTGGGCAGATCGACGATCTCGCCCAGCAGTTCAACATCCGCCGTGATCGGGTTGTCGCCCTGCTCCTGCCAGGCGCCATCGCGAAGGCCCATGTGCTTGACAAAGCAGATCACCCGGCTGCGCTGACCATAGACGGTGATCAATGTGCCGACCGCCCAGTATGGCGCATCCACGCTCAGCAGGGCAGGAACACGCGTGGCAATGGTGGCGCCGGTGCCATCAATGGCAACCAGCGTTCCGGACTGGCGAAAGGGCGGCTGGTGGGCCTCGCGCCTGTCCGTTTCAACAGGCGTTCCTTGGCCGGAATAGATGACGGTATGCATGCATGTCCCCAGGGATCGGGTCACTGTGCCACCGCATGGTTAACCAAATGTTTGGACAGTGGTTTTCCCGGCCACTCGAGGGCTCAGGCGCTGAAACTCTGGACAAGCGAGCCGGCAACCAGGCGCCAACCGTCCACAACCACGAAAAACACCAGCTTGAACGGCAGCGCCACCATCACCGGCGGGATCATCATCATGCCCATAGAAATGAGAATCGAGGCGACGATCAGATCAATCACCAGAAATGGCAGGAACAGCAGGAAGCCGATCTCGAAGGCACGGCGCAGCTCGGAGATCATGAAGGCGGGAACCAGAGTCGTCAGCGGCAGGGCTTCCGGTGTGTCCGGACGCGGCTTCCGCGACAGGCTGACGAACAGTTCGACATCCTTTTCCCGCGCATTGCGCAGCATGAATGCGTGGAACGGGCGGACCGTGCGCTCGAATGCCTCGCTCTCGCGGATCTCGCCGGCCACCAGGGGTTTGATCCCGCCATTGTAGGCCGCCTCGAACGTGGGGGCCATGACAAAAGCCGTCAGAAACAGCGACAGGGCGATCAGCACCATATTGGGGGGCGCCGATTGCGTGCCAAGGGCGCTGCGCAGCAGCGACAGCGCCACCACGATCCGGGTGAACGAGGTGGCCATCACCAGGATGGATGGGGCGAGCGCCAGCACAGTCAGCAACGCCATCAGATGCAGGGCGCGCTCCGAAAGGCCGGCCCCACCAAGATTGACCGCAATGTCCTGCGCGGCCGCAGGAGTCGCAAGCCCTGCCACCAGGGGCAGCAGGGCTATGAAGGCGAGGGAGCTGATCGTCTTGCGATGGATGCCGCCGTTCACGTTTTCCCAGGGCCGGAGCGGCCCAAGAGCCGCGCCATCTCCTCCTCCAGCGAATCAATCGTCTGAGAATCAGGTGCGATCGGCGCTGGCGGAAGATCCTTACCCTGCGTCACCGGGGCGGGGGCGGGCTTTTCGAAAGACTTGGCAGGCTTTGCCGGCTTGGCAGGCGGTTCCTCGGCGGCTGCGGCAACCGGTTCCGGGTCCTTGGCCCGCTGCGCTGCGGACGGCAGGGGAATTGGCTTGGTCTCTGCCTCGGCTGCCGCCTTGGCGTCAACCGGCTGGGCCGGCCGCAATGGCGACAGCGGACGGTTCAGCACGCTCTGCAGGCGGCGCGCCATGTCCGACAGCCGAGGATCGGCCGCAGCCGGTC
>DAOMXG010000228.1:0-2730 GCA_035436995.1 Beijerinckiaceae bacterium
CCTATGAGCCGATGCCGGAGATCGCGAGCCGCGAGTTCCCGATGACGCTCGACCAGGGCGCCATCGCCGCGCGCACCCAGCGCCAGCGCAAAGGCATCCAGCAGGATCGACTTGCCGGCACCAGTCTCGCCGGTCAGCGCCGTCAGCCCGGTCGCGCCGGCAAGATCAAGCCGGTCGATGAGGACAATATCGCGGATCGCCAGCTGGACCAGCACGGCCGGCCCCCAAGTTTACAGACCGACTGTGCGGGTGAAACCCCGGAACTGTTTGCTGATCCACGAACCTTCGCTTTCCCGGGGCTCGGTTCCGCCTGATTGCAGCAGCGTATAGGCGTCCTTGTACCAGGGACTGTCCGGGAAGTTGTGGCCGAGAACGGCCGCTGCCGTCTGCGCTTCAGGCACGATTCCCAGCGCCATATAGGCCTCGGCAAGGCGCATCAGCGCCTCTTCCACATGCCGCGTCGTCTGGTAGCGCACCAGCACCTCGCGGAAGCGGTTGACTGCGCCGGTATAGTTGCGCTGCTTGAGATAGTAGCGGCCGATATCCATTTCCTTGCCGGCCAGCTGATCGCGCGCCATCATCACCCGCTGTTTGGCATCCGCCGCATATTCGGACTTCGGCCACTTGCGCGCCACCTCGTCGAGCGCCAGCAGCGCCCGTTCGGTCCGATCCTGATCGCGCGTCACATCCGGGATCTGGTTGTAGTACGACATGCCGACCAGATACTGCGCATAGGCCGCATCGTTGTCGGTGGGATAAAGCTGGACGAACCGCCGCCCGGACGCGACGGCCTCATCATAATCGCCGTTCTCGTAGCGCGCGAAGGTGGTCAGGATCAGCGCCTTCCGGGACCAGTTCGAATAGGGATACTGCTTGTCGAGCTCGGCGAACTTCTTGGCCGCCGCGTCATACTGCTTTTTCTCAAGGCGGCCGAGACCGTCGTTGAACAGCACTTCAGCCGGCTGATCCGGGCCGATGTCGCTCTTCGGCCCCTTGTCCTCGAACATGTTGAGCGGATTGACCTTTTCCAGCGTGTCGCACCCGGCCACCAGCGTCGCCAGGGCCGCCGCCGCCAACAATCGCGCCGCACCGGCGCTCCAACCCAAACGCATCATCATCCGCCTAAGCTCAACCGCACCCTTGACCAACCTGTCGCGCGCGACACTTGCACGGAAATCGCGTCTTCCGCAACTCGCCTTAACGTCGAGCATCGCCGGCTGTCACCGACCTCGCCACCCTCCTGTGGTCGGCGAATATGGCAAAGCCACGGCGCGGATCCGTTCAAACGAAAATCCCCAGGGATTCAGCCCGGGGATCGATCATGAAAAATGCGTCCGCTCAGCGCGTCGTCGGCCCGAATGCCGGTTGCGGCGCCGTCAATTCGCCATAGCCAACCTCGCGCCCAACCTCGCGCCGGCTGGTCACCGCATCGACGATGGCGTAAGCACTGCGATCGGAGAACAGTTCCTCAAGCATCATCACATTCAGCTTGTGTCCCGGGCAGAAGGCCCGATACGTGCCGCGGATCATGTGTCCAGCCAGCGCCAGATCGCCCACGGCATCGAGAATCTTGTGACGGACGAACTCATCGGCGAAGCGCAACCCCTCCGGGTTCACCACCCGGCCATCGCCGATCGCCACCGTGTTTTCCAGGCTGGCGCCAAGCGCAAACCCCGCCTTCCACAGCCGCTCGACATCCTTCATGAAGCCGAAGGTGCGTGCTGCCGCGATCTCGGAGCGGAAACCGGCCGGCGTCAAGTCAAACACCCGCGCCTGGCGCCCGACCACCGGCGTATCGAAATCGATCTCGACATCAAGGCGCAGGCCGGCGCCGCCCGGCAGCAGTTCCGCGAACGACCGCCCGTTCTCGACCCGCACCGGCTTGAGAACCTTGACGACCTTGCGGTTCACCGCCATCGGCACGATGCCGACCTGGTCGATCGCTTCGATGAAAACGCGCGACGACCCATCGAGAATCGGCAATTCAGGTCCATCGATCTCGATCAGCGCATTGTCGACGCCGAGACCGGCCAGCGCGGCAAGGCAATGCTCGACCGTCGAAACCGTGGCACCGCAATCCGACCCGATGATGGTGCACAGTTCGGTCTGCTTGACCGACCCGAATCGCGCACTGATCAGCCGCTCGCGTCCTCCGGCCAGGCCGGTGCGCAAAAACAGATAGCCGGTATTGGCATCCGCTGGATGGAGAATAACACGGGCTGGACGCCCACTGTGGACTCCGACGCCGTCCACTACAACACGATCGCCAAGCGTCGTTTGCTTCACGTGCCCCGTCCTTCGCTTCGGTATCCTGGCCCCGACTGGAACTGAGATACGTGCAGGAACCTCGCGCGGCGACGGACTGACAGAATCGGTCACACACCGCGATTTCGTGACACGGTGAATACCTTCGTAAACGCCATTGGCAAAATCACGCTTTTTAACCCTTTGTAACAAATGCGACGAAAACCCAAGTCTCTTGCTAGAATATTGTTTTTCAATAACAAAACAGAGGCCGGAAACCGGCCTCTGAATGCGTGTCGACGTTTTGCGCAGCACCGCTGCCAGGCTCAGTTGGCCTGCCGTCTCAGAAACGCCGGGATTTCCAGCGTCTCGTCGGCATTGGCGCCGGCCTGATTGGCAACGCGGCCATAGGTGTCGAGCTGGCCGGCCGCCGCGCGCGGGGCCGGCGCCGCCGAAGTACGGGTCGGGAGCTTCCTTCCCCGGCGT
>DAOMXG010000229.1:0-2662 GCA_035436995.1 Beijerinckiaceae bacterium
GCTGGCCATAACCGAGATTGGTCAGCGCCGAAATGGCATCGCGCACCGGGCCGGGCGCCTTCTTCTCCTCAACATCGCCGGCAAGTTTGGCCAGCACCGGATCGACCGCGCCGAAAGCCGGCGCCTTGTCCTTGAGTTCGGCGACGATGCGCGCCGCCAGCTTCGGCCCGACCCCCGAGGCCCGGCCGATCATGCCCTTGTCGGACGTGGCAATCGCGGTCGCAAGCTCGTTCGGCTTGAGGATCGACAGGATCGCCAGCGCGACCTTCGAGCCGACGCCCTGCACCGTCTGCAACAGGCGAAACCAGTCGCGTTCGGCATCGGCGGCAAAGCCGAACAGCCGGATAGCATCCTCGCGCACCTGCGTCTCGATGGCCAGGACCGCCGCCTCGCCCACCGGTGGCAGATGTTGCAGCGTTCGCGTCGAGGCATAGACCACATAGCCGACACCATGCACGTCGAGGATGACAAAATCCTCGCCGTAGCTGTCGATCACACCCTTGAGCTTGCCGATCATGACCGCCCTGCCCGCCTTGCCAAAGCCGCAACCTCGTTGAGCCGCCGGCGTGCCTCGCGATTGTGCGCATGGCACAAGGCAATCGCCAGCGCATCCGCCGCATCCTCGCTGGTCACCACCGCCTTGGGCAGCAGCACCTTGATCATCATCCGGATCTGCTGCTTTTCGGCGTGCCCCGATCCGACCACCGTTTTTTTCACATGATTGGGCGCATATTCGGCCACGTCCAGCCCGGCCTGCGCCGGCACCAGCATGGCGACGCCGCGCGCCGCGCCGAGTTTCAAGGCCGAGCGCGCATCGGCATTGACGAACGTCTCCTCGATCGCCGCTTCGTCGGGCGCGTGATCGGCCACCACCTGCCGCAGTCCTTCATGCAGGGCGGCCAGCCGCGCCGCCAGTTCCAGCGCCGGGTCCGGCTCCACCGAGCCGCAGGCGATGAACGACACCCTCGTTCCCTCCACTGCGATCATTCCCCAGCCGGTCTTGCGCAGGCCAGGATCAATGCCGAGGATGCGGACGGGGCTCATCGGAGCGGACATGAACCCGCTTATGGACTGATTCCGGCCATGCGGGCCAATCCCGCAGTGCGTCGTCGCCCGTCTGTAGCCCGATCAGGCTGACAGCCTGGCTGCCAGCGCCTCGGAAATCTCGAAGTTGGAATAGACATTCTGCACGTCGTCGTGATCTTCCAGCTTCTCGATCAGCCCCATCAGCTTTTCGCCCGCCTCGTCATCGACGCTGATGGTGTTCTGCGGCCGCCAGATCAGTTTCGACTTGCGCGGCTCGCCGAACCGGGCCTCCAGCGCCTTCGACACGTCGTTGAGCGCCGATTGTTCGCAATAGACCTCATGCCCGTCTTGGCCGGAGACCACATCGTCCGCGCCGGCCTCGATTGCCGCTTCCAGCATCGCATCGGCGCTGGCCTTGTCGCCATCGAACTCGACCACGCCCACCCGGTCGAACATGAACGAGACCGCGCCGGTTTCGGCCATGTTGCCGCCGGCCTTGGTGAAGGCCGAACGGACATCGGAAGCCGTGCGGTTGCGGTTGTCGGTCATCACCTCGACGATCAGCGCGGTGCCGCCCGGCCCGTAGCCCTCATAGCGGATCTCGTCGTAATTCTCGCCTTCGCCGCCGCTCGCCTTGGAGATGGCGCGCTGGATATTGTCTTTCGGCATGTTCTCGGCGCGTGCCGCCAGCACCGCCAGGCGCAGGCGCGGATTCATCGCCGGATCGGGCATGCCCATCTTTGCCGCGACAGTGATTTCGCGCGCCAGCTTGGAGAAGATCTTGGAGCGGATCTTATCCTGCTTGCCCTTCTTGTGCATGATGTTCTTGAATTGGCTGTGGCCTGCCATGTGCCAAACCTCGATCGGACCAATGTGGGAAAGTTGGGCTGGCTTATAGGCACGACCTGCGCAAAAGGAAAGACACCAGAGGCAAGGCGTGCTTCACCGCCCGCCTGCGGCCTCGATCAGCCGGGCGACATCGGCCTGACCCCGGGCCCGGGCATGGGCCAGCGGTCGCACCCCATCCTTGTCGGCGATGTTGGGATCAGCCCCGGCGGCCAGCACCAGTCGGGTGGCCTCCTGATGCCGCCGGCCGCCATCGCCGAGAATCACGATCTCCAGCAGGCAGGTCCAGCCCAGATTGTTGATGTGATTGACATCGATCCTGGTGGTCAGCAGCACCCGGATCGCCTCGACATGACCGCGCTCGCAGGCGGGGATCAGCGCATTGCCGCCAAACCGGTTGCGGATCGCAAGGTCCGGCCCTTTCGGAATCATCAGGCCGAGACTATCAGCCTGCCCGCGCGCGCCGGCGAGCAGCCAGGGCGTATCCTGATTGCTCGCCTGTGCATTGATGTCGGCGCCAGCCTCGATCAGCAGACGCGTAATATCACTGCGGCTGCCCTGCACGGCGAGCAGCAGCGGCGTCTGCCGCTGGGCATCGCGCGCATCGAGCGCCGCGCCGGAACCGATCAAGCGTTGGACCGCTGCCGCATCGCCGGATCGCACAGCCGCATGCAGCGACGTGTCTGTCTGGGCCTGGGTCACCGCAGCGGAGAGCCCGCACAGGCTTGCCAGCACGGTCGCGCATCGAGGTAGTGGAGCGGAATCCGGGGATCGTGACCCGAGGGCTGGT
>DAOMXG010000230.1:0-2571 GCA_035436995.1 Beijerinckiaceae bacterium
AGCTGCGCGCCGCAATCCGCCCCGAAGCCCCCGCCCGCGCCGCCGAAGCGCAGGTCGTGGCGCTTTCCGAACTTCCGCCCAGACGAGGGAGACGCTGATGCTGCGCATCCTCAACATCGCCGTTCTGACGTTACTGGTCGGCACTGCCGCATGGGCCTACCAGACCAAATACGAGACGATCTTCTACGCCGAACAGGTCAAGAAACTTGAGGCACGCGCCGACAAGGAGCGGGACCAGATCGCCATTCTCAAGGCCGAATGGCAGCTGCTCAACCGGCCGGAGCGGCTGGAGCGGCTGGCGCAAAAGCACCTCGATCTCAAACCGATCAAGGCCCAGCAGATCTCCCGCGCGGAGGATCTTCCGGATCGCAAGGCGGCGGTCGACCAGATCGGCGCCAAGCTTGATTCGCTGGGAATCACCGGCTCGATCACCCCGCCGGCAGATTCCTCCGCCCGCAAGGGCAGCCGGCCTCCGGGCCGATAGTTGTTTCCCATAACCATGGGTCAGTGGCATGCAGCGTTTGGTTCGCGTTCTTGACGATCTGAAACAGCGTCTCCTGAGCCGCCGTCCGGCGGCTTTCGGCTTGCGCACGCCCGTTGCTCCGCCGGCGGAAGCTGCTGCGCGCCACCGGGAGCCGTTTCCGCTGCCGGATTTCGCGGCATGGCGCCTGTCGCGTCCCTCTCTCGCCGGGCTGCTTGCCCTGGGCCGCGACCTGTTCCGCACCCGGCCGGACAAGAGCACGAGCCGGCTGGTTCTGGCCGGATTCGGTTTTGCCGTGCTGTTCTCGGTGCTCGGCGTGCGGATCGTGCAATTTGCCATCAGGGCGGATGATGCGCCGACCTTCCGCCGCCAGGCGCAGGAAGCAACCTCTGCCGCGCGCCCGCCGATTCTCGATCGCAACGGCGAACTGATGGCAACCGATGTGAAGATGGTCTCGGTGTTCGCCGAGCCGCGCCGCATCATCGACAAGGATGAGGCGGTCGAACTGCTCAATGCGGTCTTTCCTGACCTCGATGCCAGGGAATTGCGGGATAAGCTTGCCACCAAGAAGGGCTTCATCTGGGTCAAGCGCGAGATCACGCCGCGCCAGCAGGCGGAAGTGCATCGGCTTGGCCTGCCGGGGGTCGGCTTCCTGCCTGAATCCAAGCGCGTCTATCCCAACGGGCCGGTTGCGGCGCATGTGCTCGGTTTTGCCAATGTCGACAACCAGGGCATTGCCGGTATCGAGAAATGGATCGACGGGCAGGGGCTGAACGATCTGCGCGGCACCGGCTTTGCCAGCAAGCCCGTCGATTTCAAGCCGATCCAGCTGTCGATCGATCTGCGCGTCACCCATGCGATGCGGCTCGAACTGGTCGAGGCGATGAAGAAGTTCAAGGCCAAGGCCGCCGGCGGCGTGATCATGGATGTGAACACCGGCGAGATCATCGCGCAGGTATCGCTGCCCGATTACGATCCCAACAGCCCGACCGATGCCCTCAAGCCCGAGAACATCAATCATCTCGCCGTCGGCGTCTATGAAATGGGCTCGACCTTCAAGGCGCTGACCACCGCGATGGCGCTTGATTCGGGCAAGGTGTCGCTGACCTCGAATTTCGATGCCACACGCCCGCTGCGCTATGGCCGCTTTGCCATCAATGATTACCACGGCCAGAAGCGCGTGCTGCAGGTGCCGGAAATCTTCGTCTATTCCTCCAACATCGGCACGGCGCGCATGGCGCTGGCGGTGGGCGTCGAGGGGCACAAGGCGTTCCTGCGCAAGCTCGGCCAGCTCGAAAGGCTGCGGACCGAAATGCCGGAAACCGCGATGCCGATCATTCCGGCCCATTGGGGCGAACTCAACACCATGACGATTTCTTTCGGCCATGGTCTGGCGGTTTCGCCGTTGCAGGCGACGATGGCGACGGCGGCGCTGGTCAACGGCGGCTATCTTATCGCACCGACCTATCTCAAGCGGACCAGGGAAGAGGCCCAGGCGCTGGCCAGGCCGGTGATCAAGCCCTCAACCTCGGAGGCCATGCGCTATGTCATGCGCATGAATGCCGAGCGCGGCACGGCGACAAAAGCCAATATTCCCGGCTTCTATGCCGGCGGCAAAACCGGCACTTCGGAAAAAGTGGTCGGCGGCCGCTATTCCAAGAACAAGGTGATGACCACGTTCATGGCGGTCGTGCCCGCCGACAAGCCGCGCTATCTGTTCCTGACGCTGCTCGACGAACCGCAGGGCATCAGCGAAACGCATGGCTATGCGACCTCGGGCTGGAATGCGGCGCCGGTGACCGGCCGGATCCTCGAACGGGTCGGGCCGATGCTCGACATGACCCCGCGCTTCGAACTGCCGAACCAGCCGTTCCCGGCGGTGGCGCGGCTCAATGTCAAATACCAGCCGTGGCAGGAGGGGCGCTGACATGGCAGTGGACGCGGCGCGTCTTGCGGCTGTTCTCGGTCTCGCAGCGGATGACGCGGCGGGGCTGACGGGCGCCTGCGCCGACAGCCGGGCGGTCAGGCCGGGCAACGTGTTCTTCGCGCTTGCCGGCGCCAAGACCGACGGCAGTCGCTTTGCCGCCCCA
>DAOMXG010000231.1:0-2568 GCA_035436995.1 Beijerinckiaceae bacterium
GGCCGAAGGCCCGGTTGCGAGGGACGGCCCGGGAAATGACCGGCAGGTCATTTGTAAGGGCCACTGGTATTATTGAGCATTTTCAAGCGAAGTGGATTCCGGTTCGCGTCAAGAAAATGCGAAAAAACAAAATGATAGAGCACTTTCAGTGAATTGGAATTCACTGAAAGAGCTACAGCGTGGTTCCGGCAACACCGGACCCGGACAGGTTGTCGAGGCTTTGCACGATCTGCGTCGCCAATGCATCGATGATCGCCGATGAGGTCAGCTTGGAGCGCAGCAGCGCGATCTTGACCTCCGGCAGCGGCGGGAAACCATCGCTCGGTCCCAGCACACGCATGCCGGACCGCACCGCGCTTTCCGGCAAGACGCCGACCGCCAGCCCGCTCATCACCGCTGCACCGACCGCCGCCGAATTCCACGAGGCATACAGCACCCTGAATGGCTTGCCCGCTGCTTCGAGCCGTTCGGTCGCCACCATCCGCCAGGCACAGTTTGGTCGTCCGAGCGCCAGCGGCACCGGCACCTGCTCATGCACGGAGTGATGTGCCGAGGTAACCCACAGCAGCCGTTCATGCCGGATCGCCTCGGCCAGATCGCGGACGAATGACAGCGTGATGATGGCAAGGTCGAGATCACCTGCCTGCATCCGCTCGACCAGCATCGGGGTCGCCTCGCACACCACCGTCACCTCGACCTTGGGATGCATGCGGGTGAAGCGTGCCAGGATCTCGGGAAGATAACGGTCGGCATAATCATCGGGAACGCCCAGCCGCACGCGGCCGGTCAGCACCGCATCGGCAAAGGTGGCAAGGCATTCACCGTTGATCTGCACCATCCGCCGCGCATAGCTCAGCAGGCGCTGCCCATCCTCGGTCAGCCGTGTTCCACGCCCCTCTTTGGCGAAGATCGGCCGGGCAAGCTGATCCTCCAGCCGCTTCATCTGCATCGACACCGCCGATTGTGTCTTGCAGACGATTTCCGCAGCGCGGGTGAACGAACCTGAATCGGCAATGGCGATCAGGGAGCGAAGCTGGTCGAGATCAAGCATCTGCATGGGACATAATCCATCAACGAATGACATGATAACGATGAAAACAAGTCATTTCAATAAGGAAAAATGATATGTTAGAGACATAATCAAGCGCGGGCATTCTGCCCTGCGCCGCCAGCCCAAGGAGATTTGCCATGTCGAACCTGTCTTTTTCCGCTCCGATCACCGCTCCTGCCGTGTTCGCCGTGGCCAAGACCACGCTCGTCAATGCAGTCGCCGGTCTGTGGCAGGCCTGGATGCATCGCCGTGCGGTGCGTCAATTGCAGGGCTTTGACGCGCGCATGCTGAAGGATATCGGACTCGGTCCGACCGATGTGGATGCCGCCCTCTCGCAGCCCTTCACTGTCGATCCCTCGCTGCACCTCAGCGATGTGGCGGCTGGCCGGCGGCCGCGCCGCGGGTGATGCGGTAGAGCATCATCCCATCAAGTGGATGCCGGTTGATGGATAAGATGATGCGATAAAACAAACCGCTCTTGAACGTTACTGCCTGATCAACCAGCGCCGCGCCCGGACGATACTCCGGGCGCGGCTTGCCGTTCCAGCCGGGCAATTGTGCGGAACGCGGTGAGGACGGCGGCAATGCCGAATATGCCCCAGCCGATGATCAGGCCGACACACAGGCCCGGATACCCGCCAAGATGGGCGCCGGTCAGTGCGAAAGGCAGCGTCCCGAGGCTGGCCCGGCCCCAGTTGAACAGCATCGAGTAGAATGGAAAGCCCAGGTTGTTGAAGGCGGCATTGGCAACGAACAGCAGCGCATTGAAAATCCAGGCTGCCACGCCGATCAGGCAATAGAAGCGGATGAACTCAGCCGTGCGTTCGCTGGCGCCGAAAATCGCCGGAATGACGTCGCGCCCCATCGCCAGAACCGCCCAGACGATCAGGCAATAGACTAGGGCAAACAGCAGGCTGTCGCGCAGGGTGCTACGGACCCTTGCGTGCAGGCCGGCGCCGAGATTCTGTGCCAGGATCGGCCCGACTGAGCCGGACAGCGCAAACACCACGCTGAAAGCCAGCGGCACCACCCGGTCGATGATCGTGTTGGCGGCCACCGCTTCATGCCCGAACTGCCGCACCACGGTCAGCACGAAACCCGCCGCCACCGGGCTGGCGACATTGGTCAGCACGGCAGGAACGGCAACCTGGGCCAGCGCACCGGCATGGCCGCGCATGTCGGCAAGGGTCGGCCGGATCAGCAATTGATAATGCCCGATGACGCCGACAAGACCGATCCACAGCATGATCAACCGGGCAATGATGGTGACGATCGCCGCGCCATCGGTGCCGAACTTGAAGGTGAAGATGAAAAGCGGGTCGAGAAACGCCGTGGCGATGCCGCCGATCAGCGTCACCATCATCGCTCGGCGCGCATCGCCGATGGCACGCAGCAGACCCGACAGCGCCATGCCTGCCGCCATGATGAAATTGGATGGCAGCACGATCCACAGATAGCGGGTGGCAACTGCGCGCGGCACGCCCTCGGCGCCGAAGGCATCGAGGATGAACGGCAGC
>DAOMXG010000232.1:0-2544 GCA_035436995.1 Beijerinckiaceae bacterium
CGGATCGGGGTTGCGCCGCATTCGCTGCGCGCGGTCACCGGCGATGAACTCACCGCGCTGGCCGGCGTATTTCGCGCTGGTCCCATCCACATCCATGTCGCCGAACAGATCCGCGAGGTCGAGGAAAGCCTCGCCTTTTCCGGCCGCCGTCCGGTTGAATGGCTGCTTGACCATGCCGAGGTCGATGGCCGCTGGTGCCTGATCCACGCCACGCATATGACCGAGGCGGAAACCCTGGCGGTTGCCACCAGCGGCGCGGTTGCCGGGCTGTGTCCGATCACCGAGGCCAATCTGGGCGATGGGTTGTTCCCGGCGCCGGAATTTCTTGCCGCCGGCGGCCGTTTCGGGGTCGGGTCCGATTCCAATGTGGAAATCGGGGCTGCCGCCGAACTGCGTCTGCTGGAATACGGGCAAAGGCTCAGCCGTCGCGGCCGCAATCTTCTGGCTGACCGAGAGGGCCAGTCGACCGGAGAGGCGCTTTATCGGGCGGCGCTCGCCGGCGGCGCGCAGGCATTGGGCCAGCCGGTCGGTGCATTGGCGCCGGGCTGCCACGCTGATCTTGTCGTACTGGATGTCCGCCATCCGGCGCTGGCCGCGCTTGACGCTGCCGACTGGCTCGACGGCTATATTTTTGCTGGCGGTGCGGCCGCAATCGACAAGGTGGTGGTGCGCGGACAGCTGGTTGTTGATGGCGGGCGGCATGTGCATCGCAGCGCCGTTGCCGCCCGCTTTGCCGAGCGGATGCGGAGGCTGCAATGAACGCGCCGCTGCCGCTGCATATCCATCAGCGTATCCGCGCCGACATCGAGGGTCACATTCTCGCCGGCCGCTGGCCGCCGGGTCATGCGATCCCCTCCGAGCATGACCTGATGGTGACCTACGGCTGCTCGCGCATGACCGTCAACAAGGTGCTGTCCTCGCTCGCAGCGCAGGGGGTAATCAACCGCCGTCGCCGGGCGGGGTCGGTGGTGGCGCGGCCGAGCGTCGACAAAGCAGTGCTGACCATCCGCGATTTTCCGCTGGAAGCGGCGCGCGCCGGCAAGACCTATGCGTTCGAATTGCTCGCTCATGGTATTGAGCGGCTGGATGAAGCCGCGGCGCGGCGCAACGGTCTTGCTGTCGGCACGCCGGTGCGGCAGGTGACGACCCTGCATCGCTTTGATGGCGCGCCCGAAGCGCTCGAAGAACGGTTGATCAATCTCGATCTCGCTCCCGGAGCGCGCGATGAACTGTTTTGCGATGAACCTCCCGGAACCTGGCTGCTGCAACGGGTGCCTTGGAGTGATGCCGAACATGTCATCCGCGCCGTCAATGCCAGCCCGACGCTTGCCAAGCGCCTCGGGCTTGCTGCCGGAACAGCCTGTCTGGTGATCGAGCGGCGCACCTGGCAGGGGGCCGTGCTCGTGACCGAGGCGCGTCTCTATTACCCTGGCGAGCAGCACCGGCTCGTCGGGCGGTTTACCTCGACCGGCACGACGGGCGCGTCGTCCGGTCCGGTTTCCTGAAGGGCAGAGCGTTCTGCGCTGCCCGCCATCATCAACACCGGCTGCGGCCGGAAACAGGGGAGTGGGACATGAAATCAGCGATTCTGGCAGGACTTTTCACGGCTACAACGCTGCTGACGCCGGCGCTGGCGCAGGAGACCAAGGTCACCATCGGCATTTCCGGCTGGACCGGATTTGCGCCGCTGACGCTGGCCAAGGAAGCCGGCATCTTCAAGAAGAACGGGCTTGATGTGACGATCAAGAAGATACCGCAGGCGTCCCGCCATCTCGCCATCCAGTCGGGCGATGTGCAATGCGCCGCGACCACCGTGGAGACCTGGGTGGTGTGGAACGCCAACGGTGTGCCGACCAAACAGATCTTCCAGCTCGACAAGAGCTATGGCGCCGACGGCATGGCCGTGCGCAACACCATCGGCTCAATCAAGGAGCTGAAGGGCAAGACCGTGGCGGCTTCTGCGCCCGGCACCGCGCCCTACTTCACCCTGGCCTGGATGCTGAAGAAAAACGGCCTCAGCGTGAAGGACGTTACCGTGGTCAACCTTGAGCCCGGCCCGGCGGCGCAGGCGTTCGTCGCCGGCCAGAACGATGCGGCGATGACCTACGAGCCTTATCTGTCGACTGTCCGCGCCGCGCCGGACAAGGGCAAGATCATCGCCACGACGCTCGACTATCCGATGATCATGGACACGTTCGGCTGTACGCCGAAATTCCTCGATGAGAACGGCAAGGCCGCCAAGGCGCTCGCCGACAGCTATTTCGAGGCGCTGGAGATGATCAACAAGGAGCAGGCCAAGGCCTATGAGATCATGGGCGCCGACGTGAAGCAGACGGGCGAAGCCTTCGGTAATTCTGCCAAATACCTGCGCTGGCAGGATCGCGCCGCCAACAGGAAGTTCTTCGAGGCCGAGCATGCCGCCTTCTCGAACGAGGCGGCGGACCTGCTGCTCGAGATCGGCATCATCAAGCAGAAGCCCGACATCAAGAGCCTCGCCGACACCCGCTTCATCCAGTAACCCGATGGGGGCCGGCGGCAGCGCCG
>DAOMXG010000233.1:0-2356 GCA_035436995.1 Beijerinckiaceae bacterium
ATCGGCCAGCCGGATTTCGCCACGCCCCCCAACATCGTTGAGGCCGCCATCAGGGCGCTGCGCGACGGCCATCACGGCTACACCCCGGCGACCGGCATCCTCCCCCTGCGCGAGGCCGTCGCCACCGATCTTCACCGCCGCTTCGGCGCCTCCGTCAGCCCCGAACGGGTGCTGATCGTGCCCGGCGGCAAGGTGACGATGTTCATGGCAATCCTGATGTTTGGCGCTCCGGGCGTCGAGATCCTCTATCCGGACCCTGGATTTCCGATCTATCGCTCGATGATCGAATTTACCGGCGCGACCCCGGTGCCTGTGTCGATCCGCGAGGAAAACGGCTTTGCCTTCTCAGCCGAGGAAACGCTGGCGCTGATCACCCCGCGCACGCGGCTGCTGATCATCAATTCCCCGGCCAACCCGACCGGGGGCGTCACGCCGAAGGCGGAGGTGGACAGGCTCGTCGCCGGCTTGCAGCGTTTCCCGCGCGTTGCCGTGATGTCGGACGAGATCTACGACCAGATGCTCTATGATGGCGAGCAGCACGTCTGCCTGCTCAACTACCCCGAAATCGCCGACCGGCTGATCCTGCTCAACGGCTGGTCCAAGACCTATGCGATGACCGGCTGGCGCATGGGCTATTCGGTGTGGCCGCAGGCAGCCTATGAGGCTGCCCGCAAGCTCGCCGTCAATTCCTATTCCTGCGTCAACGCCGCCGCGCAATGGGCGGGGCTCGAAGCGTTGACCGGCCCGCAGGATGCCGTGGGGACCATGCTGAAAGAGTTCGACCGCCGCCGCAAGGCGGTCGTTGCTGGTCTCAACACCCTTCCGGGCGTCTCCTGCATCACGCCAAAGGGCGCTTTCTACGCCTTCCCGAACGTCAAGGCGACCGGCTGGAAAGCCAAGCCGCTGGCCTCCGCCCTGCTGGAGCAAACCGGGGTCGCCACCATCGGCGGACCGGACTTCGGCGTGCACGGCGAGGGCTACATCCGTCTGTCCTACGCCAACAGCCTCGACAACATCGAGAAGGCGCTGGCGCGCATCGGCGCATTTCTGGACAAGAACCGTAAGGCATGACCATCCGCCAGGCCACCGCCGCCGATCTGCCTGCGATCCTCAAACTCATTGCCGACGACCCGCTCGGCAAGACCCGTGAGGCGCAGGCGGACGAGCACGCCGCCTACCAAGCCGCCTTCGCCGCGATAGCTGCCGATCCCAACAATCTGGCCGTCGTCATGGAGGAGGCCGGCATCCTTGTCGGCTACTTTCAGCTGACCTTCATCCCCGGCCTGTCGCGCAGGGGCGCCTGGCGCGGCCAGATCGAGAGCGTCAGGATCGCCACCTCCTGTCGCAATCGCGGCTACGGCGAGGCCATGATGCGCTGGGCGATCGAGGAATGCCGGCGGCGCGGCTGCACGCTGGTGCAACTCACAACCGACAAACGCCGTCCGGCTGCCCACCGCTTTTATGAACGGCTCGGATTCATCGCCAGCCACGAGGGCATGAAGCTGGACCTCACATGAAAAACGGCGGGTTGCCCCGCCGTTTCAATTCCCTGATTTGGCGCCCGCCTCTCAGGCCGGACGCACCGAGACAGCGGCCGATTCGACCTGCTGCTTGAGCACGTCATCAAGCCCGAGCGCCTCGGCGAGATCTTCCATGAAGCGCTTCTCGTATTTGTTGTTGAGGTCGATGGCGAGGCGGCAGGCGGTATAGAGTGCCGTCGCCTGCTCCGGTCCCTGCACCCCTTCGGCCAGCGAAGCGATGTCGGCAGGCTGAGCGATTTCCTGGTTGATGAAATCGACTGCATCCTGATCCAGGCCACGCGCTTCCAGACTGCCCAGGATGACCTTCTTCTCGGCTTCCTCGAGTTTGCCATCCGACATGGCGGCCGCAATCATGCCGCGCAGCATCAGCGTCGCGTTCTGGTTGACATCGCCGGCATCAGGGTGGAACGCCGAATTCTTGGGCGGCAGCGTCACCGCCTCGCCCGTCTTGATCAGCGGCTTGCCCTGAATGTAGTTGTTGTAGGCCTTGTAGGCGAGCCCGGCGATCAGCGCCATGCCGCCAAGTTTGGCTGCCGTGGCGGTAATGTTCCGACCCGACTTGGTGCCGAGCAGCAGCCCGCCGAGGCCGCCTGCCGCAGCGCCGGCGGCAAGCTGGTTGTTGGCGATCATCTCCTGGATCTGGTTCAGCATGTCGGGCGAAAGCTTCTTGCCGGTCGCCTGTTCGATCAACTGGCCGAGCATATCCGAGGCACCTGTCGCCGCATTGGCATCGCGCGCTGCATCGCGTGCGCCGCCCGCTGCCTGACCGAGGATCGAGCCGACGAGGTCGCCCAGCCCACCCGGCGCCGCCGTCT
>DAOMXG010000234.1:0-2117 GCA_035436995.1 Beijerinckiaceae bacterium
GCTGGAACTTCTGCGGATCGCGCAGGAACTCGACGATCTCCTGCAGGTCCTCCTTGGCCTCGTCGATGCCGGCGACATCATCAAACGTCACGCGTCCATGCGCCTCGGTGAGCAGCTTGGCTTTGGACTTGCCAAAACCCATCGCCCGCCCGGCGCCATTCTGCATCTGCCGCGACATGAAGATCCAGGCGCCGAGAAACACGATCAGCGGCAGCCAGTTGAACAGCAGCTGGTAATACCACGGCGAATCGGTATTCGGCGGGACGACATTGAATTCGATTTTCTTCTCATGCAGCCGCTCGACCAGCTTCGGATCAAACGGTGCCCGCGTCTGGAAATTGCGGCCATCGGTGGTCATGCCGGTAATTTCATCGCGTGCAATCGTCACCCGCGCGATCTTGCCGGCGTCAAGGTCGTCAAGGAAACGGCTGTAGGGCGTATCGGCGCCGACCGACCTTCCGCCCTGGCCCTGCAGCACGGTGAACAGCGCGAACACCAGCAGGAGGATGACGATCCAGATGCCGAAGTTGCGGAAATTCGAGTTCATGACCTATCCAGACATGGTTGGGCGGCGCAGCCGACGCGCGCGATCATAAGCCTATTTAGGCGCGCTGTGCTCCCTTGCCAAGCTATCGGCGCCTGATCCCGTGTGATTAGCTTAACCGCCTGCGCGGCGGGGCAGGAGAAATGCGCACGATATCGCCTTCAAGCCGCACCTTGTAGCCGGCGATGGTGCCCGTATGCGGCCGGCCGGCTTCGAAGGCCGCGAGCAACCGCTCGGCCAGCGCCTCCAGCCGCTCCAGCAGAAGGACGGGTACTGCTTCGGGATCGTAGCCCCGGATTGCCAGGCTGAGCATGCGTACCGCTTTCTCGCGCCCCTTGCCAAGCATGGTCGGCGCATGGACCGCGCCATATCCGGCCTTGCGCCCCCGCAGGGCAGCGTCACTATCGATGAGGGCCGATCGGGCGACATGATCGAGCAGGAAATCGGCCTCAGCCGCCCGCTCTGCCAGCACCGAAAGCCGCTCTGCGGTCAGCCCTTCGGCAGCGAGCAGCGGCATCAGCCGGCGCAGGCGCGGCCGCAGAAAAGCGGCGTTCTCGTTGCTTGGATCGCGGATAAACGGCCAGCCATTGGCCTCGCAGCTCGCCACCAGGCGCGCCTTGCTCACCGCCAGCAGCGGTCGCAACAGGGACAGGCCGTCAAGGTTGGAGAATTCCGTCATTCCGGCCAGCCCTCGCAGGCCTGACCCGCGCACCAGCCGCATCAGCACGGTTTCCGCCTGATCGTCGCGCGTATGGGCGAGGACAACGCCTTGCAACCCGCGCGCCTGCACGAAGGCACGCATCAGGCTATAGCGCGCCCGCCGCGCCGCCTCCTGCACACCGCTGGCCGGCTTGTCGCCGTCCCAGGTCAGCACGACATGTTCGAGCCCCAGCCGGCGGGCAAAACGCCCCACAGCCTCGGCCTCACCGCGTGCCTCGGGGCGCAGGCCATGATCAACCGTGACCACCACATCGCCGCGTCCGCGCCGGCAACCGGCCCAGAGGCCCAGCAACGCCGTGGAATCGGGACCGCCGGAAACCGCCAGAGCGACAGATTCGAGAGGATCGAAGCGCCCGAACAGCACCGCCGCTTCGGCTTGGGTGACTGGCTCGGCGTCTAGGCCGCGCATTGGGCGCGCTTCTTTTCGCGCTCGACCGCCTGTTTCACCGCCGCAGACGCCTTGGGATACTTCTTGCCGACTTCACCATAGGTGCCGCAGGCTTCCGCCGTGGCCCCCAGGCCGCGCAGGCTCATGCCCAGCTTCAGCATCGCTTCGGCCGCCCGGCCCGATTGGCCATGTTCGGTGGTGATCACCAGATACTGCTCCGCCGCCTCGCGATAGCGGTTGCGGCGATAGAAGCTCTCGCCGAGATTGAACAAGGCATCCGGCTTGAGCTTGTCCTTGGGATATTTCTTCACGAAGTCACGGAAGGCTGCTTCGGCCGCATCGAGTTCACCGCGATCCAGCACGGCGCTGGCAATATCGAAGTCGCCCTTGGGTGTTCCGGCCGTCGGCAGCGCGGCAACCGGTGGCTGGGCAGCGGTGCCGTTCCCCGGTTGCAGCGGCTGTGGC
>DAOMXG010000235.1:0-2009 GCA_035436995.1 Beijerinckiaceae bacterium
CGGCCAGCACGTTTTCGAGCGAGGGTTTGACGCAGCCCTGACCCTTGCCCCAGTCGACCGCCAGCGCCTTCATCTTGTCGGCATGCGGCGCGTAATAGGCGAAGGGAATGTAGCCGAGCGAATTGGCGTCGTGTTCGATCCCCTGCACCAGCACATTGTCATCTTCCGAAGCGGTGAAGTCGCCGCGGCTTGACTTGGCCTTGCCGACCGTTGCCTCGGTGAAATAGTCGAACGTGCCCGAATCGGCGCCGGCGCCAAACAGCTTCATCGGCGCATCGGGCCAGGACGGATCGACGTCCTTCCACTTGGTCACCTTGCCCTGCGCGGCGGGTTCCCAGATCTTCTTGAGCTGTTCGGTGGTCACGCAGCTCAGGAAGGTGTTCTTCGGGCTGACGGCGACGGTCAGCGCGTCGAAGGCCAGCGGCAGTTCAAAGAACTCGACGCCGCTCTTCTGACAATCCTCGATCTCGGACTTGAGGATCGGGCGCGAGCCGTTGGAAATGTCGGTCTCGCCGCGGCAGAATTTCTTGAAGCCGCCGCCGGTGCCGGAAATGCCGACCGTGACGCGGACCTGGCCCTTCTTGGCCTTCTGGAATTCCTCGGCAACGGCCTCCATCACCGGGAACACCGTCGACGAACCGTCGATGGCGACCAGTTTTGCTCCCTGGGCCAGCGTGGCGGTCGCCGTCATCGGCAGGATCGCCGCAGCGGCAAGAAGGGTCGTTCTCAGCATCGTTCTGTCTCCGTGGGGTCGCCGGCGGACCAGCGAGGTGTCACTGGTGTTGCCCTAGGGGCGTTTCATGACAGCTTGATGACATGGGTTGCAGGAGCCGTAAGACCAAGTCGCAAGGCGAGGAACTCGCCGCGACTTGGTTCGTTTCAAAAATTTCTCATTTTTATCAATGAGATGAGAAATTTGTGAGTTGCACCAAAGAGTCATTTTCAATGACTTTTTGGTATGAGACTTGGTGCATCAGGTGTGCTACCCCGATTTCGTCTTATCCCCAGGACCTGCCATGCGCTGTTCTCTCGTCCGCATCCTGTGCATCACCCTCTGGCTCGGCGCGCTCGGAGCGAAGGCACAGGCACAATCGGCAGGCCGCGAGGCACCCAGCAGCCGCGCCGAGGTGACCCTGTCCTTCGCCCCGGTGGTGAAGAAGGCCGGACCGGCGGTGGTCAATGTCTATGGCGAACGGCGCGAGCAGCAGGCGCGGCATCCCTTGCTCGATGATCCGTTCTTCCGCGAACTGTTCGGCGGGCGGCTGCCGCGCGAACGGGTGCAGCAATCGGTCGGCTCCGGCGTCATCGTCGGCGAGGATGGCATCGTCGTCACCAACCATCATGTCATTGAGGGTATGACTCAGGTGAAGGTGTCGCTGGCCGACCGGCGTGAGTTCGAGGCCGATATCCTGCTGCGCGATCCAAAGACCGATCTAGCCGTGCTGAAAATCAAGGCGCGCGAGACATTCCCCGCGCTGGAGCTGGGCGATTCCGACGCGCTGGAAGTCGGCGACATCGTGCTGGCGGTCGGCAATCCGTTCGGCGTCGGCCAGACGGTGACGCAGGGCATCATCTCGGCGCTGGCGCGCACCCATGTCGATGTGTCGGACTACCAGTTCTTCATCCAGACCGATGCGGCGATCAACCCCGGCAATTCGGGCGGCGCGCTGGTCGATGTGAAGGGGCAGGTGATCGGCATCAATACGGCGATCTATTCCAAATCGGGGGGCAGCCATGGCATCGGCTTTGCCGTTCCGGCCAACATGGTGCGGGTGGTGGTGGCCAGCGCCCGCACCGGCGCCCAGAAGGTGGTCCGGCCCTGGTATGGCGCCAAGATGCAACCGGTGGGCGCCGAAATGGTCGACAGTCTCGGCCTCGACCGGCCGGTGGGGGCGCTGGTCGCCAGCGTTGTCAAGGACAGCCCGGCCGCCGTCTCGGGCCTCAAAGCCGGCGATGTGATCGTTGCGGTCGACGGGGTGGCGATCGACGATCCGGATGCCTTCGGTTTC
>DAOMXG010000236.1:0-1777 GCA_035436995.1 Beijerinckiaceae bacterium
CAAATGGGAATCCCAAATCCCCACGCGCCTTAGAGCATGTCGCGATTAAGTGGATACCGGTCAATCGCTGAAGACATGCTCCAACTTATTGATACCGATCACGTTATCCGCATTTTGATGATTCCATCAAAATGCGGCGTGATCTAGGCCCATGGGCGCGCCGCTGCCGCCCTGGCCTCGTAAGCGTCGATGCTGCCGACCTTCTGCAACGTCTGGCCGATGTCATCGAGGCCGTTGATCAGGCAGTGCTTGCGATGCGGATCGATGTCGAACCGGATGACACCGCCATCGGGGCCACGAATTTCCTGTGCCTCGAGATCGATCGTCAGCGTCGAATTGGCACCACGCTCGGCATCGTCGAACAGCTTGTCGAGTTCGGCCTGGCTGACCTTGATCGGCAGGATGCCGTTCTTGAAGGTATTGTTGTAGAAGATGTCGGCGAACGAGGTCGAGATCACGCAGCGGATGCCGAAATCGAGCAGCGCCCAGGGCGCATGCTCACGGGACGAGCCGCAGCCGAAATTGTCGCCCGCCACCAGAATCTGGGCGTTGCGATAGGCCGGCTTGTTGAGCACGAAGTCGGGGTTCTCGCCGCCATCCTCGCGATAGCGCATCTCCGAGAACAGCGCCTTGCCGAGACCGGTGCGCTTGATCGTCTTGAGATACTGCTTGGGAATGATCATGTCGGTGTCGACATTGACCACTTTCATCGGGGCGGCGACGGCAGTGAGCTTGGTGAAAGGCTGCATGACATACCCGGACTGTTGGAGAACCTTTGCAGGCTTGATAGCGAAATGCGCACAGGGCGCAAGCCGGACGTGGTGCGGATGCGCATTTCACCAGCCTTTCAGCTCACCTGCGCCTCAATAGCCTCCATATCCGCATCCGACAGGCCGAAATGATGGCCGATCTCGTGCACCAGCACATGCGTGATGATCTTGCCGAGCGTTTCGTCATGCTCGGCCCAGTAGTCGAGGATCGGCCGGCGGTAGAGCCAGATCATGTTGGGGAACTGGCCGGTTTCCATCATCGCCGGTGCCTGCGCCAGGCCGATGCCGCGAAACAGGCCGAGGATATCAAACGGCGTTTCCAGTTGCATGTCATCCATGGTCTCGTCGTCGGGAAAATCGGCGACCTGGATGATCACGCCTTCGCACAACTTGCGAAATCCGGCGGGCAGCCGGTCAAAGGCCGCCGCCGCCATGACCTCGAAGGTTTCGAGCGAGGGGGCGCGGGCAGCGGGCCAGGGCAGAGCTTGATCCGTCATGGCTTCACCACAGGCGCGCGAGTTGGCCGAGTGAAAAGATGAGATAGCCGACGAACAGATAGCCGAGCGTGCGGCCGATTCGCTTGGCCAGGATCACGATGCGGTCGTTGTCGTCGTCGGAACCGGTCTGCATCGCACAAGGTTACCGTGGCGACGCGGGAACGCAACCTTGCCGGTGCGCTGGCGCACAGAACGCAGGTCCCTGCCGATGCGACGATGGACCACTGGCAGCGTCGGCCCCCGCGTCATCCTCCGTTCATCGACAGAAGGCGAGGCTGGTGCTGGCGGTCTCGCCAAGACAGGCATGGAGGACTATGATCATGGATCGTAGGCATCTGATTGCCGGAGGCGCGGGCCTCCTTCTGGCCGGGCTTTTTGCCGGCAGCGCTTCGGCGCGCATCACGGCGCAAGGTCCGGTTGCGGATGAGGCTGGGCCGCAGGTCGAGGACGTCAAGCGTGGTGGGCGCGGCCGTCACCGACGCCCTGCAGCACAGGCTGCACGAGCTGGTC